>NZ_QUIH01000005.1:0-296526 GCF_003479985.1 Clostridium sp. AM43-3BH
AACGCACGTTTTAGGCGTGCGTTTTTGCACGATGTGATTTTTTGCACCTTTTTACCATTCATTCCTGCACCCGGTTTACCAGACAACCGTTTTCGTCCTTCCTCCTGATACAGTTTTTCTGCTTTTTCTACTTCTCCCCGTCTTCCCGCTCCATCTTCCGTTTCATTGAGAACCGGGTGACACCGAGCAGCGCCGCCGCCCGCGTCAGGTTATTGCCGGAAAGTTTCAACGCCTCCGACATATATCGTTTCTCCAGCGCCGCGACCTCCTGCTCGAGGTCGATCGGTCCTTTTTTCAGATCTTTCAGATAGATGCAGTCCCCGCTCTCCGGCCTTGCCTCCCGCTCGACCGGCGCCAGCTCCACGTGTTTTTCCAGGATATTTCCCTGGCTGAAGAGAAAACAGCGCTCAAAAATATTTTTAAGCTCCCTGACATTGCCCTTCCAGTCATACAAGAGCAGCTCCCGCATGAAATCCGGATCCACTTTTTCAATATTGCGGGCAAAGGCTTTATTATAATAGTCAAGGTAATAGTCACAGAGCACCGGGATATCCTCGCGCCGGTCACGAAGCGGCGGAATCTCGATCTGCATAACATTCAGCCGGTAGAACAGATCCTCCCGGAATTGCCCCGCCTTGATCGCCTCCTCGAGATTTCTGTTCGTCGCCGCAATGATCCGAACATCAACCGCCGTGTCCTCCAGCGCGCCGATCCGCTTAAATTTCCGGTCATCCAGGAAGGTCAGAAGTTTCGTCTGCATCGCCATCGGCAATTCGCCGATCTCGTCCAAAAAGACCGTACCGCCGTCCGCCAGCTCAATCAAGCCCTTTTTCGTCTTGAGCGCCCCCGCAAACGCGCCGCGCTCGTAGCCAAAGAGCTCGCTCTCCATCAGATTTTCCGGAATCGCACCGCAGTTAATGCGTACCATCAGGTTATCCTTGCGGGCGCTGTTCGCATGAATCTGCCGCGCCACAACCTCCTTGCCCGTTCCCGTCTCCCCGCGCAGGAGTACATTGACCGACAAATTTTCCCCAAGCACCTGAATAAGATGCCGGATCCGGGCAGCTGCCTCACTGACACCTAAAAACTGCGGCACATCGCCTTTCAGGAAGACGAGTGAATCCCGGTTGCGCTTCTGCTCCAGACACCGCTTGATCAGCATATCGATCTCATCCACATCAAACGGCTTTAAAATATAATCATATGCGCCGCGCTTCGTCGCCTCAACCGCCTGGGAGACGGAACCGTACGCCGTCATCATGATGACCTGCAGTTCCTCATCTGCATTTTTGAAATTGACAATCTCATCCATCCCGACACTGTTTTCGAGGAGATTGTCGAGAAGGAGCACCCCCGGATGATATTTCCTGACAAACTCCAGTCCTTCCTCAACGGTTGCGGCTGAATAGGCGTCATATCCCCGGTCCTTCAGTCCTTCCTCCAGTGTATAGCGAATCAGAAATTCATCGTCCACAATCAAAATTCGATCCATGTGCATCCTCCTCCCTGTTTCATAACATTATACCATGACCACTAAATTCGTGAAACACCTCATTAAGTGCTCAGGTATATGTTCTCACTAGACTCGAAAATACCTCGTCAAGTGTTCACATTATACCATTTTCCCCGGAAATTTTAAAACCACGTCTGTCCCTACCCCCGGCTTGCTCACGATCTCCATCGTTCCTCCATTTGACTCCACCAGGCGGCTCACGATTGAGAGCCCCAGCCCGGTTCCGTTGATGCTCTTTGTATAAAATGGTTCCAGCGCCTTGGAGACTTCTTCCTCCGTCATGCCTTTCCCGTTGTCCCGCACCGTCACAAGCACTTCTTTCTCCTGCGCGGCTGCCATGAGCTTGATCTGGCCCTCGCGGTCCGGTACCAGCGCCCTCAGGCTGTTGCTGATCAGGTTGTGAATGATCTGGCGAAACTCATTTTCATTGAGACACGCCCTCAGTCCCTCTTCTGCCTCCACAAAAAGCGATGCGCGGCGGCTGTCCGGTCCTTTCGCATAGATCATTCCGATCTCCTTTAAAACACCGGTCACAGAAATCTCCGTTTTCGGTGATTCACGCCGGATTGACAAAGTCAGAAGGTTCATGATCAGCGCCGTGACACGGTCGATCTCATGGATCATGCTGTCACAGAGCATTTTATCGCCGTCCTTGACCGTCCTGCCCTTTAAAAGCTGAATGCCGGAGCGGATGCCCGCGATCGGGTTCTTGATCTCATGCGCCAGCGTCGCTGCCATCCGGCTGGTATATTCCATTTTCGTGTAATTATCCATGTTTTTGAGCAGCCCCTCAAAGGTAACCGCCAGCTGTCCGATCTCGTCGTGGCGGCTGACCGCCTCAAACCGGTATTTCTGATAACTGCCCTTGTTTTCCTCGATTTCCTTACAGGTATGGCTCATCCGGCGGATGGGGCGCGTGATACTGTGGGAAATGAAAATGCTTGCCTGGCAGATGAGAATCAGCGACGCGATGGCGCCGACTACCAAATAGCTCTGCTGCTCTAAGATGCGTTCCCCGAATATTCTCTCATCCATCCGGTACTCCAGCCGCCAGCCAAATGGATTGTCCCCCTTGCTGACTGCCAGTACCGATGTGTTTTCCCAACGGGTTCCAGCCGTGATCTCCTCACCGTCACGATCCAGAATCCGAATCCGCCCGCGCTCAAAATTCCGGTATTTTTCCGCGATCTCCTCCTCCGGCAGACGCTTTTCCAGAAAATGCAGATCGCGGTTTACATCCTCAAACAGCGTATCCGCCAGCTCCAGCTCGCTGTTTTTCTGCATCGTGTAGCCATTATAATAGGAAATCACGCTGAAACTTCCGATGACAAGGATTCCCACCAGAACAAAGGGAATCATGACCTCATTTTCAATCTGGAAAAACCAATTTGAAAGACGTTTCAGCCATTTATTCATCGCTCGTTTTCGCCTCCTTCTCGCTGTTGTCTGACAGCTTCATGTTTCCAAATGCCCGCCTTTAGCAAGCACGTTTTTTCCATATACTCTCCAGCACCGGGGCAAGGACAAAAACCAGGGTCGAACACAGCGTCACCGGAAATCCCCAGTAAACCGGCAGCTCGCGTGGCTGAAGCAGCACCGTCCCGGTTACCCCTGTCACAAATGCCGCCCATGCGCCCGTCCTCGTTGCCCGCTTATAATAAAGCGTGCCGTAGAGAAGTGGCGTCAGAATTGCTGAAAACAATCCCCAGATATCCGCGCCGAAAAACAGGCTGTTGGACGGTGGATTTAAGGAGAGCAGAAGCGCCAGCGTTCCGCCGAGAAAGATAAAGAGCTGCGTCAGCCCCAGGATACGGTCCTCTGTTTTCTTCCATTTTCCATACTGCGCCGCCACATCGTAGGACATCATCGAGCCAATCAGAAGCAGCTGCGAGTTCGCCGTCGACATGCACGCGCCGATCACGCTGATTAAGAAAAATCCGCTGAACCGCGATCGGAGCAAATAATTAATTGCGTAGACAAAAATATCGTCTGATCCGAAGTAATAGGACAGATAAGGAAACAGGATCCGAAGCCCCAGACCGATCTGAGTCAGGCAGAAATAAAAAAATGTCAAGAACACCAGCGAACAGATCAGGACTTTCCGCGCCGTCTCACGGCTCTTTGCCGCCACAATCCGGATCAGATACTGTGGGTTCGCTGCCAGCCCCATACCCCAGCCAAAAAACATCGTGAGGTACATGGTAAGGCTGTAATCTTTCATCAGATTTCCAAAACTGTCCGTCCCGCTGCCCGCCGCATTTCGGCTAAACACCTCCGCGTTTGTCAAAAATCCGCTTCCCTCTATTCCTCCGACCACGACAAAATAGACAACCACTATACTGATCGTGAGCATGATAAGGTTTCCGCCATCCGTCTTGGTAACCGAATTGAATCCTCCAAAGGTAGAATACAGAATAAACAGATAAACCAAAAAAATTGCAACTTTATAATCAATATTTAAAAGCGTCGCCGCCGCAATTCCAAATCCCTTTATCTGGATCACCAGATAAAAAACGTAACCGCCCGAGAGCAGCAGCGCACAGCAGGTCCGCAGAAAGCGGGAATGGTAGCGCTCCCCGATAAACTGCGGGATCGTGAGCATGTCGCAGTCATAGATACGACCGCTGATGAGATACAGCAGCCCCGCGCCGATGAACCACGGGATAACCGTCACAGCGATCACGGAGGTTCCATTTTCAAAAACATTGCCCGTGTATCCCAGAATGGTCGCAGCGGACACCCAGGTCCCGACGAAGGTGGAAAACAGCCGCCAGAACCCGCATTTCCGTTCTCCGATAAAAAATTTCCCTATCGAATCGCTCTCACCGAACGATGATTTTCCTATAATCAGGATAATCAGCGAATAGACGCTGAAACAGACCAGATAATCAAATGTTCTACTCATGCTCACCGATGTTCACCCTCGTAGACGGCTTCCAGCCAGCCTTCTTCCGTCTCCGGCTGCCGTCTCAGCCGGTAATATCCGCAGATGCTCCCCTCTTCTCCAAACGTATCCCGCACAAACACCCGTTTCGCGCCGTTTCGGTATGCCTGATGGATCACGCGGCGCAGCACGCCGTCAAGCTCTTCCGGCTCACAGCGCTCGATCGTGAGGTATGCAAGCCCTTTCTCCGGGACATTTCTCTGATCGAGCACATAGTGCCAGTGCTTATTTTCGCCCTCCAGGTACGGTGCCAGCTCTTTTTCATACTCCAGGCTTACGAGCGTCAGCCCGCGTGCTGGGATCGTAGGACCTGCTGCCGCTCGGTTTTTCTCCTCCAGAATCTCCTCCATCTTCTCCGGCGGGTAAACGCCCATGCCGATCTTAACCAGCGTCCCGGCGATGATGCGGACCATGTTGTAGAGAAAGCCGCTGCCGCTGATCCGGATAGTAATAAGGTCATTTACCTTGGTGATATCTAAGCTGTAGATGGTCCGCACCGTCTCCTCCGCCTGGGTCCGCACCGTACAAAAGCTCTTGAAATCGTGCTCACCGATGAGATAGGATGCCGCTTTCTGCATTTTCTCTAAATCCAGATTGAAATAGCAGAAATAGCTGTATAAGCGCTGCAGCGGCATATCGATCTTGCGGTTTAAAATCTTGTATTCATAGGTTTTCACACAGTTTGCCTTGCGTGGATGGAAGGTAAGGGGTACCTCCTCCGATGCCTGGATCCGCACATCGTCCGGCAGACGCTGGTTGAGTGCAAAGCAGATCTTATCCCCCGGAATCCGGCTCTCGGTATCGAAAACTGCCACATTTCCCATCGCATGGACACCCGAATCCGTCCGGCTCGCCCCGATGACCTGGATATCCTCTTTTAAAAGAGAAGAAAGTGCCTGGTTCAGCACCTCCTCAATGGTCACTCCGTTGGGTTGAAGCTGCCACCCGCAGTAGGCGGTTCCGTCATAAGAAACCACTAGCTTAATTCGTCTCATATATATTCCTCTATTTCTATATTTATCCTCAAAAATCTATTTTCTGCTATTTATCATACCATATAATCCCCTTTTTTTGACAGATATTTTTTTATTGACCGTCTTTTCCTATGCAAAAAGCACCTTTGGATCCTTTCATCCAAAGATGCTTTTTTCTTAGCATTCGCCATATGCTACCAGCGGTTCTCCCTCACTTACCCCCAGTGACAAGGTATAGTAAAAGACCATGCCGTCAAGCTCTGATTCATAACGATACATCAGGCTGCCGTCAAGCCGCCGGATTTCTCCCAGTAAATCTCCTTTTTTCAGGCAGCTTCCTTCCCGGATAGCCGGATACCAGAATCCATTTCCCGGTGCCTCCAGATAGCGCATGATCCGAATCTCCCTTTGCTCTATTTTCCCGGATGGAAGTACCTCTGATTCCGGGGAGCTTTCTGAATCTTTTAAATTCATTCCTTTGACTGATTCCAGAATACTTTCTGGCAAAATATCCAGATGAACCAGCAGTTCATACAGGTTTATCCGATATGCATCCACCTCCCGTTCTGTCCAACGTCCCAGTCCGCCCCGTTCTAGTAGAAGAGCCGGGATTCCTTTCTGCGCTGCCCAGCTGTACAGACCATTTTTCGCCGTTGATGCCACTCTCCACGACAAAGACATCGCTCTTGCCGCTGCAGCCGCCTTTTTTTCTACCGTCTCGCCTGCTGCCACCGGAAAAAAGGCAAACGGAACTACCATCTCGTGAATATCTCCACTATGGAGATCCACGAGGAAGTCCGCATCTGGATACAGATACGTTTCCACAGCTGCTGCTATCTTCGCTGACCGGCTTCCCATTTCCGTTCCCGGAAATGCCCGATTTAAATTGACACCATCCTCCGGTACCAGCTGCTTGATTTCCTTATAAAATCCACCTTCATTAGCAATCGGAAGAAATACAACCTCTCCCTTCATCTGCCTCGGATCCAGTTCCTGAATCAGACGGGAAACTGCCAGAATTCCTATGTACTCACAGCCATGTACCCCCGCTGTAACAATCAACCGTTTTCCCGGTCTTGAACCACAGAAAGCCGCCGCTTTCAGGCTGCATTCCTCATCCACCGGAATTTTCAGCCACTGCTTCGTGCCTGCCTCCACCTTCGTTTCATATATTTTCATGTTCTATTTCCTGTTCTGAGAACTTTTCTGCTCCTTTTACTCAATTCCATCTAAACGATCGCCTGCAGCAGCCTGCGCGCATATTCATCCGTTGTCTTTCCCAGCTCCCGGACCGGACGGCATTCTGTGATATGTCCGCGGTATAAAAACAGCACCTCATCGCACAGATAGGTAACCGACGTCAAATCATGCGTAATAAATACATACGTCAGATTCAGTTTCTCCTTTAAATCTATAAGCAGATCCATAACCTGCACCTGCGTATGTGCATCCAAAGATGAAATCGCCTCATCGAACAGAATTATCTCCGGTTCGCAGGCTACCGCCCGGGCAATGCAGACTCGCTGGAGCTGACCGCCGGACAATTCATGGGGATATCGATCCAGAAAATCTGAACTTAGTCCCACCATCTCCATCAGCTCTCCGGCACCTTTTTTTATTTTCTCTCTTGAAAGCTTCCGGATTCCCTTTTTACGTGCTGCTGCCCGCTGTCCCTCCGCCAGAATATCCCGTATACGGAAACGCGGGTTCGCCGAGGTTGTATAATCCTGAAAAACAATACTGATTTTCTTCTGCAGATTCTTTCTCCCCTGACGGTTTCGATAAATCTCCTCCCCATCCAGAAGCACCTGCCCGGAATCCGGTTTTAAAAGTCCGCAAAGGACACGTCCAACCGTCGATTTTCCGCTTCCAGTTTCTCCTAAGATCCCCAGGCAGCTTCCCTTTTCCACCTGCAAAGATACGTCAAACAGCACCTGGTCCCTGGAGGTTCCAAACAATTTATCCTGACGCTCACTCCGGAAGCTGACACATATATCTTTTAATTCAAGCATAATTCCTCCTGATTATCCAGGCAAAGCCGGTAGCGCTCCATGACCGAGCGCCGTGTCTCTGCAAGCATCCGTGTATACGGATCCTTTGCATGCCTTAAGATATGTTCAAAATCGCCCTGTTCGACCAGTTTTCCTCCATTCATCACGACGATCTCGTCCGCAATCTTCGAAACCGCCCCCAAATCATGGGAGATAAATATCATCGCCGTATGACTTTCTTCCTTGATCCGCTGAAATTCCTTCAAAATTTCAGCCTGGGTGATGGCATCGATTGCCGTTGTCGGTTCATCTGCCACCAGAAGTGCCGGCTTCATCGCCAGTGCCAGCCCAATCATGATTCTCTGAAGCATTCCTCCGGAAAGCTGGTGTGGATACTGCCCCAGCACTTCCTCCGGATTATGAATTCTCATTTTTTCCAATACTTCCAGGGAAATCTCCCGGATCTTTGCCCGATCCCAATCTGTATGGGCTGCAAAGGTCTCGGCCATCTGGCTTCCAATCCGGTAAAGTGGATCAAAGCAGGTCATCGGATTCTGGAGAACCATGCCTATCTTCTGCCCACGCAGCCGCCGCAGTTCATCCCGTCCTGCCCGGCATAGATCCTTTCCCTCAAACCATGCCTGTCCTTCTATCCGGAACTGGCGGTCCAGAAGTCCCAGAATTGCTTTTACCGTCATGCTTTTTCCGCTTCCGGATTCTCCCAGAATACCCAGGCACTGCCCCGGCTCTACCTCAAAGCTTACATTCTCGACCAATTTTTTCTGTTTATTTCTGATTTTCAGTTCTACATTCAGTCCATCCACCCGCAGAATCGGCTGCACCCGCTCATGATTCAGGCTCATTTCTGCACCTCCTTCGGATCCAGCACATCCCGCAGGGCATCTCCCATCAGGTTAAACGCTGCTACCAGAATTACCACCGCAATTCCCGGAACCAGCATCTGTACCGGATTGCTGGTGAGGACATTCTTCGCCTCGCTCAGCATCGCTCCCCATTCCGGTGTCGGTGCCTGTACACCCAGTCCCAGAAATGAGAGGGTTGAAATATTGATAATCGCCCATCCGACATCCAGAGAGGATAAAACTGCCAGATCTGCCGCAATTGACGGTACAAGATGGCGAAATAATATAAAAGATTCTGGTGTTCCTATACATCGTGAAAAGCGCACAAAGTTCCGGTCACGATACTGCATAACACCTGTCCGGATCATCCGCGCATACCAGGCCCATTTAATAAACACATTGGCCAGAATTACATTCTGCACGCTGATTCCCAACAGGGCTACCACTGCAAACACCATGATCTGGCTCGGAAATGAAAGCATTACATCGACTGTGCGCATGATCACCTCTTCCACGATCCCGCGGAAATAACCTGCCAAAAGTCCCATCAACGCTCCCAGGCCAATCGTTCCAAGCATGGTCAGGACTGCCAGCCCCAGCGTCGGACGGATTCCATAAATCATTCTCGACAAAATACACCGTCCCAGATTATCGGTACCAAGTGGATACTGCTGGCTGAATCCGGCAAATTTATTTAAAATATCCGTTGCATACGGATCATTCGGTGCGATAAACGGTGCAAAGATCCCTATGAGCGCCACGATAAGCACCAGACCAATCGTTCCAACGGCCGCCCGGTTTCGAATCAATCGTCCTACCATCAATGACTCTCCTTTCTAAGACGCGGATCTGAAATTGTCTGAAGAATATCAAATAATAAATTAAATCCGACAAATAGTACTCCGATCAATAGCACATACGTCTGGATCACCGGATAATCCCGGTTAAAAATCGAGCTGATACAGAGTGTCCCAAGCCCCGGCCAGGCAAATACATTCTCAACGACGATCGTTCCGGAAATCAGCTGCGGTATGCTCATTCCGATCGCTACAATACAAGTATGCATCGAATTTTTCAAAATGTGTTTAAGAAGAATCTGCCGGTTTGGAATGCCTCTCACATTGGCATAGAGAACATAATCCTGTTTCATGTTTTCCAACATATTATTGCGGATCAGGCGGATATACGTCGATATATAACTCAATGATACCGTAAACGATGGCAGAATCAGGTGTTTAAAGCTCCCGCTTCCGCTCGTTGGAAGCAGATCCAGCTTGATCGAAACCAGCCAGATCAGAAGAAGCCCTACCCAGTATGCAGGCATCGCCGTTGTCATAAAAACAATCGCCCGCATGATGCGGTCAAACACACCATCCTTATAAACGGCACAGAGCACTCCAATCGGAATGCTCAGTACCAGAACCATCACAAACGATACACCCGCAAGCTGCAGAGTCGCCGGAAGACAGCGCATCAGTTCGCCCGCAACTGTACGGCTCGGATTGACGTAACTGATTCCAAAATCTCCCCTCAGACAGTCAGCCAGCCAGGAAATATATCGTATCAGATATGGTTTGTCCAATCCAAGTTCCGCCCTTACCTGTGCCACCGCCTCTTCTGTAATAATCGGTACCTGGCGGATGCGCAGTGCCACCTCCGCCGGATCGGATGGTATCAGGTTAATAAACACAAAACACACAAACGAAATGATAATAAGAAGCGGAATTGCCGACAGGATTCGTTTTATGATATATTGTTTCATTTATTTTTCCTTTATTTCTTCTCTCCAAAATAGAAATCAGCGAACGGAACCTCATACTGAGTCTGCGTAAAATGGAAGCCCTGCAGATCCGAACGGTAGATTGCCTTATTGCACTCATAAGTAAGCGGAATATAGACCGCATCCTCATGCAGACGGGTCAGCACAAATGTATACAGCTCCTGACGGCGCTCTTCATCCGTGGAAACCAGGATCTCTGTAATCGCATCATCGATATCTGCCTTATCTTCCAGTCCCTGCTGTGCCGCAAAATCTCCATAAACCGGAGCGCGCATCGCCGCCAGGGAGGACTGCGGGTCATACGGAGTTCCCCAGCAGATATTAAATACCATGTCAAAGTTTCCAGCCTTCATACTATCACGGTAAGACTGTTCTTCCTCTCCATGAATGTTCAGGGAGACACCCAGCTTCTGGTATTCGCTCTGGAGGTACTCCGCAATCGCTTTTTCCGTCACACTATCGCTGTTATAAAGCAGCTCCAGTTCCATTTTCTGGCCGTCTTTTTCACGTACGCCGTCTCCAGCCAACGTCCAGCCTGCTTCCTCCAGCATCTTCGTTGCTTCTTCCACATCATACTCATATGGGGTCAGATTGATATCGCAGTAAGGAACGGTAGATGCAAACAGTGTATCCGCCGGCTGTTCCAGACCATAAAAAATACCTTCTGAAATCGCTGCTTTGTTTGTCGCATGCTGAAGTGCCTTACGCACTTCCTTCTCATCCAGAATATCACGGGTTGTATTCAGTACAATCTGCCGGGTCGAGGTCGGATCCGATAACGCAACCGTAAAATTGTCATTTCCCGTATACTGGTTAATTGCATCCGCATCAATCATATTTTTACCGAAAATCAGATCAATTTCCCCTTTTTCCAGTGCCATGATACGCGTCTGATTATCCGGTATTACTTTTACCGTAATCTTTTTGATGGACGGCTGCTCCCCCCAATAGTTTTCGTTTGCTTCAAATACTGCATACTCATCTGTCACAAAATCGGTCAGGACATATGGACCTGTTCCAATGTATTCGTTTACGCCATCCTTTGTGCTTCCGTCCTTCATCGCCTTCGGAGAAATCATTGCAAACGGACGGGTAACTCCCAACTCTGTCAGCAGAGGATAGTACGGCTCCGACAGTTCGATCACAAAGGTTTTATCATCCGGAGCCGAAACCCCAACCAGAAGATTCATCATTTCCAGCCAGGTGTGACGATCTTTGTTTTCAATGATTGCATCAAAGTTTGCCTTGATCGCGTTGGCGTCACACACCTCTCCGTCCGAAAATTTCACTCCATCACGGATGTGGAACGTGTAGGTCTTTCCATCTTCACTGATATCCCAGCTCTCTGCCAGGCAGCCCTCATACCCATTTTCTGTAATATTGACTAAGGTCTCGTAGAGCATTTCCTGTGCATACATTTCACCTGCATACAGATGTGGATTCAGATCACGGATATCCCGGTAATTAACAAATACCAGTTCATCCTTCGTGCTCTCTGCCGATGCACTCTGCTCTGATTTTGTCCCTTCTGTACTGTTTGAAGCGTTTCCGCCACATCCAGCCAAGACAGCCACGGAAAGAACACCAGCTGCCGCTATGAGTCTTTTACTTTTTTTCATATATGTCCTCCTGTTATGCCTGACGCAGGTTTGAAAGCCTGCATCTCTTTTATCTACTTTGTTAAAACAATTCGTTTTTACCGGCAGATAAAAGGATAACATAGTTACGCACAACTAACCACTATCGTTTTACAGGGGGATTGCTATAACGATTTGTTATATCTAAACAATTAAAGCATTTTTTTGAAATGTTCTAAAAACCACGCTGCCTCCGCACTCAGCTTTTCTTCATTCTGGTAAATATATCCGATTACCAGAAATGGTTCACTATTCCGGATCTTCAGATTACGGATTGGATATTGTTTATAATCCTCATATAAAAAATCAATTCCCAGGCTGCAGATATCGCTCTGCATCAGGAGATTCATTGTCATATGATCGCTATTGGTATGTACAACCGTATTCAGCATATCCGTACTGATCGCTCCCAGGCTCACATGGTTTAAATGATGCTCCATTGAGAAAAAATCCCGGATTCCGCTGACGAATTTTAACTGCGGAAGCTCGGTAAAATCGATACTCTCATCCTCATAACGCGGATGATTTGGTCCCACATAAACACAGGCAGGTTTGACATCCAGTTCCTGAAAAGACAATTTTTTGTGGGACAAAATATGCCGGAATGCCGGAACCTGTTTCTGTGCTACATACACAATCCCCAACTCCGAAATTCCCTGGGATACCTGATCACTAATCTCCTCCACACTGCCTTCCCGGTGGGAAATCTGGCACTCGCAGCCATATTTCTTATAAAAATCTGTCAGAAGCCTCGCAATCATGTTGCTCGGGTAGGTAGAAACGGTAAATTTCCGTTCCTGCGTATCTTCTGCCAGCGAGTTAATAAGACTCACATGATTTAAAATATTGTGTGCATACTCCCGGACCGTTTCTCCATATGGGGTAACCCTGAGCCCTCTGCTTGTCCGCTCAAATAACGCACGCCCCAGCTCCTGTTCCAGCATCCCGATCACCTTGCTGACATTCGGTTGGGATGTGTATAGGCATTCTGCTGCCTGATTAAAACTACCTTTTTCACAGGCAACCATAAAATATTCAAGCTGTTTTAATTCCATTGAAGTCCTCCTTCTGTTGTTCTCCATTCCACCTTATGTTAGCTGTAACTAACCAAAATACAAAAATCAAGAGGCACACAGCTTGCACAGCCTATGCACCTCTCTTTCGGTTCCAAAAGTGCCTACCCGCGGACAGTAACCCCTTTTTCGCTAAAAAACGATCCGCAGTACAATCACAATTCCCAGATAAGCCAGAAGAATCAAGTAGGTAATCCGGTCTCTCCTCTCATAATGCAGCGGCTTCATCTTCGTGCGCCCACTTCCGCCCCGGTAGCAGCGCGCCTCCATCGCCATCGCCAGATCCGTCGCGCGGCGGAACGCCGATACGAAAAGTGGCACCAGAATCGGGATCATGCTCTTTGCCCGCTGTACGAGATTGCCAGATTCAAAATCAGCGCCTCTCGCCATCTGTGCCTTCATGATCTTATCCGTCTCCTCAATCAGGATCGGGATAAAACGCAGCGCGATCGACATCATCATCGAGATCTCATGCACCGGCACATGGAGACGGTTCAAGCATCCCAGACTCCGCTCCAAGCCGTCCGTGAGCTGGTTCGGGGTCGTCGTCAGCGTCATGACAGAGGAACCAATCACCAGATACATCAGGCGCAGACCCATGAAAACTGCCAGCCGCAAGCCCTCATGCGTCACTTTTAAGAATCCTATCTGAAAAATCACCCGTCCATTTGTCAGAAACAGGTTAAAGCTGATACTGATAAGTAACAGGAACACGATCGCCTTGAGTCCCCGCACGATAAACTTAAATGGTACGCGTGAGGCGCGGACCGCCATCGCCAGAAATACGGTCGCTGCCGCATAGCAGAGCAGGTTATCCGCGAAAAATAATGAAATAATGTAGATCAGCGTTCCAAACAGCTTGGTACGCGGATCCAGCCGGTGAACCACTGATTCGACCGGATAATACTGTCCGATTGTGATATCCCGTATCATTGTTTCTCCCTCCGCTTGTTATACAGCGCCAGAATCGCCTCCCGCGCCTCTTCTACCGTCGTGATCGCGTCGTCGATCGGAATCCCGCGCTCCCGAAGTTCCTGCACCACATAAGTGATCTGCGGCGCGGCAAGACCGATCGCCTCTAACTCCTTGTAATGGCGGAATACCTCCTTCGGCGTATCGTCAAACATCTTCACGCCGTCGTTCATGACCATGATGCGGTCCACGTAGCGCGCCATGTCCTCCATGCTGTGGGAAACCACCAAAATCGTCAGCCCATGCTCCCGGTTCAGGCGCTCAATCTGACCTAAAATCTCATCGCGCCCCTGCGGATCGAGTCCCGCCGTCGGCTCGTCGAGGATCATCATCTCCGGACGCATCGCCAGTACACCCGCGATCGCGACGCGGCGTTTCTGTCCGCCGGAAAGTTCAAACGGGGACTGCTTATAAAATTTTTCATCCATGCCGACCAGCTTTAAGGCATGGCGGGCACGTTTTTCCACCTCTTCCTGCGGAAGTCCCAGATTTTTCGGTCCGAAACAGACGTCCGTAAAAATATCTGCCTCAAAGAGCTGGTACTCCGGATACTGGAACACCAGCCCCACTTTACTCCGCAGATCCTTTAATTTATAACCCTGGCTGTAAATGCTGACACCCTGATACTTAATGTCGCCGCTGGTCGGCTTGATCAGACCGTTTAAATGCTGGATCAGGGTTGATTTTCCCGATCCGGTATGACCAATCAGACCGACAAATTCGCCGTCCTGAATTTCAAAACTTACGTGCTTTAATGCCTGGCGCTCTAACGCCGTGCCCTCGCCGTAGGTGTAGCACAAATCTTCTACCTGTATTGCCATCTCTATTCCTCTTTCAAAAGCGGTACCAGTGCGTCCAGAAGCTCCGATTTACGAAGGATTCCATCTGGAAGCGGAATTCCCTTTTTCTGCAGCTCCCACGCAAGCTCCGTCACCTGCGGCACATCCATCCGGTATTGTTTTAGTTCCTCCACGCGGGAGAAAATCTCCTTCGGCGTGCCGTCCATCACGATATGACCGTCATCCATGACGATCACGCGGTCTGCATCGACCACCTCTTCCATATAATGGGTGATCAGCACCATCGTGATTCCTTCCGCCCGGTTTAACTCATGGACGGTGCGGATAACCTCCTTGCGTCCGTTCGGATCGAGCATCGCCGTCGGCTCATCGAGCACGATACATTCTGGTTTCATCGCCATGACGCCCGCGATCGCCACACGCTGCTTCTGTCCGCCGGACAGATGGTTCGGGGACTGCTTGCGGTACATCGTCATCCCGACTGCCTTTAAGCTCTCATCCACTCGCTTCCAGATCTCCTCGGTCGGAACTCCGATATTTTCCGGACCGAATCCGACGTCCTCTTCCACTATATTTCCTATGATCTGGTTATCCGGGTTCTGAAAGACCATGCCCGCATTTTTGCGGATATCCCACAGATGCGCCTCGTCCCTTGTATCCATCTCCGATACAAAAAGCGTACCGTCGGTCGGGCTCAAAATGCCATTGATCTGCTTGGCAAATGTGGACTTGCCGGAACCATTGTGTCCCAGGATTGCCACAAAGCTGCCTTTCTCAATCTCCAGATTCACATGATCCAGGGCGCGCTTTACTTCCTCTACCTGCCCCTCTTCATCGCGTCTTATATAATCAAATACAAGATTGACCGCTTTTATGATATTCATGTATTTTTCCTCCACAGTATGTCCGCCTGACCGGACATTACCGTTCATTGTAGAAGAATTTTCCCCGGTAGTCAAGCGGTTGTTCCGAATTGTTATCCTTTTTTAAAAATAAGTTTACTTTTTATCCACCCGCCCCAGGTACAGACTACCTATTTGATCGCATATTCCGCGTAAATCTCAAAGAAATCCGCGTCATTTTTCTCGAACTCCGAGGTCAGATCCAGACTGTCCCAGAGCCCGCTGCTGTAAGAAACGGAGATCGTATTGCTGAACCGGTCGTAGATCTCCTGAAAGGCGCGTTTTTTCCGCTCCTCGTAGATGCGCTCCTTGCGCGCCGCCGTCTCGTCCTCGTCGTAATCGTCCGTACATTTGAGCACATAGTACGCGTCGTCCGCATGGATCACCTGGCTGACTGTGCCCTCGGCAAGGGAAAATGCCTCTTTCTCATAGGCATCCGACTCATCGCCGCGCCCCAGCACCCGGTCACTCACCGTCAGCCCCGCTTCATCGGCACAGGACTGGAAATCGGCATCTTCCTGCGATGCCGCCCGCTGGAAGGCGTCTGCCTCGCTCTCATCCGATGTCTTTATCTGACTAACATGGATCACCTTTGCCTCACTGTCGCTGACCTCCAGCGCCACATTGTCCGTGAGCTGTCCCGCCAGCTTCTCCGCCAGACCATAATCCTCATAGATATGCTGGACATCCGCCTCTGTCACGCCCATCGAGTCAATCGCCGACTGCGGCAGACGCCCAAAATACTCGGCTGCTGCCCGGTCCATCGCCGCCCGCTCCTCTGAAGTCAGGGAAATCCCCCGGTCGGCTGCCAGCAGGTTCATGATTTTCAGCTCATCCATAAACGAACGGATCTGTTTTTTTAGATACGTTTCAAAATCATCGCCCTTTTCTCCAACTGAAACGCCCCAGATCTGATCCGTACAGACCTCCTCATAGCGTTTTTTCTCCGTCATGGCGATCACCATCACTTCCGCGCGGGAATAACCTTTTTCATTCTTCTTTCCCACCACGATCGTGCTGCCGTCCGAGCCGCATCCAGTCAAAAGCCCCAGGCTGAGCGCCAGCCCCGCAAGCAGGGCACACGCCGCCCGGTGGATATGGTTTGTCTTCCTTTTCTGTTTCTGCATGGATACTCCCTTTCTCCTGCATATTTTAGCAATTCCTGTCACATATTCTCTCTGAGCGGCTGATTTATTACTGTTCACACATATGACCAGCAGCGCTGCGTTCTGTCAATCCTTCCACTCTGGTTCACGGTCTGCCACCACGTTTTCTTACGGCACTTTCGGTTCCAAAAGTACCTACCCGTGAACAGTAACTTTCTTTCCATCAGCCATCCACCTCAGGCCGTATGCTTGAGCAGATCTTCTATCTTCTCCGGGCAGATCCGCTTCAATTCCTGATAAAGCCTTCCGACCGGCAGCCCCATCACATTCGTGTAAGAACCGTCGATTCCGCGGATATGCGCGGCAAAGCTTCCCTGAATGCCGTATGCGCCCGCCTTGTCCATCGACTCGCCGCAGTCTACATACGCCTCGATCTCCGCATCGCTCATCGGATATACATCCACCCGCGTCTCAACCGCAAAGCAGCTCTCCCGATCCTCAGTCAGGATCGCCACGCCCGTGTATACACGGTGGCTGCGCCCCTGGATCCGTCCGATCATCTCAAGCGCCTCATCCCGATCCGCCGGTTTTCCTAAAATCTCGTCATCCACACTGACAACGGTATCGGAACCAATGATAATCCCGGAAAATGGGATTTCCGTCGTCCGCGCCTCCTCACGCACCTGCGCCATCACATCGCGCGCCTTCTGTCCCGCCAGTTCCATCACAACCTGCGCCGGTTCCGTACAGAGCGGATTTTCCTCCAAAGTGCTCGGATGAATCTCCGGTTTCAGCCCAATCCGCTCCAAAAGCTCTCTGCGGCGCGGAGACGCACTCGCCAGAATTAACCGGCAGGCTGGTTTGATATTTTCTATGTCTCTTCTCTGTTCCATTGTTCTGTTCTCATTTCCTCAGTTTCATTTAACGCTTAGATACACGTTATCCCTATATTTATACCATCTATCAGCCAAAATGAAAAGATCCGATGTTCGTTATATGAACATCGGATCGAGAATAAATGCAATCAAAATGCCTAAAATCGCGCCTGCTGCTACCTGTATCGGCGTATGCCCCACGTATTCCTTCAATTTTTCCTGTAATACCACGCCGTCCAGCTTGAGGAAATCATCGAAAAGCAGGCGGTTCAGAACTCTTGCCTGCTTTCCTGTCTCCTGCCGGACACCGATCGCGTCATACATAACAACCATCGCCAGAATAAAGCTGATGGAAAATTCAAAGCTTCCCACTCCGTACCGCAGCGCCGCCGCCGTTGCCAGCGAACATACAGTGGATGAGTGGGAACTCGGCATACCGCCGGAGCCAATCAGACGCTCCGGGTTGAACGAATGGTTCAGCCCGATGTCCAGAATCGTCTTGAGCACCTGGGCGACCACCCACCCGGTCACGCCGGTCATCAGCGTCTGGTTTGATGTCAATTCCTGAAAAAAAGTCATGTTTCTCTCCTGTACTATCTTAATTCCTCTGTTTTCTTCCACACATATGCCACTGTCCTAAATCACTCGGTTCGTCATTAATATCCTATCAGCCAGTCATACAATTCCTGATATTTTCCAGCCGATGTCTGCCAGGAAAAATCAGCCGCCATGCCGCGGTCTACGATCTTGTTCCACTCGCGCTTCTTATTATAATAGATGTATTTTGCATAGCGGATGCAGTCGAGCATCTCATGTGCATTGTAGTTAGCAAAGGAAAATCCTGTTCCGGTTCCATCGTATTCATTGTATGGCCATACAGTATCCTTGAGGCCACCCGTCTCACGCACGATCGGCACGGTTCCGTAGCGAAGCGCCATGAGCTGGCTCAGCCCACATGGTTCAAACAGCGACGGCATCAGGAATGCGTCACAGGCTGCATATACCTTATGCGACATATCTTCCGAATAATAAATATTAGCGGAAACACGATCATTGTACTTCCAGTCATAGTGGCGGAACATATTTTCATACCGTTCATCTCCGGTTCCCAGCACAACCAGCTGTACATCTTCCGTACAGATCTCATCCATCACACACTGTACCAGGTCAAGTCCCTTCTGGTCGGTCAGACGGGAGACGATACCGATCATGAACTTTTTCTCGTCCTGCGCCAGTCCCAGCTCCGCCTGCAGCGCCTTTTTATTCTTGGATTTCTCCTTGCGGAATGTCTTTGCGTTATAATTTTGTACGATCCGTTTATCTGTCTCCGGATTAAATTCATCGTAATCAATACCATTTAAGATACCGCGCAGACTGTTGCTTCTCGCACGCATCAGACCGTCCAGTCCCTCGCCGTAGAACGGAGTCTTAATCTCCTCCGCGTAGGTGTTGCTGACCGTCGTGATCGCATCCGCGTATACGATGCCGCCTTTTAACATATTGCCGTCTTTGTAAGCTTCCAGCTTATCCGGTGTAAAATAGTAGTCCGGCAGCTCAGAGAAATGCTGGATTGTCTTCACATCCCACACACCCTGGAATTTCAGGTTGTGGATCGTCATGACGGACTTGATATCCCGGAAGAACTCGCCGCCGTGGAATTTGTCCTTGAGATGCACCGGGATAAGTCCCGTCTGCCAGTCGTGGCAGTGGATGACATCCGGCTTGAAGCCGATCACCGGCAGGGATGAGAGAGCCGCCTTGCAGAAGAAAGAAAACTTCTCCAGATCGTAATACCAGTCCCCATACGGGCGATCACCCCAGAAATAACTCTCATTATCAATAAAATAGAAGGTCACGCCCTCATATTCATATTCCAGGATGCCCACATACCGGTTCTGTCCCAGATAATCCATATAAAAATGGTTCACATACTTCATTTCATTGCGGAATGACTCTTTGATGCACAGATACTTCGGGATCATGACACGCACATCAAAATACTGCTTATCAAAACATTTTGGAAGGGATCCGACAACGTCTGCCAAACCTCCTGTTTTGATAAATGGAACCGCCTCCGATGCAATAAACAGAATATTCTTCATAGCTACTACCTCCCAACCGTGCCCGCTCGCGATCTGGCACCCTATTAAAATTATTATACAATAGAATCAGGGAATTAGAAAGTAGGCGACAGAGAAAAAAATCGGGAAATATATGACAAATAGTTCCGATTTGCAGACTGTATTTTCTGAATTGGATATTTTGCATAGTACCGGATGAATTATAAATTTTACCGCATGAAAAAGAATGTGCCTTGGCACATTCTCGCGCCGAGCGCGGTCGCTTGCGACATGTTTCTGCTTCGCGCGAGTGCGCATCCTCGCGGAGCGTTTTTTTGTTTCATAGGACGCAATTTCCTATGAAACAAAAATAAAAGACGGAGCCGAAAAGAAAATTATGTTTTCTCTTCGGCCCCGGCTTTTGTATAATCAGGGATTGATCTCCCTGTATTTCTTCATCGTCCGCGCAAACAGCTCGCCGTTGGACGGCGGCGTGTACGTGATCGCATTGGCTCCTGCCTCGATCGTCTCCAAAATCGATTCATTAGTCGGTCCTCCGGTCGCGATAATGGCAACGTCCGGATACTCCTTCCGGATCTCGGCTACCATCGATGCGGTGGCGGCAGCGCCTGATACATTTAAAATATCGGCTCCCGCCTCCAGTTTGCGGCGGACATCCGTGTGAACCGAAGCAATCGTCGCAATGACCGGAATGTCAACCACCCGCTTGATCTCCGTGATGACCTCATCCGCGATCGGCGCATTGACCACTACACCGTAGGCTCCCTGATGTTCTGCCTGAAGCGCCAGACGGACGGAACGCTTTCCTCCGGTCAGACCGCCGCCGACCCCGACAAACACCGGCACATCCGAGATGCTGATGATCGACTGTGAGATAGCTGCCTGCGGAGTAAACGGATAAACTGCGATGATCGCATCCGCGTTGATATTTTTGATGATTGCCACATCCGTTGAGAAGGCGATCGATTTGATACGCTTTCCAAAGATGCGGATTCCTGAACATTCACTGATACAATACGGACACATAATCGTGTGATCCCGCAGGGTTCCATTGTACGCCGGTACTTTTTTTTTCATAGGCAATTCTCCGTTCTTTTAGCTGCTTTCCTGACCTCTCTGTCCAGCTGTTTTATACAGGGGCAGTTTTTCAGTCCTGCATCTTTTATTTCCCCTTTATCTTATCATACACACATTTACCCATGCAATCAGTCACTTTCATAAATGTGTTACAATCGTGTTAAAAAGGCTTACAGCACTTTCGGCTCCAAAAAGCACCGCACGATTTTATACATCCCGCTTATAATCCAGGCAAATCTTGTCAACAATCAATGCGATAAATTCCGAATTGGTCGGCTTTCCTTTCCCTGTGCTGACGGTATATCCAAATAGATCGTTGATCGTGTCCATCTTGCCGCGGCTCCATGCGACCTCAATCGCGTGGCGGATTGCCCGCTCGACACGGCTTGAAGTGGTCTGGCGCTTCTTGGCGATGGTCGGGTACAGGATTTTCGTCACAGAACCGAGCATTTCTTTATCACTGACTGACAAAATAATCGCATCCCGCAGGTACTGATATCCCTTAATATGAGCCGGAATCCCAATCTCATGCAGAATCTGCGTCACATCGCTCTCCAGATTCTGTCTTTCATATTCCGCCGACACCATATACGGCTCCACCTTCCGGTTGCCCGCCAGGGTCGAAGCGCGGTTCCTGTAATTCTTCAGGCGATGTACCTTGTCTAAAACCGCCTCCTTCGAAAATGGCTTTACTATGTAATAACAGGCGCCCATCCGAAAAGCATCCGCTGTCAGATTCTCGCTGCTCGCAGCTGTAATCATAACAAAGGAAGTGTCAGCTGAACAGTCTTGATTTGTCTTGATGCGCTCCATAACCGAAATTCCATCCATTCCCGGCATCACTACGTCCAGAAATACAATATCCGGCTTTGTCTTTACGATCATATTATAGGCATCGGTTCCGTTTTCCGCTTTTCCGACCACCTGAATCTCCTTATCACTTTCCAGTATATTTCCAAGCATATCCAATGCCTGACGATTATCCTCTGCGATCGCAATCTTCATTTCTGCCATAATATTCTCCTCCTCGGCACCTGTGATGATTAAAATAATTATAAATTCTTTTTTTAACAAGTTTCAACTCGTTTTGATCGCGCAGTTCGACACTCAACGCTCATTTTGTCTATCAATTCTTTTGATGCAAAACAAATTACACAAGATGCAAACTATATATAAGCATGTATTGTAGCTAACCGTATCTGTTAAGATTCCGCTATAAACCTTCTACCGCCCAGCCGCCATACGCCTATCTAACGATCCCTTATCACCACGTTTTACCGATTCCGGTCGAAAGACACACAAAATACACGCAATTAAAAAGCCTCCACGACCGGTTTCTGAACATGAAAATTCCATCTTTGCAGATCAAGTTTCGATAAATTCCTATAAAAAAACAGAGTTACGCCATAGCCATACAACTATAACATACTCTGTTATCGTGTTAATGCAACTGGCTGCCATTTTACAGGCCCTATAGCTTTGCGTCGCAGCTTTTCAACTGTTTTGCCAAATATGTAATTTGCTCTATTATATACGCTTTTTTTATATCCTGTCAATAAAGAGAGCAAAAACTTTGTACTTTGCATGTTACTGTTCACACACGTGTGCCCAGCAACAGGATTTTGCCGATGCTGCGTATTCAAAATCGGCAAAATCTGCTGCCAGAACTGTATCATATGGAATTTTCAGTTCAGAAAATTCCCACTTGTAAACAGTTACTTTGCATCCAGATTCAATGTCCCAGCATATTCTCCACCAGAATCCCATACCCTCGCGTCGAATCCTGAATAAAAACGTGCGTGACTGCTCCGATGAGTTTTCCGTTCTGGATGATGGGGCTGCCGCTCATGCCCTGGACGATCCCGCCGGTCAGGGACAGAAGTTCCGGATCGGTTACGCGAATGACCATGTCCTTGTTGTGGCGGTTGGAGGAGTGGTCTATTTTCTGAATCTCAATCTCGTAGTCTTTCAATTCCCCGGACACGCTGCTGCGGATGCAGGCACGGCCTTTTTTGACGTCCTGACGGTAACCGATCGGAATTGCAGGGTTCTTTACCCGGCTTAAAAAGCGCGGATTTGCCGTCCCGAAAATGCCCTGATCCGTATTCGCCTCCACACTTCCCAGCCGCGACTGATTTCCATAGTAAATAACGCCCGACATCACGCCCGGCTTTCCGAAACTTCCCTTCTCCACGCCCAGAATCTCCGTATCGTATAGTTCGCCGCCGGAGGTCTGCACCAGAAGTCCCGTGTCGCCGTCGCTGATACCGTGTCCCAGCGCTCCAAACGCGCCGTTAGCACATACATAGGTCATCGTACCGATGCCCTGCGTATCGTCGCGGATCCACAGCCCAAGCTTATAGTCTCCCTCCTGCGTCTGTACCGGCGTCATCTGTACATCCATCGTCTCTCCCTCGCGGCGCACTGAAAGTGTCAGAGCCATATTTCCCGCTTCCTTGACCGCCCGTATCATATCTTTCTTGTCCGTCGCCGGCGTCCCGTTGATTGCCTCGATATAATCTCCAGAACGCAGGATCCCGTCCGCCGGATCTATCACTTCCCCCGTCTGTGCCGTCACCCTTCCGGTTCCAATCACCATCAGTCCATCGGATTTCATGTAAATACCCACCGGCAGCCCACAGGGAACCGCGTACTGGACGTCCGACACATCTACCTCGATATCCTTTAATTTCCATATTCCAAAGAGTTTGAGACTTAAACGGTACGTTCCCTCCTGTTCAGAATAGATGGAAAAGGGCTGGTTGAGCTGCAGATGGATCTGGTCGGACGGAATTTTAGAGCTGCCGTTTAGAACCACCTCCTCGCTCTCACTTTCCAGCAATGCCCGAAACGGCAGCCCAAAGCGAACTTGCTCCTGCCGATCCACCACCACATTGATGCGGTCGGGAACCGCGTTCTTCACATATTGATAAGACACACCGGCAAGCGCAATGACCCCCGCACCAAAGATTATCAGCAGAACACGGCGAAGTTTTTCCTTCCGACTTATTGTTTTCCACATACCAGAGTTTTTTCGCACGGTTTTTCCTCCTTCTACTCTTATGTACCTCCCCCGTTCCGTAGATTCCGCACTGCGGCGAATCTCAACGAAATGCAGATGTACACTCTGTTTGAATCCAAGAACTTGTTCGATAAAATCGTTTAATCCTAGTATGCGGAAAACCGTAAAATTCAGTCTGCTATTTTTGCGCCATTCTTTCTATTTTTTTCATTCAAGTGTTATTAAAACCCTGACTTTTTCTCAAGGTAAATGGAAAACCTGAAAAATTCCATTCTAACGTCAAAAAACCCGGTTCAGAAGACAGATTTCTCTGTCTCCCAAACCGGGGGTATAAAATCATCTTATGATTCAAAACTTGCGTAAAAGAACGAAGATTTGATACAACTTAAACAAACGAATCTATCTAAATTATACCAGCTCTAACAGAACTTCCATAGCGCCGTCGCCCTTACGCTGACCGATCTTAACGATACGGCTGTAACCACCATTGCGGTTAGCGTACTTCGGTGCAAGCTCATCAAACAGCTTAGCCGGCATATCTACCTTCTTAGTGTTTTTCTTCTTGCCTGCTCTTGCAGTCGGAACGTCTGTTACATCGTAGAGAACCTTCAGCATCTGTCTTCTAGCGTGAAGTCTGGAAGCTTTATCTTTCTTGATCTCTTTCTCTACTTCGTCGTAAACGGTAACTTTCTTGCCGTCAACAACTTCTTTTACTCTCTTGCCGTTCTCGTCTTTGCGAGCTACCTTAGCGGTAACTTTAACGGTCTCGAAGTTATCTTTCTCTTTTACTGCCAGAGCGATCAGACCCTCAGCGATCTTCTTCACTTCTTTTGCTCTTGCCTCAGTGGTAACGATCTTGCCGTTGAATAACAGTGCGGTTACCAGGCTGCGCAGCATTGCTTTTCTCTGACTGGAAGTTCTTCCAAGTTTTCTATATCCTGCCATGATTCTTTCTCCTCCATTTGCGGAAGCCGACACTCATGCCCTTTGGACTTACTGAATGTCTGCTATATAAAATATAATTGTTTGATGGTTATGCAGGGACCTGTGCCATTCGGACTTACCCGTCCCCGTATCTGCATGAAAGGGACGCACTGCAAAGCACGTCCACCCACGCGGTATCTTAAGCCTCTTCGCTCGGGTTGAGCTGCAGACCTAATTCTTTCAGTTTTGCAAGAACCTCTTCCAGGGATTTGCGGCCCAGATTTCTGACTTTCATCATATCTTCCGGTGTGCGGTTGCACAGCTCCTCCACTGTATTGATTCCGGCTCTCTTTAAACAGTTGTAAGAACGAACGGATAACTCCAGCTCGTCGATGTTCATCTCAAGCACTTTCTCTTTCTCGTTGTCTTCCTTCTCTACCATAACCTCTGCGGTCTTGGCATTCTCGGAAAGGTCAATGAAGAGGTTCAGATGCTCGCTCAGAACCTTTGCTGCCAGGCTGACAGCTTCGTCTGGTGCCAGCGTTCCATTTGTGTATACATCTAATGTCAGCTTATCATAATCTGTCACCTGACCCACACGGGTGTTCTCAACGGTCATATTGACACGCTCCACCGGTGTGTAGATAGAATCAACAGCCAGAACTCCGATCGGAAGATCTTCACTCTTGTTCTTATCTGCGCTGATGTAGCCGCGGCCCTTCGTGATCGTCAGCTCCATGTAGAATTTGCTGTCCGCGCCGCCGCTTAATGTAGCGATGACCTGGTCCGGATTCAAAATCTCAATGTCAGAATCAGCGTGAATGTCAGCTGCTGTGATGACGCCTTCGCCCTCGAACTCGATATAAGCCGTCTTCGGCTCATTCGTCTCGCTGCTGTTTTTGATCGCCAGACTCTTGATGTTCATGATAATTTCAGTTACATCCTCTTTTACACCAGGGATAGAACTGAACTCATGCAAAACGCCGTCGATTTTCACTTGACTTACTGCTGCACCAGGCAAAGAGGAAAGCATAATTCTTCTTAAAGAATTGCCTAATGTGGTACCATAGCCTCTTTCCAGCGGTTCAACCACAAATTTGCCATATCTTTTGTCTTCGGAAATCTCAGCAATTTCAATTTTTGGTTTTTCAAAATCGAACACGATAGCCCCTCCTTTTGGGAACATTTTTGAGGGTCTGCCATACTCTTGTAGTCTCGGAATCTCCCAAGCAGCTGCCAAAGCAGATACATGGGAGATTCTGGACTAACATAATAGTAATACTTCTTATTATTTGGAGTACAGCTCGACGATAAGCACTTCGTTTACAGGAACGTCAATTTCGTCTCTGCTCGGTAACTCTTTAACAGTACCTTTCAGGTTCTCAGCGTCAACTTCCAGCCATGCCGGTACCATTCTTCCGCCGGTTACCTCAGCGATATCTTTATATCTCTGTGAAGATTTATACTTCTCTTTGATCTCGATTACATCGCCAGCCTTAACTAAGTAGGACGGGATGTTTACGCTCTTGCCGTTTACGAGAACGTGCTTGTGATCTACGATCTGACGTGTCTCTTTTCTTGTACGGCCAAAGCCCATTCTGAATAATACATTATCCAGTCTGCACTCCAGAAGGATCATCAGGTTAGCACCGACCTGACCGTTCATTCTGGATGCTTTTGCATAGTAATTTCTAAACGGTTTCTCTAACACACCGTAGATGAATTTTGCTTTCTGCTTCTCTCTCAGCTGGAGTGCATACTCGCTCATCTTTCTGTTGGCTCTCGTTAATTTTCTCGTTGATTTCTTGTCGATTCCTAAATAAACCGGATCAAGGTCAAGAGATCTACATCTTTTAAGTACAGGAACTCTATCTACTGCCACTTTACTTGCACCTCCTAATTAGACTCTTCTACGTTTCGGCGGACGGCATCCGTTATGCGGAACCGGAGTTACGTCCTTAATGCTTGTTACTTCCAGACCACATGCCTGAAGAGCACGGATTGCTGCTTCACGACCGGATCCCGGACCTTTTACCATAACGTCTACAGACTTTAAGCCATGGATAAGAGCTGCCTTCGTTGCAGTTTCTGCAGCCATCTGAGCTGCATATGGAGTAGATTTCCTTGAACCTCTAAATCCCAGACCGCCTGCACTTGCCCATGATAAGGCATTACCCTGTGCATCTGTTAAAGTAACGATTGTGTTATTAAAAGATGACTGGATGTGCGCCTGTCCGCGTTCAACGTTTTTCTTTACACGCTTTTTTGTCACTTTCTTGCCAGTGGACACTTTTTTAGCCATTTTAAACTAACCTACTTTCTCAAATATTGAATCCTGTTGCTAAACCTAACCTGATTCAGTTTCCTTGTTACTTAATTATTTCTTCTTGTTTGCTACTGTCTTTCTCGGACCCTTACGAGTTCTAGCGTTGGTCTTTGTCTTCTGACCACGAACCGGAAGGCTCTTTCTATGACGGATGCCTCTGTAGCATCCAATCTCCTGCAGTCTCTTGATGTTCATAGCGATCTCTCTTCTCAGATCACCCTCAACCACCTGACTGTCAGCGATGATTGCCGCAAGCTTCTTAACTTCGTCGTCAGTTAAGTCCTTAACACGAGTGTCAGGATTAACTTCAGCTTCGGCCAGGATACGGGCTGCACTTGCTCTACCGATACCGTAGATGTAAGTCAAGCCGATCTCTACGCGTTTCTCTCTTGGTAAATCGACACCTGAAATACGAGCCATGTGTGTAGTACACCTCCATTAGTTTTTCTTACTTCTTCGTTGATAATGTATAAATTTGCTTAAACTACTGAACAACTCATCCGAGTGGTTCATAATAGAAAGCCACGCGAAAAAATAGGTGCTAAATCAAATTAGCCCTGTCTTTGTTTGTGCTTCGGATTCTCACAGATTACTCTGATACTGCCTTTTCTCTTGATGATCTTGCACTTTTCGCAAATTGGTTTAACCGATGATCTAACCTTCACAGCAATTCTCCTTTCCGTAATAGTCCGTCCAATCTCGGACATACAATTTTTTATAACCTATTGTAGTCCTGTGTCGGACTTACAGGTACAACAGACTCGTTCCATCCCCCTGCCGTGAGAGGACAAAAGGGCGGATCTTACCTGATGCTTCAACAAAGTTCGCTAAAGCATTATAACATTTAAAATCCTATAATGCAAGCGAAATTTACACTTCTCTCAATATTTTTATTGAGAAAAATGGATTGGTCTTTATTTATCTCTCCAAATGATTCTTCCCTTAGAGAGATCGTATGGCGACATTTCCATTGTAACCTTATCGCCCGGCAGAATACGGATGTAGTTCATACGGAGTTTTCCGCTGATCGTAGCAAGTACGATGTGTCCGTTTTCCAGTTCTACCTTAAACATAGCGTTCGGCAGCTTCTCTGCTACTACGCCCTCAATCTCAATTACATCTGCTTTCGACATTCTATATACCTCCCTGCAATGATTTCTGAATGAAATAGCGGATCGCTTCATCCTGGACTGCCGCGCCGTCCGCAAACTGGGCTGCCAGCGCCTCATCCCATTTGTGGGAGAACTGCACGTGCTTTCTCTTCTTGCGTTTCGGCTTGGCGGCGGTTTTAGTGCGTCCGTCTGCCAGATACACGTAGCGTGCATCTTCTCTGACTATGATATAATAATTGCCTTTGTCATGCCCCGCCAGCGAGCGGACTAGACAGGCCATTCCATATTCCGTCATTCTGATCTCCGTTTCTGCTTAGACAGACACTTTCTAAAAAACATCGCTGCTGATTGACGTAGCTCCAGCAGATACGCTGCCATTTCTCCCACTCTGCCTGAAACATCCAAAAAACATGCAGGTTTGTCTGAAACAAACGATTTTTGTCCATTTCACAAAGTGCAACCAGTTTGGAGAAATAACCAGTGGCAGCCAGCTGAAGCCAGCCAAATCAACGCTTCGAATTTCACAAAAGGTTCTTTCCTATTTTCTATCTATAACGACAGAATCTCAGGCTCATTTTCTGTAATTAGAATCGTATTTTCATAATGAGTAGCCCAGCCGCCATCTTCCGTCATGACGGTCCAGTCATCATCGAGCCAGACTACTTCGTAGCTGCCCTCGGTAATCATCGGCTCGATCGCGAGCGTCATGCCGGGCTGTAAGAGAATTCCTTTTCTTTTTCTTGCAAAATTCGGAATCTCCGGATCCTCATGCAGATGGGAACCGATTCCATGACCAACCAGATCCCTGACAACACCAAAACCGAAACTTTCGGCATATTTCTGGATCGCTGCAGAGATGTCATTGAGATGATTGCCAGCTTTGGCAAATTTAATTCCCTCAAAGAAGCTCTGTCTGGTAACTTCAATCAGTTTTTTGGCATCATCGTCGATCTCTCCGATGCCGTAAGTCCGGGCTGCGTCTGAGTGGTATCCTTTGTAGATCACTCCTGCATCCAGACTGACGATGTCTCCCTCATCGAGAAAATGTTCCTTGTGCGGGATTCCATGTACAACCTCATCATTGACAGAGACGCAGATCGATGCGGGATAGCCGTTGTAATTTTTGAACGAGGGAATGCAGCCGTAACTCCGGATGATTTCCTCTCCCATATGATCAATATCCCAGGTGGACATACCCGGCCGAAGATTCTTCGCCAGTTCCTCATGCGTTTTGGCGAGAATTCTTCCCGCCTCACGCATCAGTTCAATCTCCCTGGGAGATTTTATCGTCACTGCCATGTTTTAAGCTCCCAAAATATCCGTAATGTTCTTGAATACGTCTTCCATGGTCTGTGTACCGTCTACCGTATGAAGAACGCCCTTCTTCTCATAGTACTCGATCAGCGGGTGTGTCTGGTCATGGTATATTTCCAGACGTTTCTGTACAGTCTCCGGCTTGTCATCATCACGAAGCACCAGCTCAGAACCGCACTTGTCGCAGATTCCTTCTTTTTTCGGTGCTGCGAACTGGATGTGGTAGGTAGCGCCGCACTTTAAGCACGCACGGCGTCCTGCCATGCGGTTTACGATGTTTGCATCCGGCACATCTACGTTGAGCGCGAAATCAATCGCCTCGCCGTTTGCTGCCAGTGCCTCTGTCAGACTCTCAGCCTGCGGGATCGTTCTTGGGAATCCATCCAGAATATAGCCGTTCTTGCAGTCAGCCTCATGGATCCGGTCAAGAAGCATGCCGATCGTTACCTCGTCCGGTACTAAAAGGCCCTGATCGATGAACGATTTTGCTTTTTTACCAAGCTCTGTGCCTGCCTTGATATTGGAACGGAAAATATCTCCGGTAGAAATGTGCGGAATGCCGTATTTTTCTGCAATTCTCTGAGCCTGTGTTCCTTTTCCGGCTCCCGGTGCTCCTAACATAACAATCTTCATAATGGTTACAATCTCCCTATATACAACAGAATCGCCTCCAGGCAGGAGCTGTCTCCGGCCACCTCCAGCCGTAAAGTAAGCAAGCTCCCGCCCAGAAAGCGAGTTGTCTTAGTCGTTTAAGAATCCTTTATAGTTGCGAACCAGCATCTGTGATTCGACTGCTTTGATTGTCTCAAGTACTACACCTACGATAATGATAAGAGAAGTACCTCCGAAGGAGAGACGGCTCACTGAGAACAGTCCAGAGACAATAATCGGAACCAGGCAGACAATGATCAGTCCGCAGGCACCAATCAGTATAATATACTCCAGAATTCCATCCAGGTAATCGGATGTTGGCTTTCCTGGACGAATGCCCGGGATGAAGCCGCCAGATTTCTTCATGTTGTTTGCTACTTCAAGCGGGTTGAATGTAATGGATGTGTAGAAATACGCAAACACAATAATCAACGCGATGTAGACAATTAAACCAACTGAATAAGCCGGACGCTCTGGATTAAACCAGGAGCTGGAATTCAGAGCCAGAAGAATCTTTCCTCCGATGGTGTCATAATTAACCTGGAAAAATCCAGCAATTACCACCGGGAAAGACATCAGGGATGAAGCAAAGATAACAGGAATAACACCTGCTGTATTTACTTTTAACGGGATGCTTGTGGACTGACCGCCAACCATCTTACGTCCCTGCATCTTTTTAGAATACTGAACCGGAATTCTCCGCTCTGCATCCTGTAAAATGATAACAAATACAACCATCGCTACGATAACCGCTACGATAATCACGGCTGTTACAACTGCAACCGCCACGATCTTGCCCTGCAGGAAACGCTCATAGAGCGTAATCATATCGCTTGGCATGGTTGAAATGATATTGAACAGAAGCACGATAGAAATACCGTTTCCGACGCCGTTCTCGGTGATTCGCTCACCGATCCACATCAGCATGGCACTTCCGGCTGTCATTGTCACAATAGCGACAATCACATTCAGGGCAGTAAACTCAACTAAAAGTCCCTTGCCGCCGAAACCGATCGCCATAGCGACGGACTGCATCAGCGCCAGTGCAACCGTAAGGTAACGCGTATATTCCGCAATCTTCTTTCTTCCGTCCTCGCCCTCCTGCTGCATTTCCTCTAATTTCGGAATTGCAATTGTCAGAAGCTGCATGATAATGGAAGAAGTGATGTACGGGGTAATACTCAATGCGAATACCGACATGTTCGTGAACGAACCGCCGGTAATCGTATTGAAGAAACCAAACGCATCATTGGACTGTCTTGTAAACAGTTCCTGGAAAAATGTTGTATTAACTCCGGGAATCGGCAGCTGCGATCCGATACGGGTCACAACCAGCATAAAGAACGTATAGAGGAGTTTTTCTCTGACCTCTTTTATCTTAAATGCATTCTGGAGCGTTTTTAACATATTAGATCACCTCGCAGGTTCCGCCAACGGCCTCGATCTTAGCTTTCGCGCCTTCACTTACCGCATCAACCTTTACGTTCAGCTTTTTGGTCAGCTCGCCATTGCCGAGGATCTTAACGCCGTCACGCGGGTTCTTTACGATGCCTGCTTCGATTAATGTTTCAACCGTAACAACTGTGTCGTTCTCGAATCTCTCAAGAGCGCTTACGTTGATACCAACGATGGTCTTAGAATTTCTGTTTGTGAAGCCTCTCTTCGGGAGACGTCTATATAACGGCATCTGACCGCCTTCAAATCCTGGTCTCGGAGCGCCGGAACGAGCTTTCTGTCCCTTATGTCCCTTACCAGCAGTCTTACCGTTGCCTGATGCGTGACCACGACCTCTTCTGAAGCTGTCGCTGTGCTTAGAGCCTACCGCCGGCTTTAAATTGGATAAATCCATGACTGCACCTCCTTGCAAATATCTTAGATTTCCTCTACTTTAACTAAATGTCTAACATTCTGGATCATGCCTCTGATAGCGGCGTTGTCCGGCTGCTCAACTGTCTTGCCAGTCTTGTTTAAACCAAGAGCTGCAACCGTTGCTTTCTGCTTCGGGATAGCGCCAATAGGAGACTTAACCAATGTGATTTTTAATTTCTCTGCCATTTTTATCTCCTCCTATTAGTTCAGAATTTCTTCTACAGACTTACCGCGAAGTTTTGCAACCTCTTCCGGAGTCTTTAAAGAACCTAAGCCTGCCAGGGTAGCAAGAACTACGTTTGCCTTGTTGTTGGAACCAAGGGATTTTGTACGGATGTTCTTGTAACCAGCCAGATCCAGTACGGCACGAGCCGGACCACCAGCGATAATACCGGTACCTTCCGGAGCCTTCTTCAGAAGTACGTTAGCGCTTCCGAATTTGCCGAGGAAATCGTGCGGGATGCTATTGTTCTCATCGAACGGAACCTCCATCAGGTTTCTGGCAGCTGCCTCTTTGCCCTTGCGGATTGCTTCCGGAACCTCAGCAGCTTTTCCCATACCAGCACCAACGTGGCCGTTTTTATCTCCAACTACTACTAAAGCGGAAAAACGCATTGTACGTCCGCCCTTAACGGTCTTGGATACACGTTTGATTGCCACTACAGTATCCTCTAACTCGAACTGGTTGGCATCAATTTTTGTACGTTTCATGTGTATGTTCTCCTTCCTACTAGAATTCCAGACCAGCCTCGCGGGCTGCATCTGCTAATGCCTGAACTTTTCCGTGGTAAATAAATCCGCCTCTATCGAAGACAACTTCTTTAATACCTTTTTCAAGCGCTCTCTTAGCGATTACAGTTCCAACGTGAGCTGCTGCTGCAACATCGTTCGTCTTCTCCAGTTCAGCTTTAACTTCCTTCTCGGCAGTGGAAGCTGCTACTAAAGTTTTTCCAACTGTATCATCAATGATCTGAGCATACATATGATTATTACTTCTAAACACTGCTAAACGCGGTCTCTCGGCTGTGCCAGAAAAACGGTTGCGTAATCTAACGTGTTTTTTAACGCGAATTTCGCTTCTTGACTGTTTGCTAACCATCTTCACACTCTCCTTAATTATTTCTTACCAGTCTTACCAACTTTACGTCTGATAACCTCATCGGCATACTTAATACCTTTGCCCTTGTATGGCTCAGGTCTTCTCTTATCCCGAATCTCAGCTGCATACTGGCCAACTTTTTCTTTGCTGATACCTTTAACAGTGATCTTGTTCTGTCCTTCCAGAACAGTCTCAATGCCTTCCGGATCTTCCATCTCTACCGGATGGGAGTAACCAAGGCTGAGAACCAGTTTCTTGCCCTGCTTCGCTGCTCTGTAACCAACACCGTTAACTTCCAGGACTTTCTCATAGCCTTCTGTTACACCATGAATCATGTTGTTAATTAAGGTTCTTGTCAGACCGTGTAAAGATTTCATTTTCTTTAAGTCGTTCGGTCTGGTAACTACGATATGACCATCCTCTTCTTTGATGTTCATCTCAACCGGGAGTTCTCTCTCAAGAGTTCCCTTCGGACCTTTTACAGTCACTAAATTGTTCTCTGCGATTGTTACGGTTACGCCCGCCGGAATCGCAACTGGCATTCTTCCGATACGTGACATGCCTTTTACCTCCTACTTAGATTTTCGGAGAAGCCTGAGCGGCTTCTCTGTTTTCAGTTGTATCTATAATGTTTCGTCCACTCGACTAAGTTCGTCTATCGTCTTCGACTCTGACTCACTAAGGCTCGGGACGGGCTTTCGCACTAAACTCGAAAAGACCTCGTAAAGTGCTCAATGCCTACCAAACAAATGCAAGAACTTCTCCGCCTACGCCGAGTTCTCTTGCCTGCTTGTCAGTGATAACGCCCTGGTTGGTGGAGATGATAGCTACACCTAAACCGCCCAGTACCTTCGGCATATCTTCCTTGTTTGCGTAGATACGCAGACCCGGTTTGGAAATTCTCTTGATGCCGGAGATGATTTTCTCGTTTTTGTCTTTACCGTACTTTAAGGTAATACGGATAGTCTTGAAATTGCCGTCCTCAACAACGTCATATTTCTTGATGAAACCTTCCTTTACCAGGATGTCAGCGATTGCTAATTTCATCTTGGAAGACGGAACATCTACTGTATCATGTTTTGCAGTGTTAGCATTACGGATTCTTGTAAGCATATCTGCAATCGGATCGCTCATTGTCATTTTGAGTGTGCCTCCTTATAATTTGACTACCACTTACTGTAAGTGGGTTTCGGTGGGTTTTGGGAACACTAGGATGTGTCCTCTATAATATAGGCATCGTCCACTCGACTAAGCTCGTCTATCGTCTTCGACTCTGACTCACTAAGTCTCGGGACGGGCTTTCGCACTAGATTCGAAACTACCTCATCAAGTGCTCAATGCCTACCAGCTTGCTTTCTTTACGCCCGGAATTTCGCCCTTGTAAGCTAATTCACGGAAGCAAACTCTGCAGATGCCGTATTTTCTTAAATATGCATGCGGACGACCGCAGATTCTGCAGCGGTTATATTCTCTGGTGGAGAATTTTGCCGGACGCTGCTGTTTAATCTTCATTGAAGTTTTAGCCATGATAAATCCTCCTATTATTTAGCAAATGGCATGTTGAACTGAGTTAACAGCTCACGTGCTTCTTCGTCGGTCTTAGCAGTGGTAACGAAGATGATATCCATACCTCTTACCTTATCTACTTTATCGTACTCGATCTCCGGGAAGATAAGCTGCTCTTTGATACCCAGAGCGTAGTTGCCTCTGCCGTCAAATGCGTTCGGATTTACACCGCGGAAGTCTCTTACTCGCGGAAGAGCCAGGTTGATCAGACGATCAGCGAACTCATACATCTTCTCGCCACGCAGGGTAACTTTACAGCCGATAGCCATACCCTCTCTAAGTTTGAAGTTAGCGACTGATTTTTTCGCTTTTGTAAGAACTGCCTTCTGGCCAGTGATGATTTCCATATCTCTTACAGCAGAGTCCAGAACTTTAGCATTTTCTTTTGCCTCGCCAACGCCCATGTTGATAACAATCTTGTCCAGCTTCGGCACTTCCATGATATTTTTATATCCGAATTTTTTGATCATAGCGTCTACGATTTCGCTCTGATACATTTCTTTTAATCTAGCCAATTTTAACGTTCCTCCTCTCTGTATTAGTCAATTACTTTACCGGTTGCCTTAGCAACACGGACTTTCTTGCCGTCTTCTACTTTGAAGCCAACTCTCGTAGCCTTGCCATCCACTACCAGCATAACGTTGGAAATGTCAAGCGCGCCTTCCTGATGGATGATGCCGCCCTGCTGATTAGCTGCAGACGGTTTGGTATGCTTTGTTACCATGTTGCATCCCTCAACCAGGACTGTATTCTTCTTTACATTAACGGAAAGAACTTTTCCGGTTTTGTCTTTGTCTTTACCTGTGATAACCTTTACCAGGTCGCCTTTTTTAATTTTATGCACAGCTGACACCTCCTACAGTACTTCCGGAGCCAGGGAAACAATCTTCATAAACTGTTTCTCACGAAGCTCTCTGGCAACCGGCCCAAAAATACGGGTTCCTCTCGGGTTCTTGTCGTCTTTGATGATAACGGCTGCGTTCTCATCAAATTTGATGTAGGAACCATCTTTACGGCGTGCGCCCTTAACGGTACGTACAACAACGGCCTTCACTACATCGCCTTTCTTTACAACACCGCCTGGTGTTGCATCTTTAACGCTGGCAACGATTACATCGCCAATATTTGCATATCTTCTAGTAGAGCCGCCCATAACGCGGATACAGAGTAATTCTTTCGCACCGGTATTGTCGGCAACCTTTAATCTGGTCTCCTGCTGAATCATGCCCAATACTCCTTTCTGATTTAGAAATTATCTCGCTTTCTCGATAATTTCGACGAGTCTCCATCTCTTATCCTTGGATAACGGTCTTGTTTCCATTACCTTTACAGTATCACCGATACCGCACTCGTTGTTCTCGTCGTGTGCTTTTAATTTATAAGTTCTCTTAACAATCTTACCGATTAAAGGATGTTTTACGTGGTTTTCGATAGCAACTACGATTGTTTTGTCCATCTTGTTGCTTACTACCTTACCGGTACGTGTTTTTCTAAGATTTCTTTCCACGGTAGATATCTCCTTTCCTATTTTAGGAATCTATGATAATTAGTTCGCTTTCTCTGTAATAACAGTCTGAATACGAGCGATGTTTCTGCGAACTTCTTTAATTCTGCTTGTATTATCCAGCTGGTTGGTAGCGTTCTGGAATCTTAAGTTGAAGAGTTCCTTCTTAGCAGCTACTAATTCTTCGTTTAATTCTGCAGATGTCTTAGCTTTTAAATCTTCTACATACTTATTAATTTTCACTGTTATCACCGCCTTCTAAATCTGCTTTAGAAGCAATCTTGCACTTGCACGGAAGTTTGTGCATAGCAAGACGAAGCGCTTCTCTCGCTGTCTCCTCTGGTACACCCGCGATCTCGAACATTACGCGGCCTGGTTTTACTACTGCTACCCAGTACTCAAGTGCGCCTTTACCGGAACCCATACGAGTCTCAGCCGGTTTAGCAGTTACTGGTTTATCCGGGAAAATCTTAATCCAAACTTTACCACCACGTTTGATGTAACGGGTCATGGCAACACGGGCTGCCTCGATCTGGTTGGATTTGATCCAGCACGGTTCTGTAGCGACTAAACCGTACTCACCGTAGTTGATTACATTTCCTCTAAGCGCCTTGCCGGCCATGGTACCACGGAACTGTTTACGACGCTTTACTCTTTTCGGCATTAACATTATTTATCGCTCCCTTCCTTATTTCCTTTCGCAGGAAGTACCTCGCCTTTGTAGATCCAAACCTTAACACCGGTCTTGCCGTATGTTGTGTTTGCCTCAGCGAAACCGTAGTCAATATCTGCTCTTAATGTCTGAAGCGGGATAGTGCCCTCGCTGTAGAACTCTGTACGAGCCATATCAGCACCGCCAAGACGTCCGGATACGGAAGCCTTGATACCCTTAGCTCCAGCCTTCATGGTTCTGCCCATAGCGGACTTCATCGCACGACGGAAGGAAATACGGTTCTCAAGCTGCTGAGCGATGTTCTCTGCAACGAGCTGAGCGTCTCTGTCTGGTCTCTTAACTTCTTTGATGTCTACAAAAACTTTCTTGTCAGTTAATTTCTGAACCTGAGCTTTTGTCTTCTCGATCTCTGCGCCGCCCTTACCGATAACAACGCCCGGTTTAGCAGTGTAAAGAATGATTTTTACTTTATCAGAAGCGCGCTCGATTTCGATTTTGGAAACACCGGCGCTGTATAATTTCTTCTTAAGGAAGGTTCTGATTTTGTGATCCTCTACCAGGTTATCTGCAAAATCAGCTTCCGCATACCATCTGGAATCCCAGTCTTTAATAACACCGACTCTTAAGCCGTGCGGATTAACTTTCTGTCCCATAATTGCCTCCTCTTATTTCTCATCAAGCACGATTGTGATGTGGCTCATTCTCTTTTCGATTCTGTAAGCGCGGCCCTGTGCTCTCGGTTTTACTCTCTTCATTGTCGGTCCCTTGTTAGCGAAGCATTCTGCAACGTACAGGTTCTCCGGATTCATCTGGTTGTTGTTTTCTGCGTTAGCAACAGCAGACTCGAGTAATTTTTTAATTAAAGTAGAAGCATATCTAGGATTGTATGTTACAATACCAAGCGCTGTCTTCACATCTTTGCCTCTGATGGCATCTAATACGAAGCATGCTTTCTGAACGGATACTCTGGCGTAAGACAGCTTAGCCGACGGTCTCGTATCCTTATTAGCATTTCTTTCTCTTTTAATCTGGGATCTATGTCCTTTAGCCATTGGTGAAACCTCCTTTCAAGCGTAACTTACTTACGTCCTGCTTTCTTCTCGTCTTTTCCGTGGCCTCTGTAAGTTCTAGTGGCTACGAACTCACCGAGTTTATGTCCAACCATGTCCTCTGTCACGTATACCGGAACATGTTTTCTACCATCGTGAACTGCGATTGTATGTCCAACCATCTGCGGGAAGATTGTGGAACGGCGGGACCAGGTTTTGATAACCTGTTTCTGTCCTGCTGCGTTCATCTCATCTACTTTCTTTAAAAGATGAGCATCTGCAAATGGTCCTTTTTTTAATGAACGACCCATTAGTATACCTCCTATTACTGTTTACCGTTTCTTCTTCTTACGATTAACTTATTAGACTGTTTGTTTTTCTTTCTGGTCTTCAGGCCGAGTGCCGGTTTGCCCCAAGGTGTGCAAGGACCTGGACGACCGATACTGGTCTTGCCCTCACCACCACCATGCGGATGGTCATTCGGGTTCATAACAGAACCGCGGACAGTCGGACGAATACCCATGTGACGTTTTCTACCAGCCTTACCGATATTGATCAGGTTGTGGTCGCCGTTGCCAACTACACCGATAGTAGCGCGGCAGCTGATCGGAACCATTCTCATCTCTCCGGACGGTAATCTAAGGGTTGCATATTTGCCTTCTTTAGCCATTAACTGAGCAGAGTTACCAGCGGAACGAACCAGCTGACCACCCTTGCCCGGAAGAAGCTCGATGTTGTGAATCTGTGCACCAACCGGGATTTCAGAAAGCGGTAAGCAGTTACCAACTTTTGCCTCAGCCTCTGCACCGCTCATAACCTTCTGTCCAACCTGTAAACCAGCCGGAGCAAGGATATAAGCTTTCTCGCCGTCTGCGTAGCAGATCAGAGCGATGTTTGCTGTACGGTTCGGATCGTACTCGATACCAAGTACGGTTGCTGCGATACCGTCTTTTGCATTTCTCTTGAAGTCGATGATTCTATATTTTCTTCTGGAACCGCCGCCTCTGTGACGAACGGTGATTTTACCCTGGTTGTTACGACCTGCGTTCTTCTTTAAAGAAACTACTAAGGATTTCTCCGGTGTGGATTTTGTAATCTCAGAGAAATCAGAGCCGGTCATATGTCTTCTGGAAGGTGTATATGGGCTGTAAGATTTAATTCCCATGACTTTGACTCCTTTCGTTCAACGCCTCCTGGCGTTTCTTCATGTTTTTCACGACATAGTGTTCGTCGTATAATTGTCTATTGAGGATGAATTATAAACCAGCGAAGATCTCGATCTCTTTGCTGTCCTCGGTCAGCTGAACGATAGCTTTCTTTGTTGCAGCTGTCTTACCGAAGGTCATGCCTCTTCTCTTTGTCTTGCCGTCCATGTTCATGGTGTTGACACTCTTAACTTTGGTGCCCGGGAACATCTTCTCAACGGCTTCTTTGATCATAGTTTTGTTTGCCTCGGTGTGTACCAGGAAGGTGTATTTCTTGTCTGTCATAGCATTCATACTCTTCTCAGTTACAACCGGTTTGAGGATTACGTCATAGTACTGTACGTTTGCCATTATGCATATACCTCCTCGATAGAAGCTACAGCAGCCTTGGTTGCTACTACTGTGTTGTATTTCAGGATATCGTAAACGTTGATGGTGCTTACGGAAGCAGTCTTAACGTCTGCCACGTTTCTAGCGGATAATACAGCCTTGTCACAAGCCTCATCCAGAACAACTAAAGCTTTGTTTACTTTCAGGTTGTTCATAACCTCAACAAATTTCTTTGTCTTGATCTCGTCGAAGTTCATAGCCTCAACTACGATGAACTTGTTCTCGTTTACACGGCTTGTCAGAGCAGATTTAAGAGCAGCTCTCTTCTCTTTCTTATTTAAACGGATTGTGTAATCACGTGGTGTCGGAGCGAATACTACGCCGCCGCCCGTCCACTGCGGAGCTCTTGTTGAACCCTGTCTTGCATGTCCGGTACCTTTCTGTCTCCACGGTTTCTTACCACCGCCGGAAACTTCGGAACGGGTTTTTGCTTTCTGAGTTCCCTGACGTTTGTTAGCAAGCTGTGCTACAACTGCCATGTGAACCAGATGTTCATTTACTTCTACACCGAATACAGCATCATTCAGTTCTAATGTGCCAACTTCGTTGCCTTCTAAATTGAAAACAGATACGTTTGCCATCTGTATGTTCCTCCTTTCCCGTAAAAGCCTTATCTAGCGACCTTTACTGTCTCTTTGATTGTTACTAAGGATTTCTTCGGTCCCGGTACAGAGCCTTTAACAAGGAGTAAGTTGTTCTCAGTATCAACCTTAACAACCTCCAGGTTCTGAACAGTTACTTTTACGCTGCCCATGTGACCCGGCATTCCTTTGCCCTTAAATACGCGTCCCGGTGTGGTTGCAGAACCGTTGGAACCCTGATGACGATGGAACTTGGAACCGTGAGCCATCGGTCCTCTGTGCTGGCCGTGTCTCTTGATGGCACCCTGGAAACCTTTACCTTTGGAAATAGCAGTTGCATCAATTTTATCGCCTGCTGCGAAGATGTCTGCCTTGATTTCGTCTTTTACAGAATACTCTTCAGCATTCTCTAAGCGGAACTCTCTTACATATCTCTTGTAAGCAACGCCTGCCTTGTCAAAATGACCCTTAACCGGCTTTGTCACAAGTTTTTCTCTCTTGTCTACAAAACCAACCTGTACTGCTTTGTAGCCATCGTTCTCTTCTGTCTTAACCTGTGTAACAACACACGGTCCAGCCTGAAGAACGGTTACTGGAGTTAAAACTCCGTCTTCGTTGAAGATTTGAGTCATTCCGACTTTGGTAGCTAAAATCGCTTTCTTCATTAATCTGACCTCCTGTTTTTCTACAGCGGAACGCGTTCGTCAAACTCCCGCGTTCATCCTAGAACTGTCCAGATGTCTCTATCTAAACTAGTATAGGATTCTTAATTATTTGTTTTTCATCTTTACGTTGATGGACACGCCAGCCGGCATTTCCAGTCTCTGCAGTGCATCAACTGTCTTCTGGCTCGGAGCAATGATATCGATGAGTCTCTTATGAGTTCTCTGCTCGAACTGCTCTCTGGAATCTTTGTACTTATGAACTGCTCGCAGAATGGTTACTACCTCTTTCTTAGTTGGCAGCGGCACCGGTCCACTCACCTTTGATCCGTTTTTCTTTACAGTCTCAATGATTTTTGCAGCGGATGTATCTACCAGCTGATGATCATAAGCTTTCAGTGTGATTCTCATTACTTGACTTGCCATAAAAAAAGTCGCCTCCTTTTCGTACTATTAAGCACGACAAGCGGTGACTGTACACATACCCGTGTGTGTCCTCGCAGTCCACACACCAAATCCGTCATTTGTCTTCAGGATACTCTATTCTTGTACAGTGACTTGTCGCCAGTTTCCTAACTTGACATTCGCTCCGCGGAATAACCTGCTTATCATAAGCAGCAACCTCTCGTTTCATCGCTATCATGCCACAGCTTCGTTATAATAACACAGCTTTCCGGGAAATGCAAGTGTTTTTTTAAGAAAAAATCTATATTTTTCAAGAAAAAACAGGAGTTTCTTCTTCCGGTGGGTAATTACACCTTTTATATAGAAGAAACTCCTGTTTATCCACAAGAATATATTTCCATGCAGAAATTTTATCTCAGTCGAGAAGACTCCCAGCTTTTTTAATTAATCCTCCCAATACGTCGGTTCCACCGGGGTTCTAGCCTCGTCGCTGCCATCGTCGCTTGTGCCGTCCACCTCTGTGACAACACCCGCAGAGCTTGTCTTAAACTTTGTGCCGTTCGCATCCTTCACGGTGCTGGATTTCACTACCTTGCCGCTCGTCGTTACCAGATAGTTTTTGTCATTGACTTCAATGACTTCATACTTGGTACCGCTGTCTGCCTTCTGAAGCTTACCCATGTAGTACAGGAATCCATCCTCCACACCTGAATAGCCGCGTCCAGCCTTGTTGCCGCTGTCAGTGAAATAGAACTGTCCGGTCGTTCCGTCGCCCTCTACTACATTTCCCTTGCCTTTTACGACTGAGCTGGTCGCCTTGTCCGCGCCGAAGAAATAGCAGGCATACTGACCGCTCGTTCCTACCTCCAGACGTCTCAGACCATAGACCGGGTTGCCCTTCTCATTAAATAAGTAGGTAATATTGTTGATGCGGACCAGGTTGCTCGTCGAAGCGTCAGAAATCTTCGGACCCACCTTCGGCTCGCCGTTGCTTGAAAAATAATACCACTGTACATCGCTGCCGAGATCCAGATTGTAATCATCCTCCTCCGGCGGAGTCGTGGAGAGCCAGCCAGTCTGTACCTGACCGTTGCTCTGATAATAACGGTAATTTGCAAATCCAGAGGAATTTCCCATATCGACCCAGCCGGTCTGCATCGCTCCGTTTTCGTCGAAGCAGTAGTAGGTTCCGTCAATCTTATACTGTTTATATTTAGCACCGCCTAAAGAAGGCACATATTTCTTTCCTGAACTCTGAAAGTAGTACCAATGATGATCCTCATCGTCGTCGCCGGGTTTCACTTCATCATCGTCCTTTTTGGTATCATCCGGATCTTCCAGATATGCCCAGCCGATCTGCATGACACCATCTGCATTCGTGTAGTAGGTGTCATCATCCACCCAGCCCGTCTGCATCGCTCCATCACCGTCGAAGTAATAGTACTTGCCTCCGATCTTGGACCAGCCGTCGGATACCATCTTTCCGCTGGTGGAGAAATAGTACCAGACCGTCGTAGCGGAAGTCTCGTTCCATGCCGGATTGCGCTTCGGCAGTTTCAGCCACTTGTCAGTCGCCATGATGCCGGTACTCTCGACAAAGTATTCGTCGTCCACCCAGCAGTTCGACGCGATGTTGCCCTGGGAATCGAGATAGCGCCAGAGATTGTCTGCGCCCTTCTTCCAGGTATTCGTCACCTTGTTGCCATTGTTGTCCACATATATCCAGCTGTTTCCAGACTGCTGCCAGCCTTCTGCCGCGTAAGATGTCAGGGTCGCCGCCCCTATCATCAGCGCTGCGGAAAGGACGCAGACTGCCAGTTTCTGTTTCTTCATATACAAGCCCTCCCAGTTCACGATTGATAACGTCTATTCTCCCACCTGCTGCGCATTCGCACACTTCCCGTCGTGTGGAGACTGCATCAGATGCTTATAACGCCTTGTTTTGTTCCAGATACGTGCAATCTATCTTTTACCTAATATACATTTTAACAGGAGATATAGGAATCTTCAAGGAGATTTATCTTTCAATTTATTTACTTTTTTTTGGCAGGAAGCCGTTCAAAAGGTTTGACACGCCAATCAATGACCGATATAATTAGGTATGCATTTCAACTGAACCGTTTTTCCGGTCAGACAGACTGCGTTTATGGTTACTGTGCACGCATCGTGCCCAGTAACGGAATTTGCCGTGGCTTCGCATTTAAATACGGCAAATTCCTGCTGTTACCACGTTTTCTTACGGCACTTTCGGTTCCAAAAGTGCCTACCCGGGAACAGTAACCATTTATGCCATTTGGATGGAAATGGCTTATGGATAACACCGATTATAAAGGCGGCAGATACCCTTTTCCGGGGTTTGCGCCTCATTTTTTTGAAAGGATAAAATTTTATGTGGATTGCAGATGGATGGAACGATTATGAAGTGATTGACTGCTCCGAAGGAGAGAAACTGGAGCGGTGGGGCGACTATCTTCTGGTTCGCCCGGACCCGCAGGTTATCTGGAACACCCCCAAGACACACCGCGGCTGGAAAAAGATGAACGGACACTACCACAGAAGCTCCAAGGGCGGCGGCGAATGGGAATTTTTCGACCTGCCGGAGCAGTGGTCGATCCATTACAAAGAACTGACCTTTAACTTAAAACCGTTCAGCTTCAAGCACACAGGTCTCTTCCCGGAGCAGGCGGCAAACTGGGACTGGTTCGGTGACCGCATCCGCAATGCCGGACGCCCAATCAAGGTTTTAAACCTCTTTGCCTACACAGGCGGCGCTACCCTGGCGGCAGCCGCAGCCGGCGCCAGCGTGACCCATGTGGACGCCTCCAAGGGCATGGTAGCCTGGGCGAAGGAAAACTCCCGTTCCTCCGGGCTGGAAAATGCACCCATCCGCTGGATCGTCGATGACTGTGTGAAATTTGTTGAGCGTGAGATCCGCCGCGGCAACCATTACGACGGAATCATCATGGACCCGCCGTCCTACGGCCGCGGACCGAAAGGCGAGATCTGGAAGATCGAAACTTCGATTTACCCGTTCGTGCAGCTCTGTACGAAACTGTTATCGGACAACCCGCTCTTCTTCCTCATCAACTCCTACACCACCGGGCTGGCGCCGTCCGTCCTGACCTATATGCTCTCAACCGAAGTTGCCTCCACCCACGGCGGCACAGTGAAATCGGACGAGCTGGGACTTCCGGTTACCCGCACCGGACTGGTATTACCATGCGGTTCATCCGGACGCTGGGAATCTGGTAAATAACACTGGTATTCGGATGACATAGACACCCCATTTTTAAGTTTGATTCCTATTCATTCCAATCCCGGATATCTAACAGCCCCGGGACCAGTTCCCGCGCACTCGTCTCTAATATAATTCGCCCCTTCTCGGCGCTTGCACCAGACGGATCTCCTCCAATTCCAATCGGCGATCCGTCTTTTGTTTTCCAATCCTCCGACACCCAGCCGATCGAAACCGGACCGTATGGCTTCAGGGCGCGGGTCTTCTCAAACGCCGTCGGCTCTCCCGCTTCCGAAAGTTCCAGCTTCACAAGACTCTCATCGACCGCCATTACCATCGATGTCTCCATCTCTCCACCGTGGAAATCCCAGATATTCCCCTTTGAAATCGTTGCTTTTACATCCGGATGACCAAATGCCCCCGATGAAAGGATAAACGGTGCAATCCCCAGCTCACTCCGAAGTTCCCGGCTTAAAACCTGCGCAATCGGCGCATTCCCACCATGGCATACCAAAAAAGCCAGCTTCTTAAAACCGTGATGCGCCAGGCTGACGCATATATCATATAAGAGATGATAGTAAGTGTCCGGCCGGACTGTGACCGAACCACAGAAATTCTTATGCTCTGTACTTAAGCCCACCGGAATCACCGGAAACAGCAGCATCGGGAAGTCTTCTTCCCCCTCTGCCTCCAGTGCCTTTTTGATCTCCTGACTCATCGCCTCCGCGATAATATCATCCGTTCCCAGTGGTGCCTGATTGCCGTGCTGTTCCAGAGCCCCGAGCGGAATCAGGACAATCGTGTTCTCACGGTCCACCTGCTCCATTTCCCATCTTGTCAAATCTCTATAGTTACGTATCATAGTATCTCCTCCTCTTATAAAAACAGATATGTCTTTGCACGTTCCATCAAACAAAAAAGGATTGTCCGGGATTCTTCCCCCAGGCAGCTTTCCCAGCGGTTTCCCGACAATCCTTTCTATGAAATGGTTCTGCCGTTTCACAGCAAACAGCCAAATCCGTCAAACCATTCCTCTTATTTCATTTTATACTGCTTTCGGCACAATCTTCGCCGCACGCAGGCGTACAAACAAAAGCTGTCCAACGATATAGTTGAGTCCCACTTTCAATACATTGAATGGGATCGTCGCCAGGATGATAAATCCATTCAGGTCTTTGATCGCCGGGTTGACCGACGCTACCATGCGGATCACTTTATCCAGCGGCAGGCTCATCGCTTTCGCATATAACGGAAGCGTAATGTTCGCATTGATAAAGCATGCACACGCGGTGCGGATCACGATACTGATCAGAAGTGCTTCTACAGCTGCCTTACGGTTAGCGCCCAGCTTCTGATAGAGGAACCACAGCGGCCATACGAACAGGAACGCCGCAATCAGGTTGGCCAGCTCACCGACGTACATCGTGTTAGTTCCGACAGTAATCAGCTTGATTAACAGCTTGATGACTTCTACACAGATACCGGATACCGGTCCCATCAGAAACACGGCAATCACAGACGGTACATCACTGAAATCCACCTTATAAAACGGCGGCATCATCGGAACCGAAAATTCCAATGACATCAGCACGCCAGCAACCGCTGCCAGCATCGCCGTATAAATCAATTTTTGAATACTCCATTTTCCTGTCTTCATCTTAAATCTCCTTTCGGTTTTAAAACTCATTTCTCCGAAGGAGGAGTATGAATCAAGTGCCGGACTAGCTGCATTTGTAAAACTAAAAAAATCCCAGGTTGTTCGGGACCTGGGATAATAAATCGCAACTTAGCCGATGTACACCAGCCTGCTTACGCTCAAACGGTACACTCTCTGACTCCTGCCTCTTCTCTCATCCAGACTATACTGTCGGTTTCGGAATCTCACCGAATCGGCCGCCATCGCGGTTCGCGGACTATACCGCCGGTAGGGAATTTCGCCCTGCCCCGAAGAAATCATGGTAATTACTCCGTCTTCATACATATAAACATATGAATCTGCAGGGCAATTATCTCACCCGTTCATAGTATCATATACAAACAAGAATTTCAATATTTTTTTAACAATCTTTCTTTTCATTTTTCCCATCGTTACTGTTCACGCATACGTGCCCAGTAACGGAATTTGCCGTGGCTTCGCATTTAAATACGGCAAATTCCTGCTGCCACCACGTTTTCTTACGGCACTTTCGGTTCCAAAAGTGCCTACCTGCGAACAGTAACTTCCCATCTACGGCATTGCCGCCCCGGCATCCAGCATACCGCCGGTTGCCACCTTGCCAGACAGACTCTCAAGCGGCCGCGCCGACTGCAGAATACGGTTTCTCACATCCATAAGCGACAGGGACGCATCGTAGGAGTACAGCATCGCCGCCGTTCCGGTCACCATCGGCGCCGCCATCGATGTGCCGCTCATGTAGGCATAGTCATTGCCCGTGATCGTGCTCAGGATATAATTGCCCGGCGCTGCCAGATCCACGCTTCTCATCCCGTAATTGGACGCACGGTCGAGCTGACCGTCAAAGCGCAGGTTTGCCACGGAAATGATATTGTCCAGTTCAAAGCTTGCCGGGTACATCGGCTGCTCATCGATGCTGTAGCCATTGCCGGAGGCGTCGCCGTTTCCAGCCGCCACAATAAACAGCATCCCCGAATCCTTGATCGCCTGATACAGCTCCTCGCTATATTTCATCGTGCCAAAGCTCAGATTGCAGATCGACGCGCCGTTCGCCCGCGCATACCGGATCGCCTTAACCACGTTGCTGACGGTTCCGACACCGGACGATGTTCCAAGCGTCTTGATCACCATGATCTTCACATACGCCGGATCGCAGATTCCAACCGTTCCGACTCCATTTCTCGCCGCCGCGATCGTGCCCGCCGAGTGGGTACCATGATTGTCATCCGCCCCGGTAAATACCTGGGCATTATTATCATAGAAATTCCAGCCGTAAACGTCATCGATATAACCATTTCCGTCATTGTCAATGCCATCGCCCGGAATTTCCCCCGTATTCGTCCAGATCGAACCGCTAAGCTCCGGGTGAGTTATGTCAACCCCCGTATCAATCAGCGCCACAATCACCTGACGTTTTCCACTTTTCGCGTCATATTTCTTCCATGCCGGGACAATATTCATATCGATCCCTTCCAGAGAACGGACCGTTCCATCTGCTGAGAGCGTCGGGCTGCCGGTAATCGCCCCAATCGCTGCATCCACTGCCGCCGTATGGCTCGGCACCAGACGCAGTTCACCTGTATTTAAAAAAGCCCACTGATAGGAGGCATAGGAATCCGCATAGGGAACTGACTCCCGTGACGGACCCGCCGCATATGCCGGAAGCGCCGCGCTCCCTGCCATCATGGCAGCACACAGGGCGGCTGCCAGCCCTCTAAAAAGTTTCTTTTTCAACTTGCTTTATCCTCTTTCAATTCCGTTCTTACAGTTCGCGCGCTACCGCAACCACAGTCTCCGCTTCCTTTGCCGGTTCTTTTCTGACATTCTGCCGTTTTACCGATTTTACCACTTTCCCGGCTTTTTTGCCATCCTTTTCGGATGCCGGACCGGAAATTGGCTTAAAGCCGCGAAATACCAGAATACTCCGCGGCGGAACCATATACTGGCGAAGCTCTTCCTGCGGCTCCTGCCCTGCCTCCAGGCTTTCTGGCGGACAGATTCCGTTATTGTCTGCGTCGTCTGTGTTGATGCACAGAGTCCACTGCATTCCCTTCGGAAGTTTCGGAAGATCAAATTCATGCGGCTCCCAGTGCATATTGTAGGCGACAAAGAAATAGTCATCGCTGGTGCCGTCCGCTCTTCGCCCGTACTCGCCGCAGTAGAGAATGCCGAGCTGGCGGCGGAAGTTTTCAAACTCCGGGCACCATGTTTTGACGCCGTGGTAGGAAACATCCGGGTGTCCGCAGACGAGGTAATCAATATTTTTCGGCTCCACCGGCAGATGGAACACTGGATGCGCTTTGCGGAACGCTATCATATATTTTACAAATTCGTAAATATCCCGGTTTGTCTCCAGCTGATGCCAGTTGAGCCAGGAAATCTCATTGTCCTGACAGTAAGCATTATTGTTGCCGTTCTGGGAATTGCCGAACTCATCGCCCGCTAAAAACATCGGCGTTCCCTGGCTCAGAAAGAGCAGCAAAAATGCGTTGCGGAGCTGTTTTTTCCGCATCTGCACAATCTTCTTTTTCCGCGTCGTGCCCTCGACGCCACAGTTCCACGTATAATTATAATCGCTTCCGTCCCGGTTATTCTCCCCGTTCGCTTCGTTGTGCTTCTGCTCACAGGAAACCATATCCATCATCGTAAAGCCATTTGTCGCCGCCATATAGTTGATCACGCCATACGCGTCCGGATTCCGGCGTGTCTGGTAAATGAGACGGCCGACCTGATCCTCATCGCCCTTTAATACCCGGCGCATATCGATCAAAAATCCTTCATTGTACTCGCCCAGATGCCAGCGGCGCTCCCGCAGCTTCGGTGCCGCTGCCGTTTTTGGCACACGCACGCCATCCCAGGAACCAGCTAATAGCTTCGTATCAGCTAACAGCGGATCCGACGCCAGCAGTTCGGTCGGCGCAAACCCGGACAGGTGCACGCCATCTACATGATACTCGTAAACCCAGAAACGAACCGCCTCCTGCGCCAGTGCCGCGCTCTCCTCGCCGGTAAAATAAAGCTCAACCAGCACTTCAATATCATTTTTATGAAATTTTTTCACCAGATCCTTAAATTCCCGCTCCGGTTCTTTCTCTTTCCCGGATGTGTACGAAGCTTTTGGCGCAAACAGGTATCCCGCCCCATAGCCCCAGTAATTGAGCCGTCCGGTCGGTGTCCCGGTCGCATACGGATTCCCGTCTGCCCCATCCTCCATCATCACTTCCTGAAATTCATTCGGCATCATTAATTCAACTGCTGTGATACCCAATTCCTTTAAATAGGGAATTTTCTCCGTCAGCGCACGGAACGTTCCCCGCTCCCCGGTGCCAGAAGAAGTATGACGGGTAAATCCGCGCACATGCAGCCGGTACAGGATCGTCTCATCATACGGATGTTTCAGCGGCTGATCCATTTCCCAGTCATACGTTTCTTTCGGGAAACGGCAGCGCACCGGACGGAGCGCCGCTTTTAAATCGCCCCAGCGCTCATGTCCTGTATAGATGCGCCCGCACGGATCCGGCAGCTCCCCCTGCTCGGTCTCGATCGTGTATTCCAGTCCCGAAAAATCATCGCCCGCAAGCTCCATCATCCAGAGATCCCCCACCCGTTCTTCCGGGGAAAATGGGATCCGGACACCCTGTTTTTTACCTGTCTCATAAATTGTCAGATGGCAGAATGTCCCCGGTGCCTCGACGCACAAGTGCATTCCCGTCTCTGTCCGCTTGATTCCCGGTGTAAAATCAGGGGTTCTTATCTTCTGTCTCACGATTTTTTCTGCTTTCACCTGTATCCCCTCCACGTTTTCATACGGCACTTTCGGTTCCAAAAGTGCCTACTTGTGAGCAGCTGCCTGCGCTTCTATTTTTTCCGCCAGATCGTTCAGATACATCCAGCGGTCCATCTTTTCTTCCAAAAGAGCTTCTTTTTCCTCTTTTTCCTTTATGATGCCGTTCAGAGCCGTATAATCGCGGGCAGAGTCCTGCATCTGCTGCTCTAGATCCGCGATTGCCTCTTCCAGCGCCGCGATATCATCCTCGATCGTCTCCCACTCTTTCTGCTCCATATAGCTGAATTTGAGCTTTTTCTCGCGCTGGCGGCCGCGGTTTTTATCCTTTGCCGTCTCCGCTGCATCTGACGTTCCCGCACCAGAAGCGCCTCCGATCTTCTGGCCTCTGCCGTGTTCCTGACCGGATTCCTCCATCTCTGCCGCTATGCGTTCCCCACAGGCTGCCTGATAGTCGGTATAGCCGCCCTCATACTGACGGATCGCGCCGCCGCCCTCAAAGGCGAAGATCCGGCGCACTACGCGGTCAAGGAAATACCGGTCATGCGATACCGTAATCACGATCCCCTGGAAATGATCAAGATAATCCTCCAGAATCGTCAGCGTGCTGATATCCAGGTCGTTGGTCGGCTCGTCGAGCAGAAGGACGTTTGGCGCGCCCATCAGGATATGGAGCAGATAGAGTCTGCGCCGCTCGCCGCCCGATAGCTTGCCGATCAGCGTGTACTGCATATGGGACGGGAACAGGAACCGTTCCAACATCTGGGATGCCGATACCAGCCCGTCCGCCGTCCGCACGTACTCTGCCACATTTTTAATGTAGTCGATCACGCGCATCGACTGATCCATATCTTCGTTTTCCTGTGAAAAATAACCCATTTTTACGGTCTGGCCGATGATCGTCTCGCCCGAATCCGGTTTCACCCAGCCGGTAATCATCTTCATCAGCGTCGATTTGCCGCTGCCGTTCGGTCCGATGATGCCGATGCGGTCATCCTTCAAGAAGATATAGGAAAAATCATCGATCAGGAGGCGGTCACCATACGCCTTATGAAGATGGTGTGCCTCGACCGTGGTTCGTCCGAGACGGCTGGAAATCGAGCTCATCTCCACATTTCCATCTACTTTCGGCGCTTCCACCGCACTCAACGCCTCGAAGCGCTGAATACGCCCTTTCTGCTTCGTGCTGCGTGCCTGTGCGCCGCGTCGGATCCACGCCAGCTCCGTCCGCAGGATATTCTGGCGTTTCTGCTCCGAGCTCACCGCCATCGCCTCGCGCTCTGCCTTTAATTCCAGATAGCCCTCATAGTCGGACTGATAACTGTACAGCTTTCCCTTGTCCAGTTCGACGATGCGGTTCGTCACGTTATCAAGGAAATACCGGTCGTGCGTGATCATCAGAAGCGCGCCGCGGAATTTTTTCAGGTACTCTTCCAGCCAGTCCGCCATCGCACTGTCCAGATGGTTCGTCGGCTCGTCTAAAATCAACAGATCCGCCGTCGATAACAGCACCGCTGCGAGGGCAACGCGCTTTCTCTGTCCGCCCGAAAGTGTCTCCACCTTGGCACTATAATCGGTGATTCCAAGCTTATTCAGCATGGATTTCGCATCGCCCTCGAGATCCCAGGCGTGCTCATGCGCCATATTTTCCCGGATCACGCAGTCTAAGACGGTCCGTCCCGCTTCAAACTCCGGATTCTGAGGCAGATAACGGATATAGAGATTTCGTCCCTTTACTACCGTACCCTCATCCGGCTCTTCCAGACCGGCTACAATCTTTAGAAGAGTAGATTTTCCGGTTCCGTTGATGCCGATGAGACCAATCTTATCACCTTCACCGATGGAAAATGCCACGTCATCAAAAAGCAGCCGTTCCGTATATGATTTTTTCAGATGTTCTGCTGTCAGTAAATTCATGTCTCATCCCGATCCTTTATCTGTAATTCTACCGGGCAGTGATCCGAACCCAGTATCTCCGTATGAATCTGTGTGCCCGCCAGCCGGTCCTTCAGGCTCTTGGAAACACAGAAATAATCAATCCGCCACCCAGCATTCTTCTCGCGCGCCTTAAACCGGTACGACCACCAGGAATAAACGCCCTCTTTATCCGGGTAAAAATAGCGGTACGTGTCGATATATCCAGAGTCCAGAAGCTCCGTAAACTTGCTTCTCTCCTCATCCGTAAATCCGGCATTTTTCCGGTTCGTCTTTGGATTTTTCAGGTCAATCTCCGTGTGTGCCACATTCAGATCCCCACAGAAAATAACCGGCTTTTTCTCCTCCAGCTTCTTCAAAAACTGGCGGAAATCATCCTCCCACTGCATCCGGTACGGAAGTCTCGCCAACTCATTCTGGGAGTTCGGCGTATAGCAGGTCACCACATAATAATCCGGGTACTCCGCCGTAATGACGCGCCCTTCATGATCGTGCTTCTCAATGCCAAGACCGTAGCTCACGCTAATCGGCTCCTCCTTCGAAAATAACGCCGTTCCTGAATATCCCTTCTTCTCCGCATAGCTCCAATACTGATAATACCCCGGAAGCTCCAGATCAATCTGCCCTTCCTGCAGCTTACTCTCCTGAATACAGAAAATATCCGCATCCAGCTCATGGAATACATCCAGAAATCCCTTTCCCACACACGCCCGCAAGCCGTTTACGTTCCAGGAAATCATTTTTTTCATTCTATCTCTCCTTTTTATCAAATAAGGTTTTTCCGATACATAAAAAGACAGCAGGCAGGTGGCAGACGCTCCGAAACTGGTCTGTGGATGCAGAGCAGGCTTTCGCCTATCAGTTGTACGCATCTTGAACACGCTTGTCCGAATGGGGCGGACGCAAGTCCGACACAGACGAACAAGTGTAGTGAAAGCAAGCGAACAACGATAGTGCGAAGAGCCAGCGGCGCATTCACAGACCTGTTTCGGGGCGGCTGCTGCCTGCCCCACCTCTCTCATTTTTATAAATCTACGTGTAAATCCTGATGTTTAATCCCATGTTTCTCCACATATCCCGTCAGCATCAGGGTCAGCGCACCATCACCCGTTACGTTGCAGGCAGTACCAAAACTGTCCTGAAGCGCAAAGATCGTCAACATCAGCGCCGTTCCAGTCGCATCGAAACCGAGGACACCGGTGATCAGTCCCAGGGATGCCATAACCGTACCGCCCGGAACACCCGGTGCACCTACGGCAAATACACCTAAAAGAACACAGAACAGAACCATCGTCATCATATCCGGGAGGGCGCCGTACAAAATCTTGGATACCGTCATGACAAAGAATACCTCGGTCAGAACCGAACCGCACAGATGGATATTCGCAAACAGCGGAATACCGAAATCAACCATATCGTCACGAAGCGGCTCTGCCTTTTTGGCACAGCTGAGCGCCACTGCCAGGGTCGCCGCAGAAGACATCGTACCGACTGCCGTCAGATATGCCGGACCATAATGCTTGATAACGCCTCTCGGGTCACGGCCAGAGTAAATACCAGCCAGTGTATACAGCAGCGCCATCCAGATATAGTGGCCTGCCATAACAATCAGGATAACCGAAATGAAGATCGGCGCCTGTTTTGTGATAGTTCCCTCATATGCCAGGGAACAGAACGTAAATGCGATGTAAACCGGAAGAATCGGAATGACAATCTTCTGTACAATCTCCAGAACGATCTTCTGGAACTCGTCTAAGAGTTTCGTTACCGTCACCGCCTTGGTCCAGGTCGCTGCCAGACCCATCATAACGGAAAATACCAGCGCACTCATGACGCCCATGATCGGCGGAATGTCCAATTTAAAGACAACCTCCGGCAGACTGCGCAGTCCATCGACTGCCGACTGAATCGACATATGCGGAATCAGCGTATATCCGGCTGCCATCGAAAACAGCGCCGCGCCAAGAGACGATGTATACGCCAGAATCAGCGCTACTCCAAGCAATCTGGAGGCATTCTTTCCAAGCTTCGTGATCGACGGGGCAATAAAGCCGATGACGATCAGCGGTACACAGAACGAAATAATCTGCCCAAAAATATAATTCAGCGTCACAACGAGATTCATAAAACTTTCATTTGCTATAAGACCGGCAATAATACCGATCGCTACACCCAGCACCAGCCGAAACGGCAGGCTTTTCATCAACTTGCTCATACCCATTTTTCCTTCCTAATACCTATCTCTTCATTCTTACTCTTCCCAAAGTTTTTTCGGATACAGACCGCTGTCCTTCATCCCCTGGATCGCGTCTGTCACCATCTTCTTATCTTCCTTGTAGGTCACGCCATACCAGCGATCCACGCTCTTTAACACAGTCACCTCGGCTTTCCCCTCTTTCAAAAGTTCATCCACCACAAACGGAAGGAAATACTCACATTTGAGTGGATTTACCGACAGGTTTTTCTCCAAAAATGGAACAAAGCGCGCCTTTAACTCCTTTAAGATGCTGGAAGTAAAGCCCCAGAGGTTCATCGATACAAGCGTATCCTCCCCCAGCTGCTCCCAGGTTGCGCCGTCATCCTCGGTATATTCCGCCTGATCGCCGTGCTTCTCGATGCGCGTTCTCTCGTGGATATCCGCCAGATGTCCATCCGCATCCACTGTACAGACGCCGCGCGCCACATGGCCGTTTTCCGTCAATGTGTTGTAGAGATGATAGGCAACCATCGCATACTGATATTTGTCATCATCGCCGCAGGATGCCAGACGATCGTAGATCGCCTTGAACGCCGATTTTCCATAGTAATCATCCGCGTTGATCACCGCAAACGGTCCGTCGATCACCTCGCTGCAGCAGAGAATCGCATGACCGGTTCCCCACGGTTTGACGCGTCCCTCCGGAACCTCAAACCCATCCGGAAGACGGTCATTTTCCTGATACACATACTCCACCTGCACGTGCTTTTCCATGCGGTTTCCAATATGTTCCTTAAACTCTTTCTCAATCGATTTCTTGATAATAAATACGACCTTTTCGAATCCAGCCTCGACTGCGTCGAAGATCGAAAAATCGATGATCAGATCTCCTTCCCGATCGACCGGATCAATCTGCTTCAAGCCGCCGTACCGGCTGCCCATACCAGCCGCCATGATCACCAGAACTGGCTTCTGACTCATGAAAATTGTCCTCGCTTTCTGTTTCTTATCCACAATCCTGCCGTTTTCATTCAAAGCAGAATTGCCTGTTTCCTTTTATTTTAAACTAATTCGGGCAGACTGTAAACAGTAAAACAAAAACCCGGCTGCCGTTTTATTCCATAGAGCGGATATTCTTTTTTGTTTACATTTTTATAAATGTATTTTTTGCTGTTTCTACACCAGTTAATTGTATCTTTTAGTTCTGCGCATACTTGTATGATAGATTGTTTTCACAAATATTTGATGTATGCGGGAGGTGCTTTAAATGATTGCTGCTGGTGACCGGCTCCGTGATTTACGGGAGGACAAAGGAAAAACGCAGGCGGAAATTTCCAGTCTGCTGGGTACAACTCAGCAAATCTATTCCCGCTATGAAACAAACCGGACAGATCTGCCTCTTCGGCATCTGATAAAACTGGCGGATTATTATCAGGTCAGCGCTGATTATATTCTCGGTCGAACCTCCTACCCGAAGAATCCGCCCGAAATGGCGAAACCATTTCTTAAAAATGTCACCTATGGAGAGGTCAATGGACGTATCTCATCCTTCCAGACTTCCACGAAAAAGCAGTTGATCGAATACATCAATTACCTGGTTTATCTGGAATCACGCCATAAGAAGGATTGATCGCAGTGAACAGGACATTAATACCATAGGTGTGCAAAAGACAGCTCCAGGCATCGCTCACATGCAGCGTCTGGGGCTGTCTTTTATCTTTCAGACTTTTGTCTAAATCACTTTGATTCCAGCTCTTAGTCGTCCTCTTCCTCACTATCCGTAACAGTAAATACCTGACGTTTTCTCGCCATCTCATCGTTTGCCAGATACTCATCGTAAGTAGTAATCTTATCGATCAGCTTGCCGTTTACGATTTCCATGATACGGTTTGCGGTCGTCTCAACGATCTGGTGGTCACGGGAGGAGAATAACAGCACGCCCGGGAACTTGATCATACCGTTGTTCAGAGCGGTAATGGACTCCATATCCAGATGGTCGGTCGGCTCGTCCAGAATCAGGACATTGGAACCGGAGATCATCATCTTAGAAAGCATGCAGCGCACCTTCTCACCACCAGAAAGAACGCGGACCTTCTTCACGCCGTCCTCACCGGCAAACAGCATACGTCCTAAGAATCCGCGGACATAGGTCACATCCTTAACCGGAGAGTACTGGGTCAGCCAGTCTACGATCGTGTCGTCGTTATCGAACTCTTTCGAATTGTCCTTCGGGAAATATGCCTGACTGGTGGTCAGACCCCATTTATAGGATCCCTCATCCGGCTCCATCTCGCCGGAAAGAATCTTGAAGAGAACGGTCTTTGCCTGCTCGTTCGGTCCTACAAATGCTACCTTGTCCTCGCGTCCGAGAATGAAGGAAATATTATCAAGAACCTTCACACCATCGATAGTCTTAGACAGGTTCTCTACGCTTAATACCTCATTACCGATCTCACGTTCCGGACGGAAGTCGATATACGGGTACTTACGGCTGGACGGTTTGATCTCATCTAACTCAATCTTCTCCAGAGCACGTTTTCTGGAGGTTGCCTGCTTAGACTTGGAAGCATTGGCAGAAAATCGCTGGATGAACTCCTGCAGCTCCTTGATCTTCTCTTCCTTCTTCTTGTTGGCTTCCTTCATCTGCTTGATCATCAGCTGGCTGGACTCGTACCAGAAATCGTAGTTTCCGGCATAGAGCTGAATCTTGCCATAGTCGATATCTGCGATCTGGGTGCAGACTTTATTTAAGAAGTAACGGTCATGGGATACCACGATAACCGTATTCTCAAAGTTGATCAAGAACTCCTCGAGCCATGCGATCGCATCGAGATCCAAGTGGTTTGTCGGCTCGTCGAGAAGCAGGATGTCCGGGTTTCCGAACAGTGCCTGTGCCAGAAGAACTTTGACCTTCTGGGCACCGGTCAGATCTGCCATCTGTTTGTAGTGGAGATCCGTCTCGATTCCCAGACCATTTAAAAGGTTCGCCGCGTCGGACTCTGCCTCCCAGCCGTTCATCGTGGCGAACTCGCCCTCCAGCTCGGCAGCCTTGACGCCGTCCTCCTCGGAGAAGTCTTCCTTCATGTAGATAGCTTCCTTCTCTTTCATGATCTCGTAGAGTCTCGCATTTCCCATAATAACGGTATCAAGTACCGGATATGCGTCATATTTAAAGTGATCCTGCTGTAAGAATGAAAGTCTCTGTCCCGGTGTGATGATAACCTCACCATTGGTCGGTTCCAGCTGTCCGGACAGGATTCGTAAAAAGGTAGACTTTCCGGCACCGTTGGCACCGATGAGTCCGTAGCAGTTTCCCTCAATAAATTTAATGCTTACGTCCTCAAATAACGCCTTCTTTCCTACTCGCAGTGTTACATTGCTTGTACTAATCATGGCAATTTCCTTTCATACTGTTCAAATCGTTCATACTCCCCAGGTGCATCTTTGCCCCGGGCGGGTGCAATCCATGTATATTTTACAGGTTTTTCCCGAATTTGCAAGCATTTTACGGGTTTTTATTCCCATCCGACAAAAACCAAGTTACTGTTCACGCATACGTGCCCAGTAACGGAATTTGCCGTGGCTTCGCATTTAAATACGCCAAAAACTAAAATCTTCCGAACGTATCCACCAGCCAGGACAAATAATCTGCCCGCTCATCCGTAAACTGCCCCGGAACCAGACGCCAGCGCCAGTTTTCCCCGAGGGTTCCCGGCGTATTCATGCGCGCCCAGTTATCGAGCTTCAACACATCCTGCATCTGGAAAATGGCAACGCTCGCGACTGAACCGTATGCCGCGCGGAACACGCGGTCTACCACCTCACTCTGGTGTGCTGCACCGAGGTAATCGGCAATGTACTGAAGCTCCCACCACTGACGTTTTTCCGGTTTGAAATACCCCGCCAGCGTCTCATTGTCGTGCGTTCCACCGTAGACTACGGAGTTCGGGTCATAGCAGTGCGGCAGATGCTCGTTGAAACGGTCGCCACTGAACGCAAACTCAATGATCTTCATGCCCGGATAGCCCGTCTCTGCCAGCAGATCCTTGACCTCCTGACAGAAGACACCCAGATCCTCCGCGATGATCTTCGTCTCGCCTGCCGCCTCGTCAAGTGCGTCGGTCAGCTTTTTGCCCGGACCTTTCTCCCACTCGCCGTCTTTCGCAGTCACAGCGCCATACGGGATTGCATAATACTGCACCACGCCGATGAAATGGTCGATCCGCACCGCATCGTAGAGCTTCGCGGACGCTTTCATCCGGCTTCGCCACCAGGCGAAATCGGTTTGTTTCATTTTCTCCCAGTCGTAAAGCGGGTTGCCCCAGAGCTGTCCATCCTCTGAAAATGCATCCGGCGGCACACCCGATACCTTGAGCGGCGTCAGATTTTCCTCGTCGAGCTGGAACAGCTCCGGGTGGCTCCAGACATCCGCGCTGTCGAGCGCCACGTAAATCGGAATATCACCGACGATCTGAAGTTCTTTTTCTTTTGCATACTGTTTTAATTTTTTCCACTGTTCAAAAAACTTAAACTGTAAGAACTTCCAGTAATTTATTTCTTCTGCCAGCTCTTCGCGGCATGCCGAAAGCGCCTCCGGACGGCGGAACCGGATGTCCTCGTCCCAGTCCATCCAGCCTTTTCCTTCATATTTACCCTTGACTGCCATATAGAGCGCATAGTCGTCCAGCCATTCTTCATTTTCTTCCAGAAATGCCTGATATTCCTCACTTTCCTTATGGCTGCTCCGCTCATACGCCTTGCGCAGAAGCGGAAAACGGTAATAATACAGCGCGTCATATTTGACCTGATCCTGCTTGTCGCACCACCAGCAGGCGTCTATCTCATCCTGGGTCAGAAGTTTCTCGTCTTTCAGCGTATCCAGATCAATAAAATACGGATTTCCCGCAAATGCAGAGTAGGACTGGTACGGGCTGTCCCCGTAGCAGGTCGGTCCCATCGGAAGCACCTGCCAGTACGTCTGGCGTCCGCGTTTTAACTGATCAATAAACTCATACGCCGCCCGTCCGAACGTACCGATTCCATACGGCGACGGCAGGCTGAAAATCGGCATCAGTACGCCTGCGCCGCGTTTTAACATTGTCTTCATCGCTTCGTTTCCTCCTATTCTGCCCGATATACTGTCTCACCGCTGCAGATGGTATAGTGAACCTTTCCATAGAGCTTCACTCCCACAAACGGGGAGTTAGACGCCTTGGAATGGAATTTTTCTACGGTATATGGTGTCTGGTCGTCAAAAAGAACCAGATCCGCCGCGCCGCCCTCGCGGATGCGTCCCGCCTCCTTCATCCGGTACAGCTTCGCCGGATTCAGGCACATTTTCTCAAACAGAGTCAGATAATCAATGTGACCAGCTTTTACCAGCCTGGTAACCGCCAATGGCAGGGAGGTTTCCAGCCCGATGATGCCGCTCGGTGCCTCGGTCAGCGGTTTTTCCTTCTCCTCGGCGCTGTGCGGTGCATGATCCGTCGCAATCATATCAATCGTGCCGTCCTTGATTGCTTCAATCAACGCCTCGCGATCCGCAGCACTCCGCAGCGGCGGATTCATTTTCGCCAGTGTTCCGTACTCCAGAACCGCCGTCTCGTCCAGTGTAAAATGATGCGGTGTCACCTCCGCCCAGACATGCGCGCCCAGCTTTTTCGCCAGCCCGACCATCTGCACCGCATTACGGGAACTGATGTGCTGGATATCCACATCTGCGCCCGTGTGAAGCGCGATCATGCAGTCGCGCGCCACCATCGAATCCTCCGCCAGCGCCGGGGAACCACCGATTCCCAGCTGCTCGGACACCGGACCGCGGTTGATGCCGTTGTTGAAAATAAATGCCGGATCCTCCTCATGGAAGCTGAGCGGCACATTGAGACGTTTCGCCGTCTCCATCGCCTCTTTGACCAATTTTTCGCTCATCAGCGGGATTCCGTCATCCGTAAATCCGATCGCACCCGCCTCTTTGAGGGACTCCATATCGGTCAGTTCTTTTCCTTGAAATCCCTTCGAGACTGCCGCGCAGGTTTCCACGTGGATTCCCGTTTTCGCACCCTTTTCCAGAATATACCGGACAATCTCCGGCGTATCGGCAACCGGTTTCGTGTTTGCCATACAGACCACCGTCGTAAAGCCGCCCGCCTTCGCAGCCGCCGCGCCCGTCTCGATGTCCTCCTTGTAGGTCAGACCCGGATCGCGGAAATGCACGTGGACGTCCACCAGTCCCGGCGCGACGATCAGCCCTTCTGCATCCAGCACCTCGGCATCCGCCGGGATGAACGGTGCGTCAGATGCCTCATCTGATTCTGATTTTGTATCTTTTTTCACGATTTTCTGGATTTTTCCATTTTCAATCCACAAATCTGCCCTTCCGTCGAATCTGCTCTCCGGATCGATGACTCTTCCGTTTTTAATTATTTTTACCATTCTAACCCCTTTTTAACTCATATGTTAAAACGTAACTGTTCAGTACCTTCACAATCACGTCAAAACATTTTTTCAGACAAACTCAGCCCTTAACTCCTCTTCGCCGGCACGATCTCCAGCCAGTATCCATCCGGATCGTTAATGAAATAAATACCCATCGCCGGATTTTCAAAACAGATGCATCCCATTTCCTTATGTTTGGCATGTGCCGCCTCCATGTCTTCCGTCTCAAATGCCAGATGGAACTCATTGTCGCCCAGGTTGTAGGAGTCCTTCTCCCAGTCGCGCAGCCAGGTCAGCTCCAGCTGGTAGCTGGTCGTGGCGTCGCCCAGATAAACAAGGATAAAGCTTCCGTCTGCCGCCTCCTTGCGGCGTACCTCCTTAAGTCCCAGTGCTTCCTCATAAAATTTCAGTGACTTGTCCAGATCGATGACATTGAAATTGTTGTGTGCAAATGTAAATTTCATCGAATAAACTCCTCTCCTTCCTTGTGAATCTCTACAATCCGATCCCGCCAGCCTTCACTGGATGGATGTTCGATTAATTTTGGTATAATCGTATAATCTTCCCAGAAATGCATCGGGAAAATCCATTTTGCGTCCGCCTGCTCCATAAAACCGGCAGCGCCCAGATAAAACCACTGCTCCTGCCTCGGATCGACCGGGATAAATGCCAGATCCGCCGTGCGCCCGGAAAGCTTTTTCATCTCCTGTTTATAAGAAGCCGCCATATTCCGGTTCCATGCCATATCTTCGCCTTCCCACCACCAGTTATTTAAGTCACCGGCGTGATAAATCTCCTTTCCTTCGCAGGAGAGCCAGAAGGCGACGCCTTCGTCGGTGGAATGGAACGTCTCGACGATAAGGCTTTCTTCAGAAATATTCAGGCAAAATCTTTCTCCTGCCTTTACCAGCCGTATCCTGTCTTTATATCGTTTACGATATTCCTCCGGTATCTTTTTCCCAATCTCTTTTGAGAGAATATAAAAAACATTTTCCCGTTTCTCTCCCAGCTGAAAGATTACCGGAGCATAATGATCGGCATGGAAATGGCTCGCAAAGATAAAGAGGGGCTTCCCTGCCGGAAACTCCGGGAGAGTTCCCTTAAAATAATCAAACAGAATCACGGCATTTTCAAGCTCAACTGAAAACGAGCTGTGATGAATATATGTGATTTTCAAACGAATTAATTCCCTTCTATAATGAAAAAGAATGTGCCTTGGCACATTCTCGCGCCGAGCGCGGTCGCTTGCGACATGTTTCTGCTTCGCGCGAGTGCGCATCATTGGCACGTTAGTGCCTTTTTGTGTAATAAGAAATTTCAAGGAATTTCCTATTACACGAAACAACAGCCAGCCAAAAGTATCCCGCATACGATACTCGCAGCGCTTTCAGCCGGCTGTGCTCTCTTCGCAACCTTTAGTTTTCTTTCTTGCTCTGTGCTTTTGCTAAGAATTTCTCATTTTTGATGATGAAACGCTCATGTGTGCCGCCGCCGATGGAACCTTTCGCGTCAAATGCCTCTACCTTAAATACGAGGCGTCTGCCGTCTACCTCTACCAGCTCACTCTCGCACCAAACCTGCATGCCGACCGGGGTCGCTGCATTATGGGCAATTTCCAGCTTTGTACCAACAGTTCCCTCACCGTCGTTTAAGTACGGAGCCACGCTCATCCACGCGGTTTTCTCCATCAATGCAACCATCGCCGGAGTTGCAAACACCGGTAACAGACCGCTTCCCACTGCTGCTGCGGAATTTTCGTCCGTAACCATAACTTCCTGTCTTCCCTTGATACCAGCTTCTAACATATTGTCTGCCTCTCTTTCTTTTTTGCGCCAAAATCTGCGCTGTATCAAATTTTTGTAACCGTCCCTTGCTTCCACAGCCGCCATCACTCTTTTAGCGGTATCCGTCTGTATTTCCCCGCCTTACAGCGGTTTGCCGCACTTTGGACAGTACGAAAAATCCTCATCCGTCTCAAATCCACAGGACGGACAGACCTTATGACGGTGTGATGCATCACTTCCCGTCCACGGATTTTCATTTCCATCCTGCCGAAGTGTCAGATCGCGTTCCGTGATCTCGACCTCCTCGCCCCGAAGCAGCCTCTTTCCTACCTCCGGATCCAGCTCATAGACCGCACCGCAGCACGACATTTCTACGAAAAAGCGCCGGTTCCATTTAAAAATCGGGATAAAAAAGAAACTAAAATACATATAGGTCATGTACACCTGATACCGCCCATAAGCGCCGCAGCGCCCGCAGATCACTGTTTTCAGGTACTCCAGCGGCTTCACGCCGGAACTGATGCCACCGATAAAAAACATCCGTCTCCCCTCCTGCCATAGAACAAAGAATGTGCTCTGGCACATTCTCGCGCCGAGCGCGGTCGCTTGCGACATGATTCCTCTTCGCGCGAGTGCGCACATATATACATCATACCTAAGTAGCGCGTCTTTCGCAAGATTTTTTTACGCTCTGATGCAATTCTGATGCAATTCCTTTCTGATAAAAGGTAACCGTTTGCAGGCAAAGGTCTTCTATGCTATGATACGTCTCATAAGAATTACATGATTTGATACTTTATGATTCAAGGTTTTATAACTTGATATTCCATTGATATAAGCAAAAAATATTTTAAAAAAAGAGGATGCCCTGCCATGAACACACATACAACAAACCTGCCTGCAATCGAAAAGCACAATTTTCCCAACTCCCACATCATCTCCTGCCTGAACCTGAACCTCGCACAGATCGCCGCCTCCGGTCAATGTTTCCGTATGCTTCCGGTTCCGGAAAAACCGGGGATCTGGTCACTCATCAGCGGGACGCACTATCTGGAAATTTCCGAGACGCCGGACGGTTTCTTCTTCGACTGCCCGGACGAAGCGCTTCCTTTTTGGAAACAATACTTCGATCTCGGCACCGATTACGGCTCTTTCATCGCCTCCATCCGCGCAGACGATGCCTACCTCGCGGCGGCGGCAGACGCCGGTTCCGGCATCCGGATTCTCCGTCAGGATCTCTGGGAAATGATGATCACCTTCCTGATCTCCCAGCAGAAAACCATCCCAAAGATCCGCGAAGCCGTCGAGACCCTGGCAAAAAAATACGGTGCGAAGAGAACCGCCGCCCTGTCCGACGGTTCTATCCGCACCTACTATTCTTTTCCCTCGCCCGAAGAACTGGCATCTGCCAGCCTGGACGACCTATTAGCCTTAAAACTCGGCTACCGCGCCAAATACATCCACCGCCTCATCCAGGATGTCCTCGCCGGAACCGTATCCTTAGAATCCCTCGCAGCCCTGCCGCCGGACGAAGCCATGACCGCACTTACCAGCCTCTATGGCATCGGTCCCAAGGTCGCCAACTGCGTCTGCCTCTTCGGACTCCACCACATCGACGCCTTCCCCGTCGATACCTGGATCGAACAGATCCTGACCAAAGAATACCTTCCCAAACATCCCATCCGCTACCGCCGCCTTCCAAAAAGCCGCCTGTACACTACTATTATCCAGGATTTTTTTGGAAGCTATAAAGGATACGCAGGGGTAATGCAACAGTATATCTTTTATTATGAGCGCAGCATCCGAAACGGAAAATTCTAAAGATTCAGCAGCGCCAATGCCACCAAAATAATCCCGCATCCCCCAATCTGTCTCCGGCTGATTGGATCCCCGAGCACCAGCACGCTCACAAAGCTGACCACCAGGATCGTGCCGACACTAAAGCTCGGATACACGATAAACGCCGGCAGTCTCGACACACTCGCCAGCAGCAGCGAGGTTGAAAAATAGTTTGGAAATCCGACTGCCACACCACTCAAAAAGTCCATCTTTCCAATCTTGCGGCGGGTTCTCTGCTGCTCGAGAAATGCCAGAACCACAGTCAGAACCAGTGCGGTCAGGAACGTATAGAACAGAAACAGCGCATCAAACCGTCTCTCGCCGATCCTCTCCGTTACCTTGGACATCCCGTCTGCCATACCGCTGACGACAAATAAAACGAGCAGAAGTCCCGCCGAACCCATCCTCCGTCTGCGTCCGCAGCCGCGGTCCCCCTCGCTGTTGATGACCCAGATCGCCACAATAACCAGCACAATTCCCACCAGCTGGAACAGCGTCGGGATCTCACCTAAAAACAGGATACTCGCCGTGACCGGAATCACGATACCAAGCTTCGCAAATGCCGACGACAGAACTGCCCCATTTTCACGGATGCATTTCTGCATCAGAACCAGATTTCCTGTAAACAAAAATCCATTCACGATTCCCGTGAGAACCGCCGTCCGGCTGCCTGCCGCAAAGATATTTTTATCTGGAAGCAGAATAAATGCCACCACCAGGCAGGTCACATAATTTCCAACCAAAATCCCATATCGGTTATCGCTGAACGTCTCACTGATCCGCAGCGCCAGCGCCAGGGACGCGCTGAAAAGAATCGCAAAAATCAGATAAATCATACCTACTTATAAGAGATCGCCAGTCTCCCGGAATTTCCGGTAATGATGCGTTCTCTTTGCCTCCTCCAGTTTTTTAAGCATGGCCGGGATATCCCCGTTTAAGGTTCCCGCCAGAATCACGTAGTTCGACGCATGGTTCGTCCGGAATACAGTGCCCGGAGAATCCACATTTTTCAGGAAAATTTCCATTTCATCCACAATTTCATCCGGGGTTATCCGCTGGAACCGCCCTTCCACGACATCTGCATACATCGGCGTGCCCTCGTACAGGCGCAGCGTCAGGAAGGATGCGTACTCCGGGTTCATCGCCGTGATGAGCTTCGCACAGGACAGGGCATGTTCTTCCACCTTGCTGCGTCCGCCAAGCCCCGAAATCAGCGTCACTGAGGTCGCGATGCCGCAGCGTTTCAGCTTCTGCCCTGCCTCAATGGTCTGTTCCGCCGTCACGCCTTTATTGATATATTTTAAAATCTCATTGTCGCCGGATTCCGCGCCCACATAGACGATTCCGAGTCCCGCCTCGCGCAGGCGGATCAGCTCTTCTTCCGATTTCCGCAAAATATCCTGTGCCGTTCCGTAGGAAGCCACCCGCTTCACGCCCGGATACAGGCGGTGGATCGCATCCAGAATTACCAGAAGATCCTCTGTTTTCATAACCAGCGCATCGCCGTCCGCCAAAAATACCTTCTCGATATACGGCGCATACGGATTGTGCGAAACCTCCGTCAAATCTGCCAGAATCTCCGCCAGGCTCCGGATCCGGAACTTCTTTTCTTTATACATATTGCAAAAGCCGCAGGTGTTGTGTGCACATCCGATCGTCACCTGAATGATCAGGCTGCGCGCCTCACTCGGCGGTCTGTATACAATTCCCTCGTAGTCCATATGATTCCTCCTTTTTCTGTATCTCCTCTGCCGGACTGCCCGCATCTGCTCCGACAGTTTCCTCTTTTTCTGCATTCTCCGGGTTTTCTATCGTCTCCCCCGGCAGCGGGAAATCCACACCCGCTTTCAGCTCCAGCACCGTGTTGTCCGTCCGGGCATCGTGCAGGATCGCCTGCAGCCTTGCCAGCCAGAAATCATTGCCGCTATAACGGATCCAGTACTGATATGCCTCGCTTTTTCTGATCTTTGCCACATCAATCTTCGTGCCCGAACAATAATCACGGTTCATATCGGCATAGAGCCTTGCCATCTCTTCTTTGATATCCTTTGATGCCGACTGCAGCGCCTTAAACGCCTGTTTCGAAATCACATCTACCAGAAACTGATCCGCATAAGCATCAAAATTGAGAAGATTCTCGTCTTCTTCCCCGTAGCGCTGCGCCCAGCCTGCTATGTCTACCTTTTTTGTATGGTAGGACAGACTGCCATCCGTCTGCCAGTTTAGGATACTGTACTGGCACGGCGCCATCGGAAGCGGAGAAGTCACTATCTCCCGGATTCCATATCCGCCCGGTGTATTCAGATTTGACGTATGCTTCTTGATTCTCTGCAAATGCAGATGCCCGCTCAAATACACCGGAACTCCATATGCTTCCAGAAGCGCGGTCACTTCTTTCGTATTTTCAATCGTGCATTCCTCCGGATAGAGTGTACTCTCATCCAGCAGATTGTGGTGTGAAACCGGAATGACCGTCACACCCTGTTTTTTCGCCTCCTCCAGCTGTGTTTTCATCCACGCAACCGTCTCTTCGCTTAGCTTTCCGCCCGTCTCATGGACCGGTTCACACATGCAGCTGTCCAGCATCATCAGCCAATATTTTTCATCCAGGCGGTAAACATAACTCAGCGAATCCGAAGCCCGGGACACCGCCTGATCATAGCCAAACTTATGGTAAATCTGGTAAAACTCTTCCGAACTTGTTCCCTCTGCCGGGGATACCTGATCATCAAAATACGTTGCCGCCCACGGGTGGTTAATATCATGGTTGCCCGGAATCACCAGCACCGGAATTCCCGCTGCCTGCACCCGCTCTAGCTTCTCTGCAAGCGCTTCATGGTTTGCTTTCTCACCATTCTGGGAGAGATCTCCGCTCAAAACCAGTGCCGATGGATGCGCCGTCCGCACCTCCTCCAGAAATGCCTCCGTAATCTCATCCAGATACGGCACGATCGTCCCATCATTTCCCATCGTATAGGTATCAAACGCCGACTGGAAATCTGTCATCTGCGGGGACTGATAGTGAAGATCCGTCGCCAGCCAGATGGTCGGCGGCATATAAACTGTCTCTTCCTGTGCCTTCTGGGGCTTTTTTTTTCTTTTATACAGCTGTTTCCGGGAAGTCCGGCGCTTTAAAGCCGTTTCTCCATCCGAAGCGTTCTCATCTGCATCATCCTGTATCACTTCCCCGGCGGATGATTCATCCTCCTCCAGATTCCCGGCGGCTCTATTTTTTTCATTCTCCGCCACATCGCCGCCATCTGTCTCAGCTTCCGAAGCTTCCGTCCCGGATGCATGCTTTTTCCCTGCATCCGGCACCAGCCATACAACCAGAAAAAGTGCGAGGACCAGCAGCAGAAGCTGTGCCCCCCGCACCAGAATCGACATCTGTCTTAACTGTTTCATGGCTGCTCCGGTTTCGGCGCATTGCTCTTACCTGTCAGAGTTTCCACACGCAGGCAGAGGACGGTGGTTCTCGCCGCTACCTCCGGAGCAAACTCATACGGTCCGCCCTCCGGGTCATACTGCTGCATGATCCTTGTCAGTGCCTCTCCTTTCTCCCCAGGAGCAGCCACACGGGATAACCGTCCAGTCCCGCAGACACTCTCATAAATCATCGTGCTTCTGCATGCCGGTTCCAGAATCTTTATCTCTTTTTCATTCTGCACACAGAATGCCACCCGGTTGTCGCGCTCCATATGCTCAATCTTCGTTCCCACCGGAGCGCCGTGGAAATACAGCACCGGCATCTCCTGGTCTTCGTTCCACACAAAACCATAATTTAACGGGATCACATACGGGTATTCATCCCCGGAAAAGGCGAGACTACACACCCGGCAGTGTTCCAAAATGGCTTTCTGCCCGTCTTTCGACTCAATCGCACGTTCTCCTCTTCGCATTATTTATCCCCCTTCTTATCCGAACCTTTCTTCTCCTGATTCTCTTTCTCCCGTTGCTCCCGTACCTTCTGGAACGCCTCGTCGCCGACTGCCACGCGGATAAACTCCTCCATCGCCTTCGTGAGGTATTTATTTCTCTTCTTGTACAAATAAACGTAACGGACCGCCAGCTCTTCATTCATCTTGTAAAAGCACAGCGGCACTTCATATGGAAGATTGACGATCAGGCCATCCGGGATGAAGGTCGCGCCCACGCCCCGTCCTGCCATGTTGAACGCAGAGACAACCTGGTCCGGTTTCATGATAATATTCGGCGAATAATTCTGGCGGCTGCACATCTTCATGCTGCGCTTGTAAATACTGTTTTCCTCTTTGACGAAGATAAACGGAGTACTCTTTAAGAGCGGCAGCGGCAGTACCGGGAACTCCGCCTGACTGTGGCGTCCTGCCCGGATATCTTCCGCGGTAAGCTGATACTGGGTCAGCTCCTCATTGATCGGAAAACTCTTCGGAACAGCCAGAATAATTCTCTCCGTGCTATAATAATACTTTTCATAATTTTTGTCATCCAGTTCCGAGTTATCGATCAGAAGATCCAGTTCCTCGGCAACCAGCTTATCGGTCAGCTGTGTGGTCGTGCCCTCCTGCAGATCAATCTTGATCTGCGGATACCGATGGGAAAACTCGCTCAACACGCCCGGAAGTACAAACGAGGTAAAAAAGATCGTTCCGCCAACCGACAGCTTGCCCGCCAGAAGCCCATTTAAGTTATTCAGTTGATTGAGCGTGTTCTGTTCCAGCGCAAACAGCTTTTCGATCGCGTCGATATAAACTTCACCGCCCGGCGTCAGTCCGATCGGAGAGGTGCTCCGGTCAAAAATCGGAGTTCCTATCTTTTTCTCCACCTTCTTGATCGCCGTGCTTAACGCCGGCTGCGTAATATACAGTTTCTGCGCCGCCTTCGAAAAACTCTTTTCCTCGTAGACCGCGTATACATACTCTTTTCCGTCGAACATGTTTCCTCCTATGTACCCTGCTTTTTCTCATCGCTGCATCCTGCGGGATATTTCATCCCGAAACTTCCCGCCCGTGAACATTCTCATTCTGTTCCATTCTTTCCCCTTTATCTACAGGGTTTCCGGCACTTTTGTCCACTTGTGATTCTATAACAAAAAATTTATAATAATTATCTTCTTATTTATATTTGATTATATACGATGAATGATATATAATCAAGTTAAAGATAAGGAACAAGAGAAAATAATTCATCTTCTTATCTTTCTGGCATAGCCAACCACCCCGATTTTCCCCAAAATCGGTTCCCATATATTGATTATTCCTCATGAGCACGCACTGCAGAACCCTCGTTCCCCAACCAACCCGCAGTTGCGTGCTTATTTGTATGTAATTTTTACCCCGTCCAGCTCAGTTTCTATCAGCTCGTCCCCATCATATGACAATTTCAATGAAAAAAACGTATCCCTTTCAATCAGAAGCTTCAAAAAGATCCGATCGCCGTCCCAGAGCCGCAGAGCCGATACATCCTTTTTCGCCACCCAGGCAAGCTCGCCCTCATCACATTCGCGAAGCGTTCCCTCAAATCCATCCGCCGTGTACAGGCACATATATTCCGTCGGCCAGCCTTTCGCGATAAACGTCACGATTCCGCGGAAGCGCCAGGAAGTCAGAGTCAGCCCTGTCTCCTCCTTCACTTCGCGCAACAGGCAGTTCTCCGGGCTTTCATTCTCCTCAAAATGTCCGCCGACGCCAATCCATTTTCCTTCATTCACATCCTGTTTCTTCTTAATGCGGTGCAGCATCAGATATGAATCGTCTTTTTCAATGTAGCAGAGCGTTGTCAGCGGCGAACGCTGTTTTTTTGTCTCTCCCATGCCTCCTGGTACCTCCATTTTTATTTAATGTACGCTCGGAATCTTCAGATGCCCGTAGTCCTTCGCCTCGTCCTCCAGGATATTCTGCAGAAAATCGCTCAGTTCGCTGACATAGCCGATCTTGTTCCAATCTTCCAGCACCGGATTTTCCTTTGCGGCTTCCTCGATCTGATACATCCGTCCTTCATAATAATTCACGCACAGATCCGCGTAGTACGAAGCCATTTCCTGTTTCTTCTCGTCCGTAAAAAATGCATGGCGATCCTCGATATGGCGATTCAGATCCCGAATTGCATCGCGGATTGCCGCCCGACGCAGGATCGACTCCGAATAAGCCGTAAAATCTGCCAGATCTCGGTTGTGGTACGAGTGGCGTATCGCCCAGCCGTCCACATCGACAGGTTTCGCATCATACTGGTAGGTCCCGTCATTCCAGATGCGGACAATCCCGTAATGGCACGGAGCCATCACCATGGAACCCGTCACAACCTCATAGATGCCCGTGTCCTCGTCTTCCTTATAATGCTGGATATGCAGATGTCCGCTCAAGTGCAGGCGCACGCCATGATCCGACAGCATCCGCACCAGTTCCTCGTTGTGCTCGATCGTACAGTTGTCATAAAAGGTCCGGCTCACTCCGCTCTCATCCAGCAGGTTATGATGGCTGACGGATATCACGCGGGCGCCTTCCCGCTCCGCCTCTTCCAGAATCGGCTCCATCCACTCATACGTTTCCCGGCGGATCATGCCGCCGACCTCATTTTTCGGTTCATACTGACAGGAATCCAGCATCAGCACCCAGTTTGCACTGTCTATCTTATAAAGATAACTCAGCGATGCCGGATCCCGGCTGTCCGCCGCTACATAGCCAAAATCAGCATAGATATCCCGGAACTCGTCCGCTGTGATGGACTCCACCTTTTCCGCTCCATCCGCCGTATAGCGGCGGGCATCCGGGTTATTGATATCGTGGTTTCCCGGTATAACCGCGACCTCAATTCCCGCCTCGCTGAGTCCTTCCAGAAGTTCTGCCAGTTCCTCATGGCTCGCTTTCTCTCCGTCCAGCGTCAGATCTCCGCTCAGAATCAGGAGGTCTGGATCTTCCTCCTTCATATCATCGAGAAAGGCGTCCATGACCTCCCAGCCGTACTCCAGCACGCGCCCGTCTCCGCCCCTCGCCATTCCGACAAAGGAATCACAGCGGTTTCCTGCCAGTTTCTCGGCAAAATAGTGCATATCCGTTGCCACCACGATCTTCTTTTCCACGAAATGGTCCTCGGTTTCCTCTTCCCCGCTTTCTTCGTCTTCGGCAGCCTCATGGCTCTCCTGTGTCTCCTCTGTCTCAGCTGTCTCAGTCTCCGACTCCTGTGTGGCACCCGGACTTTCCGTTTCCGCCTTGCTGGAAACCTCCGTCGCGTCTGCCTCCTTCGATAGAAACGAACAGCCGCCAAGCAGCGCTGCCAGAAGGACTGTTGCCATCACTATACATCCTTTGTTTCTTCTACTTTTTCTCACTGTACCTATCCGCTCCTGTTTTCTCTCTATCTTTCAATTTCTGTAACTGTTCAGTACCTTCACAGTCACGCGCAAAAATCCATTAAAAATTGCCTACGGCAATGGGATTTTTGCCTGCTGGCCCATGTTTTCGTACGGTCAGCACAGTAAATGTGCAGACCTACTGAACAGTTACCAATTTCTACTGCTGTTTCTTGCCTTTACCGCTATTGTTTGTACCAATTCTTCGTACATAATCTGCCCCGGCGCGATATATCTACGTCTCGTCATCCACCGGAAGCTCCGTCCGTCCCAGCGCTGCCATCGCCTCTTTTTCCTTTTTGGTCAGTTTCTTGAGCGCTGCCTCCCGGCGCATCGCCTCGCTGCGCGTCGCATATTCTTCATAGTATGCCAGCACTACCGGACGGCGGGTTTTCGTGTATTTTGCACCTTTCCCGGCATTGTGTGCCGCCACCCGCGCTGCCAGATGGTTCGTCCACCCGCAGTACAAGGTTCCGTCCGCGCAGCGCAAAAGATATGTATAATTCATGCCTCATCCTGCCTTTATGGTTCGCACTCCCGACAAAAATTTCTCAGTACACAGGAAAACGCATCCGGATGCCCTATGTAAACGGCGCCGCGCCTTGCAATGCACGGGCACCGCCCGGTTCGGGAAACTCCTTCCCCGGATCTATCATCAAGCACCGGCCGGATGCGTTTTCCTGGCTTACAAGGCGAAAATCCTTTGTCAAAGTCAAATCTGCATGGATTTTTGCTTGTAACTGTGAAGATATTGAACCGTTACAATAATAGTATATAAAGTTTTCCCCCAAATGCAACCATTCCGGCTGGATTTTTTGTTACTGTACACGCATACGTGTCCAGTAACGGAATTTGCCGTGGCTTCGAATTTCAATACGGCAAATTCCTGCTGCCACCACGTTTTCTTACGGCACTTTCGGTCCCAAAAGTGCCCACCCGTGAACAGAAACGATTTTTTCTCTCTAAAATTCCTACCTATGAACAGTTACCCGCCGTTACCTCTTTGATCAGAAGCAGCCGCGCCCCTGCACCGGCTTCCTCCCCGTCGATTTCATTCATTTCCCGCACCTGATCCACCGTCGTGTGGAATTTTTTTGCAATTTTCCACAGAGAATCCCCCGGCTGCACAATATAACCCACAATCCCTGGCTGCTGCTCCCAGCGCTTTAAATCGAACGGCTGTGTCTGCACGGATGTAACCACCGCTTCCTGCATCGGCTGGAATACAAGCAGTTCCACCGTGAGCTGCGCCTTGACCTCCGCCTCACCGCCACCCAGCATCACCGCGCCGAGCTGTTCCAGCCCCAGATTCAACTGCCAGACGCAGTCTTCCCGGATCCCCTCCGCCTCGACCGTGCCGGAAAATGGCAGAACCTCAGAAATTGCCCCGACCGGCGCCGCGTCATCATCCGTCAGATACAGGAGACTGACTTCCAGCACTCCCTCGATCGCCAGACCGTTTTCTGACGGGCGGCTCTCATCCAGCCGGACAATCCCACTGCTGTGGCAAATCTGCAGAATTCGATCCGGTTTCTGAAAAGAAACGCTTCCGCCCACCCGCATTTTGCAGCTGTTGCGCGTCAAAAGCCGGTCAAAGCACACCTCCCCCTGCTCGCTCACGACCTCGCAGCCGGTCGAATAGAGATCGCTTAAAAGTTCCACTGATTCTTCTTTATAAAGTCGGATGTCCAGCTCCAGCACCGCCTCCACTTCCACTTCGCGCATCTCCCCATCGCTGTCCGGCTTTTTGTCCGCCTCTGCATGAAGAATCCGGACCCCGACCGCCGGGATCATCTCCTCCACCGCCTCCGAGAGTTCCACTTCACCGGAAAACGGAATACTCTCCTCCAACCACTGAACCGGCGTGTGCTCGCCCTCGCCGCTGTAAATCAGGAACACCGACAATTCACCGTCCAGATGCAGTTTTCCATCCAACGGGCGCACCGAAACATCCCGAAGACGCATCTCCTGCCAGAGAATCGTCTCAATATTCGGCTTATTTGCCGATACGCTTACTTCCTCCCGGACCCGGTAGATATCTTTGCGCCGCACTGCAAGCGTCGCTGCCGGAACGCTTCTCTTCAGGACTTGCAGCCCCGCATCGTCCGTCTCGACGTCCGCGGCAGCCTGCGCATCGACGCGGCTTTCCGCCCGCACCGTAAGCGTCAGCACCGCTTTGGCGCTCAGCTTGCGCGAATGAATCATGGTAATATTCAAATCTTCGATATTCCATACGATCTGCGTATAGTCGCGCTCCGAAAGCTCCGGCACATTGACCGTTTCCTCAAATGGAATCTCCCCGCCCATCGCCTGCAGCCCGCCCGACTCCCGGCGGTACAGCACCCGGAACACAAGCTTTCCCCGGATCAGCACCTTTTCTCCCTGAATCCGTGAATTTTCTATCTGAACTTCCCCGTCTGACAGCAGTATCTGCACCGCATCATCCAGCGCATCCGGCACAATAAAATCATCATCCAGCGTCAGCTGCGACACCGCCGTCCCCCTCTGCCGATTCATATGTATCTCTTTTTTGATCAGCTCTATCATAAAAAACGCCCCTTTCCAAACCGCACGCATTTCTCTCAAAGAAATTTATGCAGCCGAAAGGGGCGTTATGAATAATTTTGTGTCAGGCTTTCTCCTGTCCTGCCCGCACTGCCTCCAGTTCCTTCCGCAGGTTTGCCGACTCTTCTCTAAGTTCCTGAAGCTCTTTCCGGAGCGCGTCGATCTGCTCTAAAATACGCTGATCGTCCTCGCCGATGATCATCTTCTGCTTCTTCGGCAGCGCCACGCCGTCCTTCTTGACCGGACGCGCCGGAATGCCGACAGCCGTGGTATTTTCCTCGAGCGGGCGGAGCAGAACCGCATTTGCCGCTACGGAACAGTTATCACCGACCTCGAAAGAACCGAGAATCTTTGCGCCGGAACCGACCGTCACATTATTTCCCAGCGTCGGATGACGTTTACCCTTCTGTGTTCCGACACCGCCCAGCGTCACACCCTGGTAAATCGTACAGTTGTCGCCGACCACCGCCGTCTCACCGATGACAACGCCGCAGCCGTGGTCAATCAGAATACCGTGTCCGAGCTGTGCACCCGGATGAATCTCAATCAATGTAAAGAAACGTGCCACCTGTGAAATCAGGCGCGCAATGAAAAACATATGGTGCTCATAAAACCAGTGCGCCACCCGGTGCCAGATCAGGGCATGTACGCCCTGATATAAAAGTAGTACCTCCAATGCATTTCTCGCAGCCGGATCTCGCTCCTGAACCGCTTTTACATCCATCCAAATATCTTTTAAAATCATGTCTCTTCCCCTTTTACTGAACTGAATGACCTTTCCGTTTCCGCAAAATCTCAGAACCTACCATCCTTCTCCGACAGCCATTCTTTCTGACTGGCTGCTGCAGTTTCTCATTGTCATCCTATGTTGTTTTTATGCTGCCGTTCATATATTTTGTAAACTACAACACCCTGCGATCCCGCCAAATACCTTGCCGCAGAGACGCACATATTCCTGATATTCCGGTGTCTCATTCAAGTCCTTTAAAAGGTCTATCATCGACGTGTAATACCACGCCTGTTTCTCTCTGTCCTTCATATTAAACCGCTGCCAGAGCTCCTCCCCGACCAACAGATAGTCACGCGCCATGCTGCGGATATTGCTCAGCTTGTCCGCCATCGTCAGGATCTTCTCCGCCGGACTCGCTGTTTTCAGATGTTCCAGCGTGTGCCCCTTGCGCTCAATCCAGGTTTTGGACTTATCCTCGCTCTCCGCCGCGACCAGATCCGCAACCCGGGTGCCAAACTCCTGTTTCAAATCCTCGTAGGTCACACCCGTGTCCTCGATCGTATCATGCAGAAGTGCCGCTGCCAGTATCTCCTCATCGTTCGTCAGCATCGACGCAATCAGCGCCGTCTCCAGCGGATGAACGATATACGGAATTCTGGTTCCCTTCCGGTGTGCGCCCTTATGCGCCTGTTCTGCGAATTTTGCCGCTCTGTCAATCATGGTTGTTCCTCTGTCTATATTGCTTATACTGTTTAAACGATTGCTACTGTTTCAAATGTACATCCATCTTGTTGTATGGAATTTCGATGCCCGCCTCGTCAAATGACAGCTTGATCCGTTCCAGAATGTCCCATCTCGTCTGCCAGTAATCGGACGTCTCTACCCAGCCCCGGATACCAAGCACCACGCTGCTGTCGCCCAGGCTGTCCACAAATACCTTGATGTCCTCGTCCTTCTTCACCATCGGATGTTCCCTGTAAACGCGCTCTAACACTGCCTTTGCCGTCCGGATATCTGCCTCATAGGCGATACCGACCTTGAGTTCCAGCATCCGCTTGTCCATCGCCGTCACGTTGGTCACGGTTGAGTTTGAAAGGGTGCCATTCGGGATGGTAATTGCTTTATTATCGGTTGTCAGGATAGTCGTGTAAACCAGCCCGACCATCGAAACCCTTCCCTCCCCGGACGGGGAAATGATATAATCCCCCACCCGGAACGGTTTCATAATTAAAATCAAGAGTCCGCCCGCAAAGTTTCCAAGACTCTGCTGGAGCGCCAAACTCAGCGCAAGACCTGCCGCGCCAAGAACCGCCACAATCGAGGCGCTGTCCATGCCAAGCTGCCCTGCAATCATAAAAAGCAGGAAGACATTCATCACAAACTGGGTCAGCGCCCGCAGGAAACGAGTCACACCCACATCCATACCGGCATGCTCCATCGAGCGGGACAGCATCTTCTCGATCATCGAAATGACCTTACGTCCAATCAGGAAAATGATGAGCGCCACCAGTACCTTCTGTCCCAATGCCATAAGCCCCGGGCCAATCCGGTGCATGATCGCAGCCATCGTATCCACGTTCAAATTTGCCGGATCCGATAGTGACTCTGCTACCGCCGCGATCTCCTCGCCTGTCAGCTCTGCCGCTGTTGCCATCTATTTCATTCCTTCCTGTACTTACTCTTTTCCTACCTTTTTATCCAGACCTTCTTCCAATCCCGCCTGTCGTCTCGCAATCGAGGACAGACTGATAATCTTGGAGGAAAGCCCCGCCTTCGCCTCTGCCAGCTTATCTGAAATACCCGCCAGGCGTTCTGCTGCCGCAGCAGCTGTCCCCCCGGCTTTTCCATTGAATGCCGCCGCTGCATCCGCCATCATGCTCTGGAGATCGGTTTCAGCCTTTTCTTTTACACTCTTAGTGCTGTGGGTCGTCTTTTTCGCCTTCGCCGGTTTTTCTTTCTTCTCCGGCTCCGTCGGCGTGCAGTTGAAGACGCTGATGCCAAGCGGCGCCAGCTGGATCGTGATGGAATTTTCCTTTCCATCACATTCCTCTGCCTTCGAGGACTTCATACGCGGATTGACCTTTCCGCTTCCGCCGAACTTCTCCGCATCGCTGTTGAAAATCTCTTTGTATTTTCCCTTAAACGGTACGCCGACCGTCAGCTTCTCATGCAGCTGCGGGGCAAAGTTGCAGACAAAGAGCAGTGTCTCATCCGCGCCGCGCCGGAGAAATGCAATGATATTGTCCGCTGCATCCATGCAGTTGATCCACTCGAAGCCTTCCGTCTGATAATCTTTCTGATAGAGTGCCGGATGGCTGGTATAAAAGTGATTTAACTCCTTCACATACTCCTTCATCTGGCTGTGGATCGGATACTGCAGCAGCTCCCACTCGATCGATGCATTCTCATTCCACTCATCCATCTGGGCGAAATCCTGTCCCATGAAGAGGAGTTTCTTGCCCGGATGTCCCATCATAAAACCGTATGCCGCCCGCAGGTTCGCAAACTTGTCCTCAAACGTCTGTCCCGGCATCTTATTGACCAGGGAACCTTTTCCGTGAACCACCTCGTCATGTGAGAAAACGAGGACGAAATTTTCACTGTAGGCGTAAATCATGCTGAAGGTCAGTTCATTGTAGTGGTGGCACCGGAAATATGGATCCTGCTCCATATAGCCCAGAAAATCGTTCATCCAGCCCATGTTCCATTTATAATCAAAGCCAAGACCGCCGTTCTTCACGTCACCGGTAACCTTCGGCCATGCCGTCGATTCCTCGGCAATCAGAATCGCGCCGTCCTTGCGTCCCCTGAAGACAGAGTTCAGATGCTTTAAGAACTCGACCGCCTCCAGATTCTCATGACCGCCGTACATATTGGCAATCCATTCACCCGGATTCTTGCCATAATCCAGATACAGCATCGACGCCACCGCATCAAACCGGATGCCGTCCGCGTGATAGCGGTCCGCCCAGAACATCGCATTCGCAATCAGGAAGTTTGAAACCCCCGGTCTGCCGTAGTTGTAGATCAGCGTACCCCAGTGCGGATGCGCCCCCTGTCTCGGATCCTTGTGCTCATAGAGGCAGCTTCCGTCAAACTGCGCCATGCCCCATGCATCACGTGGGAAATGTGCCGGAACCCAGTCAAGGATAACGCCAATCCCCTGTCCGTGCAGGTAATCCATAAAATACATGAAATCATCCGGTGTGCCGAAGCGGCTGGTCGGTGCGTAATATCCCGTCACCTGATAGCCCCACGAAGCATCCAGCGGATGTTCCATGACCGGCAGAAGTTCCACATGGGTATACCCCATTTCCTTCACATATTCCGCCAGCTTGACCGCGATCTCACGGTAATTGTAAAACTCTGATCCGACAATCTCGCGTCCTCTCTTATCCACCTCGGTCGGTTTTCGCATCCAGGAACCGAGATGCACCTCATAGATCGACATCGGCGCCGTCTTCGTGTCGAGCGCCGCCCGTTTCTTCATCCAGTCCTGATCGTTCCATTTATATTCGTCCAGATCCCAGACGATGGATGCCGTGTTCGGTCTAAGTTCCGCATAGTTCGCATACGGATCCGCCTTCAGCGCCGGGTCGCCGTTCTTGAACTTAATTTCATATTTATAAACAGCGCCCTTTTTTAGCTCCGGGATAAAAATCTCAAACACGCCCGAATCTCCCAACCGCCGCATCTGGCTGCGTCTGCCATCCCACAGGTTGAAATCACCGACGACACTCACGCGCATCGCTTCCGGCGCCCAGACTGCAAAATAGACGCCGCTCACACCTTTGACCGTCATCGGATGCGCGCCCATCTTATTATAAATGCTGTAGTGGACGCCCGCCTCGAATTTCTTCAAATCCGATTCCGTAAACTGCGGTGCAAAGGAATACGGATCGTGTATCTCGCTTAACGTACCATTATCATAAAACACAAGGAGGGTATAATCCGCCAGAGTCTTGCGCGGAATCAGCGCCGCAAAAAAGCCAGTCTCGTCCGCCATCTCCATCTGGTACTGCTTGCCGGTTGCCGAAAGTTTGACCGTAATATCGCGCGCCGTCGGAATAAACGCCTGTACCAGCATTCCCTCCGGCGTCATATGGGCTCCCAGCATCCGGTGCGGGTTTGCCGCTTCCGAATAGACAATTTCTTCAATTCCAGCCCAGTCCATCAGATCGTATAATGTTTTATCCATACATACGCCCCCTTGCGTTCCTTTGTGGTTTTTGGTTTTAGCTTCATTTTAGCATCCCGCGCCCAATAATACAATCATACACTTCAAAACATTTATGAATTTTCCCGAAATTTCGTGAAAAAACTTGATAAATCAAGGCATCTCATATACACTATTATGTCAGAAGGTTACCATTTACAGTAGCCTATTACTGCTCATGCGTTGCACAAACGTTACTGCCGTAGCAGACACCTTTGGAACTGAAAGTGCCATAAGATAACGTCACACAGACAGCAACAGCAGAGAGAGGAGATATATATGGAAGATCAAGATAGAGACCATATTTCGTCCCGAAGCAATTTCTCCGGGCGTTCCGATCAGGAACTGGATGAGATGCTCGATGAACTCCGCGCCGGAAAAATCGGCATCAACCAGCCAGGCCAGAACTCTTCGGAACACGATTTGGAAGATACGCCCGAAGAGAACAACAACGCTTCAGGTACCGGAAATGCCGCAAAATCCAAGAAGGGCAAGAGCCGCAAGGAAGGCTTCAATCTCAAGGACGAGGTCATAAGCTGGATTCAGGTTCTGGTTGCCGCCGCTATTATCGCATTCTGCGTCAACCATTTCATCATCGCCAACAGCGAAGTCCCGACCAGCTCGATGGAAACGACCATCATGGCTGGCGACCGCGTCATCGGCTCACGGTTAAGCTACAAATTCGGAGATCCGCAGCGGGGTGACATCGCCATTTTCATTTATCCGGATGATGAAGCGAAAGGCATCAAAACGTACTATGTCAAACGTATCATTGGTATGCCGGGCGACACGATCGACATCGTAGACGGCAAGGTATACTTAAATGGTTCCGATACACCGCTCGACGAACCGTATCTGCATGAACCGATGGAACCGGAGGAACCGCAGCACTACGAAGTGCCGGATGGCTGCTATTTCATGCTGGGCGACAACCGGAACTATTCCAACGACGCCCGCCGCTGGACGCACAAATACGTCAAGCGCGACAAACTGGTTGCCAAGGTACTGTTCCAGTATTTTCCGAAGATCCAGAAACTGAATTAACCCAATATTTACTTTAGGAAGGAACAAAGAACATCATGAAGAAAGTAGTAAAGTTTGGCGGAAGTTCCCTCGCCAGCGCAAAACAGTTCAAAAAAGTCGGAGATATTATCCGTGCTGATAAATCCAGACGCTACGTTGTACCGTCTGCTCCGGGCAAACGCAACAAAAATGACACCAAAGTAACCGATATGCTCTATGCCTGCTACGAGGCAGCTTCCACCGGCGCAAGCTACGGCAAGCTTCTCTCCGCCATCAAAGAGCGCTATGAGCAGATCATCGACGGTCTGGAGTTGAATTTAAACCTCGATTATGAGTTCAAGACCATCGAGGAAAACTTTATCGCAAAAAAAGGCAGCGATTACGCAGCTTCCCGCGGTGAGTATTTAAACGGTATCATCATGTCCCATTACCTGGGCTATGAGTTCATCGATGCAGCCGAGGTAATCTTCTTTGACGAGAATGGTACATTCCTGTCCGAGAAAACCAATGAAGAGCTGTCCGAACGCCTCGCGCACACTGAGCGCGCCGTCATCCCGGGCTTCTACGGGTCCAATCCGGACGGCACGATCCACACCTTCTCCCGCGGTGGTTCTGATATCACCGGTTCCATCGTAGCCCGCGCGATTCACGCAGACCTCTACGAGAACTGGACCGATGTATCCGGTTTCCTGGTAACCGACCCGCGCATCGTGGAAAATCCGGTTCCAATCGAGACCATCACCTACAAAGAACTGCGTGAACTGGCTTACATGGGTGCAAGCGTCCTTCATGAGGATGCCATCTTCCCGGTACGCCGTGAGGGCATTCCGATCAATATCCGCAACACCAACAAGCCGGAGGATCCGGGTACACTCATCGTCGAGAATACCTGCCGGAAGCCGAAATACACCATCACCGGTATCGCCGGAAAGACTGGTTTCTGCTCTGTCACCATCGAGAAAGCGATGATGAACTCCGAAATTGGGTTTGGGAGAAAAGTTCTGGGTGTCTTCGAGGACTGCGGTATTTCCTTCGAGCATATGCCGTCCGGAATCGATACGATGACCATCTTCGTACACCAGTCCGAATTCGAACAGCATGAACAGTTCGTTATCTCCAACATCCACCGCGCGGTACAGCCAGATTCCATCGAGCTTGAGTCCGATTTAGCACTCATCGCCGTCGTAGGACGCGGCATGAAGTCCACCCGCGGCACTGCCGGACGTATCTTCTCCGCCCTGGCACACGCCCGCATCAACGTCAAGATGATCGACCAGGGTTCCAGTGAACTCAACATCATCATCGGCGTGAAGAACGCAGATTTCGAGGCGGCTGTGAAAGCAATTTATGATATTTTTATTACGGCGGAGCTGTAAGAGCAAATTTTAAAGTTATTAAGATAAAAAGTCATCTTTGAGACAAACAAAACATCTCAAAGATGACTTTTTATAATTTTATCTTTATGATATACTAATACAGCTACCACCCCTAGACAGGTGCAGAAAGGGGGGTGTGCCATTTTGAATATATTTCTGTCTTTTCTTGTGTCCGTCGTGGCAAGTGTAATCGCCTATTACATATGCAAGTGGTTGGACGGACATCGTTAGGTAGTCAGCCAGAGGCTTAAGCCACCTCGCCCAAATGGAATAAAATCCCTCAGGTGTGCCCGCACCTGAGGGATTTGTTTTTGTGCCACTTTGAACACTTTTGTCTTTTCGCCTAATGGCATTATAGCATATGCCAAATATAATTTCAATATGCTCTTTACTTCCGGTTCGCCTTCTCCATATGCACGTTCTTGCCCTTGATCTTCGCACCGCGCATCGCCTGCAGTACAACGTCCGCATGCTCTCTCGGCACCTCGACGAATGTGTAATTATCGAACATATCGATACTTCCGACCATACGTCCCGGCATGCCGGATTCTCCGGCGATCGCACCGAGGATATCGCCCGGACGGATGCCCTGGTTCTTTCCGATGTTGATGAAGAGACGCGCTACGTCCTCATTTCTGCCACGGCTTCCTCTGCCGTTTCTTCCACCACGGCTGCGGCGGCTCTCATCCTCGAGATCCTCCAGCTCACGCAGCGGACGGTTCTCCTCTAAGAGCTCCTCGCCCTCTTCGCCCATCATCATTTTGAGCAGCGCTGCTGCCAGATCGAGCGTCGTGTAGTCCTCTTCCAGCACACGTTTTTCTACAATATCGATCACCTTGCTCAGATCGCTGTCCTGCAGCACCTCGCCCACCTGGTCGAGAATCTTATCTGCCTTGATGGAGGTCACATCGTCCAGAGACGGAATCGCCTGCGGAATGATGCGGGTCTTGCAGTAGCGCTGGATCTCGCGCAGCTTGTAAACCTCTTTGCCGACTACGAGGTTAAACGCCTTGCCCTCGCGTCCGGCACGGCCGGTACGTCCGATGCGATGTACATAATACTCGTCATCCTGCGGTACATCATAGTTGAATACCGCCTCAACATCATCGACGTCGATACCGCGGGCTGCCACATCCGTTGCCACCAGAATGTCCGTCCGTCCGGTACGGAATGCACGCATGACACGGTCACGCTGCTCCTGTTTCAGATCGCCGTGAAGTCCTTCTGCAAAATAACCGCGTCCCTGTAAGCCCTGTACCAGCTCATCGACCTGCTTTTTCGTGTTGCAAAATACCACTGAGAGCTTCGGATCATAGAGATCCAGCAGACGGCACATAACCTCCAGCTTATTCTTCGGTTTTACTTCATAATAATACTGGGTTACCTTCGGAACGGTCAGCTCTTTCTTGACCACGCGCACAATCTGCGGATCTTTCTGGAAGTTCGTCGCGATCCGCTGAATCGCCTGCGGCATCGTCGCTGAGAACATCAGCGTCTGTCTCTCCTCCGGCAGTGCGCTTAAGATGGTTTCCATATCCTCTAAAAAGCCCATGTTCAGCATCTCGTCCGCCTCGTCGAGGACAACCGTGTGGATCTGATCCATCTTGACGGTTTTGCGGCGCATGTGATCCATCACACGCCCCGGCGTACCGATGATAACCTGCACACCATCCTTGAGGGAACGGATCTGACGTCCGATCTCCTGTCCGCCGTAGATCGGCAGAACCTTGACACCGTGCATGTATTTTGCCAGGCGGCGGATCTCCTCAGATACCTGGATGGCAAGTTCACGGGTCGGGCAGAGAATGATCGCCTGCGGCTTCTTATTCTTCGGATCGATCTTCTGTAACAGCGGAATACCAAACGCAGCCGTCTTACCGGTACCGGTCTGTGCCTGTCCGATGATATCCAGTCCCTGCAGTTCCAGCGGAATCGCCTGTCCCTGAATCGGAGAAGCCGCCTCGAACCCCATATCGGTGATCGCACGCATGATCTTTGCATCTAACTCTAAATCTTCAAATCTGATTGTTTCCATTCTATTCCTTTCATTGTCTGATTAACGGTCTGCACATTCCGGAGATACATTTCATATATCATATTAGTTATCTTTTTTGCATTCTTCCGGAATATTTACAAAAAAAGAAAGAGGCAGTTTGCCCCTTTGCAATACGCATAGCTATCACTATACCAGATCATAGTGTGGATGTCAAACAGATGGAGAAAAATTTGACATCCACCCCATTTGGGACTACACTAACAGTTGATTTCATACAGTTGCTGCATGCTCTATGAACCTGCCGGACTGTCACTGCATTTCTTATTTATATACACCCGAAGTTTTGTTGCACCGGATTTTCTCAAAACTTCCAGACATACATCACAGCAGAAAGGAGGACAGCGCCGTTCTTTTTCCAAAAGGTTTTTGATACAGGCGCCTGTTATCATTATGAAAATCATTGATTCACATTTGCACTTTTGTCCCGGTTACCCGCATTTCGATGAGATTGCCATCGAAGCCGGTCATATCAATAATGAAGAGCATCTGCGGGAATGCTTTCAGAAATATAATATCGTCGGCGGCATCGTCATGGGAAACCGCGGCGTTCACCCGGATAATCACACATACCCGGATTTTCTGCGCTATTGCGTCGGCGTCGAAGCACGAAAACTGACGCCGGAAAAGATTCAGAAGACATGCGATCTTGTCGAAGAAAACTTAAAACGGAATACCTGCGTCGGCATCAAACTCTATCCGGGATATGATTCCATCTACGTTACCGACGAGCGCTTCGAACCGATCTACGACCTCGCCAAGGCGTATAAAAAGCCGGTTGCCATCCACACCGGACAGACCGCCGGTTCCAAAGCATTCATCAAATACAGCCATCCGCTGACCCTCGATGAAGCCGCCGTCCGCCATCCGGATGTCCAGTTCGTCATGTGCCACTTCGGCAACCCGTGGCTGATGGATGCCGCCGCCGTTGTCGAGAAAAATGAAAATGTCGCCGCCGACCTCTCTGGGCTTTTAGAGGGCAAATTTGACATTCCGGAGTTTCTGGAAGAGCAGAGCGGGTATATCAGCACCCTGAAAACCTGGCTTGCCTACATCCGCGACTATGATAAGCTCATGTTCGGCACCGACTGGCCGCTCGCCAACTATGAAGATTACATCGAAATTACGAAACGGCTGATTCCGGAAAAATACTGGGAAACTGTGTTCTATCAGGCGGCGGAGCGGATTTATCATTGCAATTTTTAATGGATTTTTAGAAATCATAGCTCTTTTAAACCATAAAAAAGATACTGAAAACGGCTTATTTCAGGCTGTTCCCAGTATCTTTTTTATCTCAAAACATCATTCTTTCCCGGCACCTGTCACATCTAAAAATACATCCGCCACTCTTTCCATCCCCAGATACGCATACGGCAGCAGCAGCATAAAATACACCACCGAATACTGCCCCTTTGCCTCCCAGACCAGATGGAACAGGAATCCCCCAATAAACACGATTCCCGGAATCAGCATCCCCCATCTGTCCGTTTCTCCACGTTCCTGCCTCTCCCAGACCGTTTCCATTCCCTGTTTTTTCACAGCTTTCACAGTTTTTTCTGCCTTTTCTGCTTCTATCCTCTTTTCCCATGTTCGGTTCATCAGGACATGCTTACTTCGGCTTCCTTTGGCACTCATCCCGGCAATCACCCATACACATGCCATCGCATACACAAACGTCTGCACCAGATTCGCCGCAAAAACATAGAGCCGGTTCAGACCCCCTTCTTCCTTGAAAAGCTCCCATGGCGGGCTTCCCTCCGCCCAGGAGGTATTTCCCACCTCCTGGATCCAGAGACTCTGAAAGGTCGGTTCCGCCCAGATTGACTCGATCTTCCGAACAAAGAAATCAGCGGCTTTCGCCGGTTCCTCTGCCATATCTGAAATCGTTTTCCGCAAATCTGCCTGCGCCCATGCGGCCGCCAGATCCGCATCCCCATCTGCCTTCTGAAAGAGTTTTACCTGATAGCCATTGTACCAGCCCGGTCCACGTTTGCTCTCCTCCAGTCCCATCTGCACCCAGGCAATCATCGGCGCACCGTCCGATACCGTGTGTCCGGTCACAGAAGAAATTCCTGTCTGAATCCCCCGGTTTCCAATCACATACACTGTAATCAGAAGCACCGCTGCCACCAGCAGGCGTGCTTTCCTTCGAAAGACTCCCGAGGATGCCAGATACAAAAACAGCGCCACCAGCACAATCTCATAATTCGACTTGAGGATCACCGCCGCCGCTACTGCTGCCGCGCCAATCCAGAAGTCTCTTCCCCGCCCCTCTTCCACATACCGCACCAGACGTTCCATCGCCAGACACGAAAGTCCAAATCCTGGCATCGTGCCGTACACGAAGAGGATATAGAAAGAAAATGGCAGACAGCACGCCATCCACAAAAGCAAGCTGCACCTTTCGTTTCCCCGGACCGTCATCCGCTGCAGGCTCACGATTCCCAGAATAAAAAATCCGATATTTAAAATCTGGAAAACTACATACGCCGCATCTCCAAAGAAAAATGCCAGCACTGCCATATAGAGAATCAGCCCGTTCTGAGACGGGTAAGTGTACGCATACCCAAGGGGTCCTTCCGCTGTCCCATACGAATACGCCACCGGCTCCCAGGCGCTGAAATCGCCCTGCAGAAGTCCCTGCGCGGACGCCATACACTGATGGGAGTCAGAACCGCCCCAGGACGGGACAAGGAGAATCCAAAAAAGATAGGCAGCAGCCGCTAAAAGAAGCCACTGGTTCTTCCGGCACTTTCGTTCCTTTCTCCTCCTGTAAAACACCGTCAGTCCAATCACACCCGCACCAAAAAACAGGTGCAGAAACAGACTGTCCCTTCCATACTGTACAATCTCAGAACCTCCATAGACCCGGCAGGTCACAACCGCGCTGAGCAGTGTCAGGAAAAAAAGAATTCCTCCCAACAAAATCCGCACCAGCCCGACACAAAATTTTTCCAGCATTTTCTTCCTCACTTCTGTCATTTCTGTCAAATTCAGGTTTCATCATTACTGTTCAAGCATCGTGCCCAGCAACTTTTTATCCCTTTTTCATTCCCATCTGCCCTAAAACTTTACTCATTTTATCAAGTCATTTGCCAAATGTCCACTCTTTCCGGCACTCTTTTTGTTACTGTGAACAGCTACGGATTTGAACCGTTACCTCTTCCCCCAAATATAGCTTGACATTCCTCTTCGGTTCTGATATATCTTAAACATAGCAGTCATACAACTGACGGATAAGTGGATCAACCACATGAAGTATGACTGGAAATTGCCGACCGTCTGGGCGTCACAGCACAGACCGTGGGTATTTTTTTTACTTTTTTTCACTCTCACTGTCTCTGCTGGGATCGAAATTTTTCAACCAGGAGGGAAACACATGTCTGCTATGTATCAAACATTCCAAAACACACCTATCTTTCAAACAGCCTGGAGAGGTTTTCTGGGCTCCAAATGGACCGACGAAGTGAACGTCCGCGATTTCATCCAGAACAACTATACGCAATATGATGGCGATGAAAGCTTTCTCGCTGCCCCAACCAGTGCCACTCATCTGCTCTGGGAACGCCTTCAAAAGCTTCAGAAGAAAGAGCACGAAAAGGGCGGTGTGCTCGAATGCGAAACTGAAATCGTATCCAGCCTGACCGCCTATGGTCCGGGATATATCGATCCGGAGCTTAAAGATCTGGAACGCATCGTCGGACTTCAGACCGACAAACCACTCAAGCGGGCTTTTATGCCATTCGGCGGAATCAAGATGGCGGAGGAAGCCGCCAAAACCTACGGCTACCATGTCAATCCAAAATTTCATAAAATCTTTACCGAATACCATAAAACCCACAACCAGGCCGTCTTCGATGCATATACCCCGGAAATGAAAACCGCCCGCCACTGCCATATCGTCACCGGGCTTCCGGATACCTATGGACGCGGCCGGATCGTAGGCGACTACCGCCGGATCGCCCTGTACGGAATCGATTTCCTAATTCAGGAAAAGAAAAAGGATCTGGAACGCTGTGGAAATGGCGCCATGTTTGATGACATCATCCGCCAGCGGGAAGAGATCGCCGAGCAGCTCCGCGCTCTAAAGGACATTCAGGAGATGGCTGCCATCTATGGTTTTGATATCTCCCGTCCGGCTTCCAATGCCAAAGAAGCCGTCCAGTGGCTCTACTTCGGTTACCTCGCTGCCGTTAAGACCCAGAACGGTGCCGCCATGAGTGTCGGACGCATTTCCACCTTCCTTGATATCTACATCAACCGGGATTTAACAGAACAAACACTGACCGAGATCGAGGCGCAGGAATTAATCGACCATATGACAATGAAATTCCGCATGGTAAAATTTGCCCGGATCCCATCCTACAACCAACTTTTCTCCGGCGATCCGGTCTGGGCAACGCTGGAAGTTGCCGGTCTGGGACAAGACGGGCGTCCGATGGTAACGAAAAACGATTTCCGCTTTTTACATACGCTGGAAAATATGGGACCGTCCCCAGAACCAAACCTGACCGTCCTTTACTCTTCCCGCCTGCCAGAGGCATTTAAGAAATATGCTGCCAAAATCTCCATCAACACATCCTCGATCCAGTATGAAAACGACGATGTCATGCGTCCGATCTGGGGGGACGACTACAGCATCTGCTGCTGCGTCTCCGCCACCCAGACAGGCAAGGAAATGCAGCTGTTCGGCGCCCGTGCCAATCTTGCCAAATGCCTTCTCTATGCCATCAACGGAGGCAGAGACGAGAAATACACTACCAAAGACGGACGCCCGATGCAGGTTGGTCCGGCGTATGCGCCGATCACATCCGAATACCTCGATTATCAGGAAGTCATGCATAAATACGATCAGATGCTGGACTGGCTGGCGGGCATTTATGTGAATATCCTCAATTTGATTCACTATATGCACGATAAATATTACTATGAGTCCGCTGAGATGGCGTTGATCGACACGGATGTCCGGCGTACCTTTGCCACCGGAATCGCCGGTTTCTCCCACGTGGTCGATTCTCTCTCCGCGATCCGGTATGCAAAAGTGAAGGTCATCCGTGATGAATACGGCATCGCCCGCAAGTTTGAGACAGAGGGCGATTTCCCACGCTACGGAAATGATGACGACCGCGCCGACGAGATTGCCGTATGGCTGTTAAAAACCTTTTTACATAAAGTAAAAAAATACCACACCTACCGGAATTCCGAGGCAACCACCTCCATCCTCACGATCACCTCCAATGTTGTATATGGCAAGGCAACCGGCGCACTTCCGGACGGACGGCCGGCATTCACCCCGTTTGCCCCGGGCGCAACTCCTTCCTACGGCGCAGAGCAGAACGGTCTGCTCGCTTCTTTAAACTCGGTCGCAAAGCTTCCATATGAATATGCGCTCGACGGCATCTCCAACACAGAAACGATTGCACCGGGGGCGCTCGGTCACTCCGAGACAGAGCGGAAAAACAACCTGGTTCACGTCCTGGACGGATATTTTGATCAGGGCGCGCATCATTTAAATGTAAATGTCTTTGGAATCGAAAAACTGAAAGACGCGATGGAACACCCGGAAAAACCGGAATATGCCAACTTCACCATCCGTGTTTCCGGATATGCCGTTAAATTTATCAATCTGACCAGAGAACAGCAGCTCGACGTGATCGCCCGCACCTGCCACGAGGTGCTGTAACGATGCATACCGGTTATATTCATTCCATCGATACCTTCGGCTCCGTAGACGGTCCCGGTGTCCGCTTCGTGGTATTCATGCAGGGCTGTCTCATGCGCTGCCGCTACTGCCACAATCCGGATACATGGGTACTGCCAAAGGAACTTTTCCTCCCGGACGTCTCCACCCACACTTCCGGCACATCCGCTCTTTCCAAAGGCGTTTCTTGCCCATCCAAACACACCGGTTCGCAGGAAATCACCCCGGAAGCACTTCTTCGCCAGGCACTCCGCTACCGGAGTTACTGGCGCGGGGGCGGCGGCATCACCGTCAGCGGCGGAGAACCGCTCCTTCAAGCTGACTTTTTATGTGAACTTTTCCAGCTTGCCAAAGAACAGCACATTCACACCACACTGGACACCGCGGGACAGCCATTTACCACCGCCGAACCTTTCTTTTCCCACCTGACCACGCTTTTAGAGCACACCGATCTTGTTATTCTGGATCTGAAACACATCGATCCGGAAAAACATCGTCTTCTGACTGGGCACTCCAACGAATCCATTCTTTCCTTTGCCCGGTTTTTAGACCAGATTCATAAGCCCCTGTGGATCCGGCATGTTTTAGTCCCCGGCATTACCGATGATCCGGCCAACCTGCATGGAATCCGTGCATTTCTGGACACACTTTCAAATGTGGAAAAGGTAGAAATTCTCCCATACCACACGCTCGGCATCTATAAATGGGAAACGCTCGGCATTCCCTATTCCCTGTCCGACATCCGTATCCCGGACGAGAACGATCTGAAGCGGGCAAGCCAAATCTTGTTGGGATGAAAAAGAATGTGCCTTGGCACCTTCGGGCGTCTCGCGCGGTCGCTTGCGACATGTTTCTGCTTCGCGCGAGTGCGCATCCTCGCGGAGCATTTTATATTTCATAGGACGCAATTTCCTATGAAATATAAAACGGCCCTTGGAAAGCGCTCCTGTTTGCGTTTCCCAAGGGTCGTTTTTATGTGGCTTACCCAGTCATCAGACTTTAAACCGGTATCCAACACCCCATATCGTCTCAATATACTGCGGTTTCGCCGTGTTGAACTCGATCTTCTCACGGATCTTCTTAATATGCACGGTAACCGTCGCGATATCTCCCAACGACTCCATATCCCAGATCTCGCGGAAGAGTTCTTCCTTGGTAAATACATGGTTCGGGTTCTGTGCTAAAAAGGTCAGCAGGTCAAATTCCTTCGTCGTGAAGTTCTTCTCCTCGCCGTTGATGTAAACGCGGCGGGCAGTCTTATCAATCTTGAGTCCCCGGATCTCGATGATCTCGTTTTCCGGCATACCGCTGCCGATCAGGCGCTCATAACGCGCCAGATGCGCCTTGACACGCGCCACCATCTCGCTCGGACTGAATGGTTTCGTGATATAATCGTCCGCGCCCAGTCCCAGACCGCGGATCTTGTCAATATCGTCCTTTTTCGCAGATACCATGATGATCGGTGTGTTTTTTACTTCCCGGATCTTCTTGCAGATCTCGAAGCCATCGACCCCTGGCAGCATCAGATCAAGAATCAGAAGGTCAAAATCTTCCTCCATGCCGCGTTTCAGTCCCGTTTCTCCATTATTTTCTATCTCAACCTCAAAACCAGAAAGCTCCAGATAGTCTTTTTCCAGCTCTGCAATACTCTCCTCGTCTTCTACGATTAATATTCTGCTCATCTGTGAATTCCTCCTGCTGTTTTTATTTAAACGACCAAACTTCAAATCACTATGCCCCGACATACTTGCGCAAAACGAAATGGATCTCCGTTCCGATGCCTTCCTTGCTGGTCGCCCAGATGCGTCCGCCGTGATCTTCGATAATCTTCTTTACGATCGAAAGCCCGATGCCGCTGCCGCCCTTGGACGAATTTCTCGACGAATCCGTCCGGTAGAAACGATCGAAAATATACGGCAGATCTTTCGCCGCGATTCCCTTTCCGTTGTCCTCGATGATGACCTGGATAAAATCGCCGTCATCCTTGATGCGGATATTTAAAATACCCTTTTTCTTGTCCAGATATTTGAGCGAATTTCCGATAATGTTGTTGATCACTCGCTTCATCTGCTCCGCGTCCGCGATCACGACCACATCCTCGTCCACATAGTTGAAATATCCCAGCTCGATGCCGCGCGTCTCCATATCCAGACCAACTTCCTCAACACAATCACCAAAATACTCCGCCACATTGATCTTTGAAAAGTTGTACGGAATCTTGTTCGTATCAATCTTCGAATAGAACGTCAGCTCGTCAATCAGTCGATCCATATCGTTTGCTTTATTATAAATCGTCCGAATATATTTATTCAATTTCTCAGGTGAAGAAGCCACGCCATCCTGAATGCCTTCCACATACCCCTTGATCGCCGTGATCGGAGTCTTCAGATCATGGGAAATATTGCTGATCAGCTCTTTGCTCTCCTTGTCGTACTGGAGTTTTTCTTCCTGCGATTCCTTGAGACGCAGACGCATCTCCTCGAAATCCTGGCAGAGCATTCCGATCTCATCTTCATCATCCACATCGAGCGTAAAGTCCAGATTTCCATCCCGGATCTGCTTGGTCGCCTCCTGCAGCTTGTGCAGCGGACGCAGCAGAGAACGGTAGATCCACATGATCAGCAGACCGCCCATAAAACTGATGATCAGCACGCCGAGAAGCAGCATCTCTCCGAGCAGCGCCTTGATCTCCGGCACATAATCCCCGACGTTCGTCACGATGAACACACTGCCCTGTGAATCATCTGAAAACCGGAAATCGATCTGTTTGACCAGATGCTGTTCCTCGCCATCCATGTAAATACTGCCTGCCATACTTCCCTGATCACCGTACGGCGCCAGCCGTTCGCAGAGCTCGCGTCCATCCTCGTTTCCGCAGAATGTGATGTCCTTGCCCTTGCGGATGACCAGATACGAATATTTATCGCGCAGTTCTTCATTGACCTTGCTCAAATAAGCCGGTTCTTCAAATAAATCTGTATTTTTCCCGACCGCCTCGCGGATCTCCTCCTGGATTCCCTGCGTCAGCCGGTTAAACACCTGTGTCTGATTGCCGGAGAGCAGATCGATCTGCTCCGACAGCCCGTATGTTTTCTGAAACAGATGCTCCTGATAGTTTACGAGTCCGAACGCCGCCACAAATATGAGCACAATCGGAACGACCGTAATCGTCACAAAAGCAATCGCCAGACGTGTGCGTATCTTCATCCTATTTCCTCCAGTCATTGCCCGGTCTGATACCAGATTGCCCCTACAAAAATCCTCCCGCAAAACTGCGTCGGACTTCTGCGCTTTTGCTCCTGATATCTTCCACAAATAGTGTATCATATTTTGCAGATTACGTCTCTAAAAGTATTATAAATAAAAAAGCATGTGCCTTTTTGTGTAATAAAAGAGACTGCCGCAAAAGCGGCAGCCCCCTCGTTCTGATCTTATGATTTTTTACGGGCAGATACCCCTGCAGCGTTTCCTACTCTTACAGATACGCCTTTAATTCATCCACCTTATCCAGCTTCTCCCACGGAAGATCCAGATCGTCGCGGCCGAAATGTCCGTATGCAGCCGTCTGTTTGTAGATCGGGCGGCGCAGGTCAAGCATCTTGATGATGCCAGCCGGACGCAGGTCAAAGTGCTTGCGGATCATCTCAACCAGCTGATCCTCACGCAACTTGCTGGTTCCGAATGTATCTACCATGATGGAGGTCGGCTGTGCAACACCGATCGCATAGGAAAGCTGAATCTCACATCTGTCTGCCAGTCCGGCTGCTACGATGTTTTTCGCAACATAGCGGGCTGCGTATGCAGCAGAACGATCCACTTTTGTGCAGTCTTTTCCGGAGAATGCGCCGCCACCGTGACGCGCCATGCCGCCGTAGGTGTCCACAATGATCTTACGTCCGGTCAGACCGCTGTCTCCATGCGGACCGCCGATAACGAAACGTCCGGTCGGATTGATAAAGAATTTTGTATTCTCATCAACCATCTCTGCCGGCAGAATCTCGTCAAATACATATTTTTTAATATCCTTATGGATCTGCTCCTGGGTTACTTCCTCGTCATGCTGGGTGGAAAGAACCACTGCATCCAGACGGGATGGTTTGCCGTTCTCATCGTACTCTACGGTTACCTGTGTCTTGCCGTCCGGGCGCAGGTAGCGCAGGGTTCCGTCTTTGCGGACCTTGGTCAGCTGGCGTGCCAGTTTGTGTGCCAGATAAATCGGATATGGCATATATTCATCCGTTTCGTTGGTCGCATAACCAAACATCATACCCTGATCGCCGGCACCGATTGCCTCCAGCTCCTCGTCGCTCATCTTGTTCTCTTTTGCTTCCAGCGCTTTATCAACTCCCATCGCGATATCCGGGGACTGCTCGTCCAGTGCCACGATCACGCCGCAGGTATCACAGTCAAAACCGTATTTCGCACGGTCATAACCGATCTCACGGACGGTATTGCGGACTACCTTCTGGATATCCACATAGCCTTTCGTTGTGATCTCGCCCATAACCATAACCAGACCGGTTGTCGTCGCCGTCTCACAAGCCACACGGCTCATCGGATCCTGCTCTAAGAGCGCGTCCAGAATCGCATCGGAAATCTGATCACACATTTTATCCGGATGTCCTTCGGTTACTGATTCAGATGTAAAAAGTAATCTCTCCATATTTCCTCCTTTGATAAGTTTGTCGTAAGACATAAAAAAAGTCCGCAGCAACACGGACTTGATTATCTCGATCAAATCCTCTTATTGCTCGATAAACCGATCTCCCGGTTCCTCGCTCAGGCTGGCACCTTCCGTTCCCTGCTGAGACCAATTTTCAGTCCCATGTAACGGGGTTGCCGTGACTTCATAGATCCTTTGTATCTCCATCACTCTGAATAAGGGATATATACGAACTTTTTAATTGTTAAAAGTTTCAACAGTACGATAACATACTCCGCGGTGTCTGTCAAGCAATATGTGACACCGCATTCTTTTTTATCAGCCCACTTTGAGTCTGAACTTCTGCGCCTCTTTCTCGGAATCGACTTTCTCGATCACCGCGCCAAGTCCCTGCAGCTTCTTCTCAAAATGCTCATAGCCTCTCTGGATATAACCGATCTCATCAACGGTCGTATATCCTTCCGCTGCCAGCCCCGCAATGACCAGGGCAGCGCCTGCGCGCAGATCTGGTGCCTCCACCTGTGCTCCGGTCAGCTTCTTCACGCCGGTAATGATCGCGGTATTGCCCTCTACCTTGATGCGTCCACCCATACGGGCAAGTTCGTCCACATATTTAAAACGGTTTTCAAAAATACTCTCAGTCACTACACTGGTTCCCTCTGCCAGTGCCAGTGTCACAGTGATCTGCGGCTGCATATCAGTCGGAAATCCCGGATACGGAAGTGTCTTGATATCGGTATGCACATGGCTCGGGCGTCCCACAACACGAACCGCCTCATCAAACTCCGTCACCTCACAGCCCATCTCGATAAGCTTCGCAGAAATTGCTTCCAGATGCTTCGGAATGACATTCTGTACCATCACGTCGCCGCGGGTGATCGCTGCCGCACACATAAATGTACCTGCCTCGATCTGGTCCGGGATGATCGAATATTCGGTTCCATGCAGCTTGTGGACGCCGCGGATGCGGATCACGTCGGTTCCGGCACCCTTGACATTGGCTCCCATGCTGTTTAAGAAGTTCGCCACATCGACGACATGCGGTTCTTTCGCCGGATTCTCGATGATCGTCTCGCCCTCTGCCAGCGTCGCTGCCATCATGATATTGATCGTCGCGCCGACCGACACCATATCCAGATAAATATGGGTACCAACTAAATCAATCGCATGTGCGAGCACCGCGCCATTTTCCACCTGCACCTTCGCACCGAGGGCACGGAAGCCCTTTAAATGCTGGTCGATCGGACGGCTGCCGATGTTGCATCCGCCCGGAAGCGGAACCTGTGCGCTTTTGTACTTGCCAAGCAGGGCGCCAATAAAATAGTAGGAAGCTCGGATCCGGCGGATGTACTCGTCATCCACATGGATCGCATGAATCCCCTTCGCATTGATGCGGACAGTGTGCCGGTCAATCCGGTCTACCATCGCGCCAATCTCCGAAACAGCCTCCAGAAACACGTTGATATCACGCACGTCCGGCAGATTTTCTATTAAAACATCCTCGTCAGTCAGAATCGATGCCGCCAAGATTCCCAGCGCCGCATTCTTCGCTCCGCTGATAGTCACTTCGCCTACCAGCGGATTTCCGCCCTTCATAATAAATTGTTCCATTCTGCACCTCAAAATCTATTATCTTACGATACTTACACGCGCCAGACGGCGCCTCAAATCTTTAATATTTTCTTAAATTTATATCACGTTATCTACATGATTATATCATAACATCTCAATTTGTAAAGCATTGGCTTTCCGTTTATTACTGTTCACGCATATGTGCCCAGTAATGGAATTTGCCGTGGCTTCGCATTTTAATACGGAAAATTCCTGCTGCCACCACGTTTTCTTACGGCACTTTCGGTTCCAAAAGTGCCTACCCGTGAACAGTAATTTCCGTTTTTTCCTTAATTGGCAAGGAAACAAATGAAATCATTGCCTCCGTTTCCCTCGAAAAATGCCGCTGCATCGTTGAGTCCCATCTTATCCGTGTAGGCAAATTCCGTGCCCGGATACCAGAGACAAGAGATGTTGTACGCGTCGTATCCACAGATCAGACCATAGCTTCCGTCTCCCAGATATGCCACCACCGGCATGCCCGTGTAGACAAAGTAGAGAATCTGGTTCAGCGTCAGCCCGCGTGCGTCGATTAACTCTGTGCCATCCGAGGAGGTCGTCTTTCCGTCCGCCATATCCGACAGATAGCGGCTGACGGTTCCCGCCATATTCTGGACGTCGCGGATCGTCTTCGCGTCGCTCCGGTTTGCTCTCACCCAGACAACCCGGTCATTTTCATCCGTTACAAGTCCCATGCCATCGTAAGCTGCCTGCACCGCGCTGGAAAATTCCGCATACGAGCCTTTCAGGCGTCCCTCGCTGTAGGCACTGTAAATCCGCTGTGCAGCTGCGCCATTGTTCTGAAGCACAATCACATCATTTTCTTCTGCTGCCACCTGCTTCGGAACATGCACCTTCGTGCTCCGTGCCGTCTTGCCTGCATCCAGCTTGACGCAGTAGAGACGCCCCTTTGCACTGTCATTTAACGTAGCGATTCCATCCAGTGGATCTTTCGACACTTCCTCATTACAGACCAGCGTGTCCTCGTCCATCGGCTGATAGCCGCTTCCTATCTGGTGCATCCGTGACAGATGAACCCGGCTGTCCTGAATCCGCACATCCACCAGGCTGACACCCGGCTTCTCATAGCGGGTCTCCATCTCCATATTGCTGCCGACGATCTCGACCGCATACAGCGGAAGCCCCGTCACGCGTCCGTCCATCGTAAGCTGCTCGTTCGGATGGGCAAGCCCGTAGACTAAGTCGGTTCCGACAAATCCGATCAGCCGGATCACGGTCTGATCCGGAAAGGAAATCTCATCCTTCTTGCCTGTCTCCAGATTCATGACATGCAGCTTGGTCGAACGGTAAATATCCGCCCCATCCTGCCACGCAATCCGGGAGGCATCCGTGCTGACTGCAAAATTTTCCTCCGTCAGGCCATCTGCCACCACCATGTACTCTTTTCCCGTCAGATCGACACTGTAAACCGCATGGTTCATCAGCACATACAACGTCTGCCCGCCGCTTAAGTAGCACAGCTGGTTGATATCCTGGCGCAGGTTGCCGTAATCGGTCGATGCCGGCAGATACAGCCGCTCTGTCAGGGCATTTCCCGCACTCTCATAGCGGTACAGCGCGATTCCCGTCGTTCCCTCGTGGTTACCGCGGCTCATATAGCCGTACACGGCAAAATCAATCTGGCCTGCCTCGCTCACATCCAGAATCTTGATTCCGTAGGTATCATAATTGACCCTCGTATCATTCTCGCTCTTGCGGAACGCAAATACCTTTGTGCTCTCTTTTTTTCCTGTATCATAAATCCAGAGCGCCCGGTTTGCCACAAAGGCACGGTATTTCCCCGCTTCATCCTGCATCGACTGCAGATCCTCCGCATCCGAAACCCCCAGCTGAATCCGGTCGCCAGAATAGGCGCTGCTCTCCCCCGTAAAAATCTGGTCCGCGCGGCGGTCATAATTCATCATGTAGATGCGCTGTGCGCCCAGCTTCATCGTGAAGCTCTCGATCACATCGTAATAAGCAGCCGCCTTGCCATCCTTCATCTCACTTACAACATACTTTAAATCGATCGTCCCAATGATGCCCTGCAGCTCCCGCAGATGAATTTCCGGTTCGCTGACCCGCTCCATCGAAAGCCCTTTCCAGGTCAGCTGGCTGAAATCGCTTTTTAACGTCACATGTCCCAACGAACTGTTATCCGCATTCGGATCCGTCTCCAGATAGGTCGTCAGCTCCCTCGCTGAATCATAATCAAACGTCTTTTCAGAAAAGGACACCGCCAGATCGACCATCTCCTGCACACGGCTCTCCTGCTGCCACATCACGCGCGTGTAAAAATAGATCGCCGGGTGCTTTTCCGTCGCGATCGCAATCGTTAAGCGGTATTCGCTTTCCTCCGTCAGAAGGTTCTGGATCGGAAGCTCCGCAGAAACCTCTTCCCCTGACTGTTCCCAGTGGTCAAGCGTTGTCCGTTCTACCAGACGTTCGCCGTCCAGACTGCGGATCTCATACTGCATCCCCGTAATCTGGGAGTCCAGCTTGTCGATCGTCACCGACAGTTTCCGGTCTGCCGGAAGCAGCGTCAGATCCCCGCGTCCAGCCGCTTTCTGGCTGTCCTCCACGAAACCGTCCAGCTCGTTCATCCGCCGCCCCAGAATATTCACATAAGCGACTGGAAGGTTCGCGTCCTCAATCGAGGTATAGACCGCCCCATCCTCCCGCAGCTGCATCCAGGACCAGGTAAAATAACCGGCTGCTGCCAGCACAAATAAGATCAGTAAAATCAGTATCTTTTTCAGGTTTTTCTTCATATATCAAATCAATTCCTTTTATCTCTCCACCATACCAGTTCCGTATCTTCACAGGTACAGGAAAATCTACCCGCCGAACTGTTTCCGTTTTGTCATGCACGCCAAAAACTGCCGCAGGCACCCATCTGTCCCGGCGGCAGCCTTTGTTTCAGTATAACACAAGCAGGCTTCAAATTCCAGAATTTCTATGATTTGTAAGAACTCCGATTGTGTTACTGTTCACGCATACGTGCCCAGTAACCCGATTGTTCTTTTTCCAAATCGGTAAAATTCGTTGTCACACCTGGATGTTACCGCATTTTAATTTAAAAAATTTACACCTGAAAACCGCAATTTCAGCACTTCCGACACCGTCTTCGCTCCTGCAACTCATTCATTAATAAAACCTGAAGAAAATCCTGAAGCGGCGCTCCCCACGGATTCCCCGGTCTCCCCGGGCGCGGTCCCGGCGGCGGAGGCGGCGGTCCCCACGGATTTCCCGGTCCTCCCGGGCGCGGTCCCGGCGGCGGGGGTGGCGGTCCCCACGGATTTCCCGGTCCTCCCGGACGCGGTCCCGGCGGCGGGGGCGGCGGTCCCCACGGATTTCCTGGTCCTCCCGGACGCGGTCCCGGCGGCGGGGGTGGCGGTCCCCACGGATTTCCCGGTCCTCCCGGGCGCGGTCCCGGCGGCGGGGGTGGCGGTCCCCACGGATTTCCCGGTCCTCCCGGGCGCGGTCCCGGCGGCGGGGGCGGCGGTCCCCACGGATTTCCCGGTCCTCCCGGACGCGGTCCCGGCGGCGGGGGTGGCGGTCCCCACGGATTTCCCGGTCCTCCCGGGCGCGGTCCCGGCGGCGGGGGTGGCGGTCCCCACGGATTTCCCGGTCCTCCCGGGCGCGGTCCCGGCGGCGGGGGCGGCGGTCCCCACGGATTTCCCGGTCCTCCCGGACGCGGTCCCGGCGGCGGGGGTGGCGGTCCCCACGGATTTCCCGGTCCTCCCGGGCGCGGTCCCGGCGGCGGGGGTGGCGGTCCCCACGGATTTCCCGGTCCTCCCGGGCGCGGTCCCGGCGGCGGGGGCGGCGGTCCCCACGGATTTCCTGGTCCTCCCGGACGCGGTCCCGGCGGCGGGGGTGGCGGTCCCCACGGATTTCCCGGTCCTCCCGGGCGCGGTCCCGGCGGCGGGGGTGGCGGTCCCCACGGATTTCCCGGTCCTCCCGGGCGCGGTCCCGGCGGCGGACTCCATGGACGGCGCTCCTGCGCGGTCAGATTCGGCTCATCCGCCTCCCACACCATATATCCAGCGTTTCCGCCCTTCTGTTCGCCCCGAAGTGGTCCATACCATACATCATTTCCAGGAAGATGCGGCTGTATGCTGGTTCCCGCCAGATTCTCTTCTCTTTCTCCACCAGGAGAATCTATTTTCAGGGAATTTTCCACCATCGCCGTTCCTTCTTCTGTGGATACAGTGCCCACGTCCGCCGCCTTCATATAGGTCGTCAGTGTATCCGTCCTCTCCGTTCCAGCCGGATAAACCTTCTGCCATTTTTCCAGTGCCCGTTTTGTCAGTTTTTCCAGAAAGATCCGATCCGGATATTCATCATAGATGGGACTCCCCTCATACTCCAGCTCATCACAGACCGCTTCCACGCAAAGCTGCATCTGCTTACATGCAGCCGGATAAAGACTCTTAAAATATGCAAAATCCTGCATCGGACTGCCATTCCCCCTTAATTCAAGGCTTACATGGTATCCTATGCAGGATTTATGCGTATCATGTTATTCTCACGTACCGTTTTTCACGTTATCCTCTGCACAGCCGAATCAACTGTTCCTCAAATTATCAAAACAGTTTTTCCGGGTACACGCCCTCACGGATCAGCGCCCGGATCGACTCCGTCACGCTCTCCTTATCCTCACGGTAGGTCACACCAAACCAGCAGTCGTGCGTCTCCAGAAGTTTCACCCTTGCGCGCCCGTCGTGGATCATCTGATCGATGATCGTCGGAAGCAGGTACTCCGACTTCACGTCGCCCTCTTTCAGCCCCGCAAGAAACTCTGGAAATCCTTTTTCCAGCTCCTCCACAAAGCCCGGTGTGAGTCCCCACATATTCATCGATACATGCTGGTTCTCCTGAACCGAAACCGGATTCCCCTCTTTGTCCGTCGCCGTCATGCCGTCCGCTGTCTTCTGGATATTGTAGGTTTCGGTTACGCGTTTTAAAATCTCTCCCTCGCCCACCTCACAGACGCCGCGTGTCACGCCGCCGTTCTCGCTGAGCGTATTTGCCAGAATAAAGCCGCCCATGCAGATATCATACACCGGTGCGTTCACGTCCATCTGTTCCACCATGTATGTATGAATCTTTCGGAACACTTCTTTTCCATAATAATCATCCGCATTGATCACCAGGAATGGCTCTTCGACCAGTCCGCGGATGCTCAAAATCGCCTGTCCAGTTCCCCACGGTTTTTTCCGGTCTGCCGGGACACTGAATCCCTCCGGTACATCCGAAAGCTCCTGGAATGCGTATGTCACCGGCGCAATCTTCTCAATCCGGTTCCCGATCACTTCTTTGAAGTCCTCCTCCAAATCATGGCGGATCACAAAGATAATCCGGTCAAATCCAGCTTCCAGCGCGTCATGGATAGAGTAATCCATAATGATCTCCCCATTCGGACCCACCGGCTCCAGCTGTTTGATCCCTCCGCCAAAACGGCTTCCGATTCCGGCTGCCATAATGACAAGTGCTGTTTTTTTCATCTTCCCTCTCCTCGTCCGTATATTTGCTGCCATCTGAACATTATGTAAACAACAACATTTTTACTGCAATCGTATGTCCAGTATAACACAGAACCCCTGTGGTTGCAATCATCCACAGGGGTTTCCATTTCTCCAACAAGGTATCATGGTTACCGTTCACGGGTAGGCACTTTGGGAACCGAAAGTGCCGTAAGAAAACGTGGTGGCAGCAGGAATTTGCCGTATTTAAATGCGAAGTCACGGCAAATTCCGTTACTGGGCACGTATGCGTGAACAGTAACTATCTGGGAGCACTTAATGGAACAGCGCCGTCACATTCGCCACTTCCTCCGCTGCCGCCGCACGCGTCAGGGACGATAAATCATAGAAGCAGTAACCGCTCACCTGTCCGGTTGCCCGTCCAGCCTGCACCTCGCGCTTCATGATATCATGATACCGCTGCCACTCCGGCACCTCGTTGCCGTCCACTGCATCTGTTCCGGTCTTATAGAGCGCCAGACCGACATACAGCTTCACATTTCCCTTCTTTTTCAGCGTCACCCACTCATTCAGGCAGTTTGCAAACGCATAGCCCGCTGCCTGGCCGTTCTGCTTCGCCTCAAATCCCCAGTAAATCTGCGGCATCAGGTAATCCACATAGCCGCTCTGGGTCATCCACGCATCCACATCTGTAAACTGTCGGGTATCTTTTCGGAGGTTCTGTAAATATCCCTCCGGGCTGATACCGAACAATGCCTGCGGACGGATCGACTTGACCGCACTATAAACTCCCCTTACCAGCTCATTGACATTATTCCGTCTCCACGCCGCCACACTCAGCGATGTGCCGCCCGCCTGGTACTCCGGATAATCAAACCATGTTTCCGCCTTGCTGTCATCGAGATTCGGATAGAAATAATCATCAAAATGGATGCCGTCCACCTCATAATTCGTCACGATCTCTTTCACACCGTCAATAATCAGCTGGCGCACCTGCGGAATCGCCGGATTGTAATAATACTCACCATTCTGGCACAATACCCACCGGTCATTCGAACTGTCCCCGTCCTTCGCCCACGCGATCGCCGGATTTGACGCACACAGATCCGAATAACGGTTCAGATACCCCGTGATCCGGTACGGATTGATCCACGCATGAAGCTGCAAGCCCCGCTGATGCGCCGCCTGCACCGCATATGCCAGCGGATCATACCCCGGATTCTTTCCCTGTTTTCCAGAGGCAAATTTCGACCACGGGAAATACTGTGACGGATACATCGCATCTCCATCCGGGCGAACCTGTAGGAAAACCGCATTTAACCCCTTCTGTACACAGAGGTCCAGTGTCTGATCCATCGCTTTCTTATATCCAGCCTCATCCTTCGCCCATCCATTCCAGTCCAGATACGAAACCCAGACACCTCTCATCTCTCCACTTCCAGGACTGCCGCCCGATACCGGACCCGCATACGCCTTCGAAACCGGCAGGAACAACATCCCCACCGCCAAAAGAAATGCTGCCACCCAGCCGATCGCCCTCTGTACCTGCTTTGCCATGCAAAATTCCTCCCCTCATTTCCTCCTATTCTACCAAATATTTCCAATAAATACTTTACTTTTTTCTGTCTCTTTTATTTTTCCAATACACAGGGACGAGCCCGCGAGGTCCGAACCGCCTTTCATATATCTTTGTACGCATCTTGAACACAGGTGTCCGAACAGGGCGGACGCAGTCCGTCATGGGCGAACATCTGTAGTGAAAGCAAGCGAACAAAGGTATATCGAAAGGGCGGTTCGAACCTCGTGGGCTCGTCCCGTCATTTTCACAACTATGTGCAAAAAAACCTCCCCTGACAGCCCTAAAGCCGCCAGAAGAGGCATTTTCATCATCACGAACAAAGCTCCCGCTTCTCCTTATAATGATGCTTCTCCTCCAGCATCATATCCTTCACCTTCATCAGGCGGATCTGCGTGCTTCTCTCATTTTCATCCAGCTTCATCGTGATATATTTGATATTTTTGCGCGCCTCCGGAATAATTACGTGTTCCAGCGCATTGACTCTCCGGCGCGTTTTCTCGATCTCGGCTGCCATGAGCTGGCAGGCTTTCTCTGTCTCGGACAGCCGCAGCATATCCGGCAGAATGTCCGCCAGCGACTTGACTGCCCCGTCCAGATCGCTCGAAGTAAACGCAAATCCATACGAGTAAATATCGTTCTCATCCGCCGTCCGGGTCTTATAATGGAACACCGGAATATCGACGCTCATTACGTTTTTCTTGTCTGCTTCCAGATAAACCGCCTGTTTCGGCGCGGCAAGCGCGGTATTTAACGCCTGCTCGGACATCCCGGCTTTAGCGATGACGAAATTCACATTCGCACTCCTGATGCCCGCCTCCACTTTCTGGCGCAGCGCCATATTTTCCCGGACCAGATCCAGGAACTGACGCATCAGCTCATCCCGCTTATCCTTCAGCAGTTTATGTCCCCGCGTGGCTGTCGCCAGCTTCTTTTTCAGCCTCGTAAGCTCCATTCGGGTCGGGTTGACCTGTGTCGATGCCATGCGTACCACCTCTCTCCTGCAATCACTTTGTCACAACAGATCCGCCAGCTCCCGCAGCCGCGTTATGACACGCCGCTTTCGTTTTCAAGCGCATCCGCCATGCACAGGCATTTTTACTCTTTCCCATAATACAGATCCAGATACTTCTCATCGATACGTTTCAGCTCGCTTCTCGGCAGGATGGAAAGCAGTTTCCAGCCAATCCGCAGCGTCTCCTCGATATCGCGGTCCGTATTGTAGCCCTGGGAAACATATTCTTTTTCAAAGGCGTCCGCAAATTTTGCATAGATTAAGTCAACATCGGACAATGCCGCCTCGCCCAGGATCACCATGAGTTCCTTTGCTTCCTTGCCGCGCGCATACGCCGCAAAGAGCTGGTTTAAGGTGTTCGAATGGTCGGCACGCGTCTTGCCCTCGCCAATTCCCTTATCTTTCAGACGGGACAGCGACGGAAGTACGTCAATCGGCGGTGTGATGCCCTTGCGGTACAGATCACGGCTTAAGATAATCTGTCCCTCGGTAATATATCCGGTTAAGTCCGGAATCGGGTGCGTCTTGTCATCCTCCGGCATGGTTAAGATCGGAATCATCGTGATCGAACCATTCTTGCCTCTCTGGCGTCCGGCTCTCTCATACAGGGATGCAAGATCCGTGTACATATAACCCGGATAACCACGACGTCCCGGAACTTCCTTGCGGGCAGCCGAAATCTCTCGCAGCGCATCCGCGTAGTTTGTGATATCCGTCAGGATAACGAGAACGTGCATATTTTTCTCAAATGCCAGATACTCGGCAGCCGTCAGCGCCATACGCGGGGTCGCGATACGCTCAACCGCCGGATCGTTTGCCAGGTTGATAAACAGGACGGTACGGTCGATCGCGCCCGTCTCCTTAAAGCTCTCGGTAAAGAAATGCGCTTCCTCAAAGGTGATACCCATCGCCGCGAAGACAACGGCAAACGGTTCGTCCGTGCCGCGCACCTTCGCCTGTCTCGCAATCTGGGCTGCCAGATTCGCATGCGGCAGACCGGACGCCGAGAAAATCGGCAATTTCTGACCGCGAACCAGTGTATTCAGACCATCGATCGCGGAAACACCCGTCTGGATAAACTCCTGCGGATAGCTTCTCGCCGCCGGGTTCATCGGCAGACCATTGATATCGCGGCGTTCCTCCGGCAGGATCTCCGGACCGCCGTCGATTGGATTGCCCAGACCGTCAAAGACGCGTCCCAGCATATCCTCCGATACGCCAAGTTCCATCGTTCTGCCTAAAAAACGCACCTTACTATTTGAAAGGTTGATACCCGTGGAACTCTCAAAAAGCTGTACCAGCGCATTGCCACCGTCGATCTCCAGCACCTTGCAGCGTCTCTTTTCGCCGCTCGCCAGCTCGATCTCGCCCAACTCGTCATAGGTAACATTTTCCACGCCCTGCACCAGCATCAGAGGACCTGCAACCTCCTGTATGGTTCTATATTCTTTCGGCATTTAGAATGCCCCCTTTCCAGCCGCATCGGCAACCTCTTTCGCAAGTTCATCGAGGACCGCCTGATACTCTTTCTCCACGTCTTCTGCTTTCGTATATTTAAAACGTCCGATCTGCTCGCGCACCGGCATCTTGATGAGATTCTGGATGGAAGCGCCGCCTTCCAGCGCTTTCTTCGACTGCTCATAGAACGCCAGCACCAGCTTCATCATGCGGAACTGTTTCTGCAATGGTGTATACGTGTCAATCTCATGGAAGGAGTTCTGATGCAGGAAATCCTCACGGATCGAGCGCGCCGCTTCCATTTTCAGGCGGTCGATCGGGGACAATGCATCCATGCCGACCATCTTTACGATCTCCTCCAGCTCTGCCTCTTCCTGCAGAAGGCTCATAAGACCTTGGCGGCAGCTCATCCACTCATCCGATACATTCTCATCAAACCATTTTCCCAGATTGTCCACATACAGGGAATAGCTGGTCAGCCAGTTGATCGCCGGGAAATGGCGCTTGTATGCCAGCGCTGAATCGAGTCCCCAGAATACCTTGACGATACGCAGCGTCGCCTGGGAAACCGGCTCGGAAATATCGCCGCCTGGCGGGGATACGGCTCCGATTGCGGACAGGGCGCCCTCGCGTCCGTCCCTGCCAAGGCAGATGACATGACCTGCACGCTCATAGAACTGTGCCAGACGGCTTCCTAAGTAGGCCGGATAACCTTCCTCGCCTGGCATCTCTTCCAGACGGCCCGACATCTCTCGCAGCGCCTCCGCCCATCGGGAGGTGGAATCCGCCATCAGTGCCACCGAATAGCCCATGTCGCGGAAATACTCTGCGATCGTGATACCCGTGTAAATCGATGCCTCGCGGGCTGCTACCGGCATATCCGAAGTATTGGCAATCAGCACGGTCCGCTGCATCAGGGAGTGCCCGGTCTTTGGATCCCTTAACTCCGGAAACTCATTTAAAACATCCGTCATCTCGTTGCCGCGCTCACCGCAGCCGATGTAAACAACAATGTCCGCTTCCGCCCATTTCGCCAGCTGGTGCTGGATGACGGTCTTGCCGCTTCCGAACGGTCCCGGCACGGCTGCCACGCCGCCCTTGGCGATCGGGAAGAATGCGTCAACGACACGCTGTCCGGTGATCAGCGGTTTTACCGGCGGCAGCTTCGTCTGGTACGGACGTCCGCGCCGAACCGGCCATTTCTGCATCATTGTAAGCTCTTTTTCGCCGTTTTCCGTCTCAATGACCGCTACAGTTTCCTCCACCGTAAATTCACCGCTCTTGATCTCTTTGACGGTACCTTTTACACCATACGGCACCATAATCTTATGCTCAATGATCAGCGTCTCCTGCACGGTACCGATGATGTCGCCTGCTTCCACGCTGTCGCCCGCTTTCACGGTCGGCACAAACTGCCATTTCTTATCACGCTTTAAAGACGGAACCTCAACGCCGCGCTTTAAGTTGTTGCTGCCCGTCTCCTTCATGATATCGTCCAGCGGCCGCTGGATTCCATCGTAGATACTCGTCAGGAGTCCCGGTCCCAGTTCAACCGAAAGCGGCACATCCATCGACTCTACCGGCTCGCCAGGTCCTAAACCGGAAGTCTCCTCATATACCTGAATCGACGCTTCATCTCCGTGAATCTCTATGATCTCGCCAATCAGACGTTCGTCGCTGACGCGGACGACGTCAAACATATTGGCATCCCGCATCCCGCTGGCGATAACCAGCGGTCCTGCTACCTTCTTTATCGTTCCTTTGCTCATTGGAAGGTTTCACCCACCTTTCTATCATGCATCTCCAAACAGAATATCCGATCCAACTGCCTGTTCCACCGAATGCTTGACCGACTCCACGCCCTTTCCCGTATTCCCGGAAATACCCGGAATCAGGATCACGGACGGAAGCGGCTGTTCCCGGTAGCGGTCGATGGCTGTCTCAATCCCGGCAGCCGCCGCCTCGGTGATATAGATCACCGCATAGGAACCGGAAGCCAGTTCCAGAAATACTTTCTCCGTCTCATTTACATCGGACACCGGAAATGTCTCCAGTCCCAGCGCCGCAAATCCGTAGATGCTGTCGTAATCTCCGACTACTGCAACCTTATACATACATCTCCCTTATCCTTTCCCGAATCTGTTCCTCCTCAAGACCGTTCAGACGGGCGGTCAGGATGATACGGACCGTTTTGATCTCATTTTCCTTCGCCAGCACATAGGCAACCAGCGGTCCCGCCGTAAACGGGTTGTATTTCTGCGGCTTGATCGTCTCGATCAGCTGATTGTCACACCACCGCTCAAACGCCGACGGCGATTCCTTTAATGCCTGCGCGCCGCCCGCATAGCGGGTTCCTTCCAGATACTCGCAGATCGCACCGACACCGCCAAGAGCCGCCTGTGACAGGCGCTCGATATTCAAGCTATCGCACGGTGCCATCGCGCGCCGCATAAAATCCAGATGTTTTCCCGTCTTCTGGGAGCGCACCGCTATCTTGATATCCGCCACCGCGACCGTCGTCTCGGCATAATCACGGATGATCGCGTCGGACGCATTCTTTCCGCACTCATAGATAGCTGCGAGCGCCGCCCGGTCAACAATGATATCGCAGAGCTGCCCGTCGCCCGTGTGCAGAAATGTCTCGCTGGCTTCCTTCGCCGCCTCCCGCATATGTGCCGGAAGCGCCTGCCAGTCCTTTTCCGCCACGATCTTCGCCATCCGCGCGCCGTCCACCTCGCAGTCGTCAAAATAGACATTGCCGTGGCTGCCCGGCGCCGCTGCATCCTTGATCGCCGCCTTTAAATTGTGGTAGAGATCCCCGTAGGAAAGCACTGCCAGGATCGCGTCGTCGCCCTTCAAAAGGTCGCGGACCGTCTCCCAGGATTTCGCCTTCTCCCAGGTCAGGATCGCCTCCGCGCTGAGCGGTGTATCTGCATCCCCCCAGCCGTGTTCGGTCAGGAAACGCAGCGCCCCCTCGTAGCTTTTTACGGACAGCAGCTGTTCAATCTGTGCGGAGGAAAAAAGCCCATTTTCCAGTGCCCGGATCCGGGCGACCGCGTAGGCATATTTTGTATCAGACATATAAGCCCTCCTTACCTTCTCCCGCCGTTATCCAAACAGCATCGCATGTACCTTGTCCGCCAGCTCATCCCGCTGCGACGCAAACAACGCCCCGGCAGAACAATTTTCCTCGACGCCGCCGTACACCAGAACAAAGCCCCCGTCGATCTCCCTCGGTTCTTTTTTCAGTACCAGGCTTCCGCCCTTTTCCTGCGCCGTCTTCTCTATCTTTGCCGGAAAATCATCCGGCATCCGCTCTAAATCACGTTTTGAAACATAGATTTCTCCTGCCCGATCCGTCACGAACCGGGAAAGAAGCTGCTCCATCCATGCAAAATACGCCTCATCCGGCTTTGCCAGCAGCTCCTTGTGTGCCGCCGCAAGCATTTCCTCGATGATCGCCTGCTTTGCCGCAAGGATCGCCTGGCGCTTCTTTAGCGCCGCCGAAGAACGAAGCCGTTCCTCATAGCTTTTTTCACGCTGCGCCGCCGATTTCGCCTGCTCTTCCTCCAGCTTTTTTACCTTTTCACCGGCTGCCGCAAGGGTCGTCTCCGCTTCACCGGCTGCTTTTTCCTGAATCGCAAGGGATTCCTGCTTTGCATCGTCAAGGATCTGAGCAATAATCTTATCTAATCCATTCATACGCTTCACTCCTTAACTGATTTTGATTCTTTCCGCCGTGCCAGATTACAGTGCATTGATTGCCAGAATCGAAACCAGAAGTGCCAGAATCGCATAGGTCTCAACCATCGCCGGGAACAGCATCGCTTTACCAAACTGTTCCGGTTTCTTCGCTACGATACCGATGGAAGCAACCGACGTTCTTCCCTGATGTCTCGCCGATACCAGACCAACCACGCCGATCGGAAGGCATGCTGCCAGATATAAGAGTCCCTGGGAGATCGACATGCTCATGTCAGCGCCGCCGCCAAGAAGACCAATCTTAGAAAGAGCGATGAAACCAACCAGCAGACCGTAGATACCCTGGGTACCCGGAAGCAGCTGGAGCAGAAGCACCTTCGCGAATTTATCCGGATCCTCGGTTACGACTCCGGCTGCTGCCTGACCTGCCACGCCTACGCCGTAGGCTGAACCCATACCTGCAAGAATAACCGCCACTGCAACTCCCAACAATGCAAATACAATTCCGCTCATATTTAATCCTCCTTGATTTCCACGTATTTTGTTATCTGCTTAAACGGACGGAACGCCTTTCCGCCACCCTCATAGAACTTTCCGAAAAACTCGACGTACTGCAGACGGCAGGTATGCACATACGCGCCGAGCAGGTTGATCGCTAGGTTAAACAGGTGTCCGAAGCAGAATACCAGTATAAATACAATCACGCCAAATACATTATTTCCAACCATACTTCCCATCTGGTTGATAACCGATGCGATAACGCCGGTTGCCAGTCCGAGCGCCAGAAGGCGCGAGTAGGAAAGCACATCCGACACCCATCCGGTAATATTGTACAAATCATATGCGCCAAGCGCCAGCCGCAGGAGCGGATTCTTCTTGTCGCGCGCCGACATCACCAGAATTCCCAGCGCGCCCACGATCGCCATTCCCTTTGCCAGCGAATTAAGCACCGGCGGGAATACGATATTCATCTGCGCGATGGAACCAAACAGTTCCGTCGGAAGCAGCATCAGGATCAGCCCCAGAAGCAGGAGGTACCAGAGTACCACGTCGCAGATAAAATCCACAACCTTGCCATCCTTTAAGAGCATATATCCTTTCAGTCCCAGCCCCAGGAATAAGTGAATCACGCCAAATAACATCGAATAAACCAAAAGCTTCATCGGGTCATTTAGCGGGACAAACCAGAGCGCCGGTATCGTCACCGTATGTCCAAAATATGTCCGGCTCACGATGTCCACCGCATCTCCGAAATAACCGCCGAACATGACGCCCCAGAACAGGGTCGAAAGTCCGCAGTACATAAAGAGCCGCAGTGATTTCCGCAGGTTTTCTTCCATCCTTGGGAATTTCTTAAGTGCCAGGAAGCACATCAAAAATACAATAAATCCGTATGCCGCATCTGAAAGCATCAGACCAAACAAAAATACATAGCACGCTGCCATGATGCCGGTCGGGTCCATCTCCCCCTTCGCCGGTAAGCCAAAGGACGCGGTCACGCCCTCCGCCGACGCCGCGAAGGTTCCGTTGGAGAGAAGCACCGGTGCTTCCTCATCCTCCGGCACATCCGAACTTTCCACTGCAAGTTCAAACCGGCTATTCAGCTTCTCCTCCAGTCCTTTCGCATCGCGCTTCGGGATAAATCCCGTGATCATACACGTTTTTTCCGACTGTAAGATCTCGCCGAGCGCCTCATACTTCTGTGCCCGCAGGCGGTAATAGTCGGATAACAGTTTCAAATCTTCCCTCGCCGGAGCGCACTGTTTCAGTTCTTCTTCCGTCGCCGCCGCGCGTCCCTCATGCTCTGCCGCTTGCGCTTTGAGTTTCTTAGCGTAAGCTGCCGGAACTTCCTCCACCGGACGCGCCGGACGGGCAAATCCAATCGACCGGAGTGCTGTCTCCAGCTTCTCCTCGTCCTCTTTCAGGCAAATTACCGCAATGCAGGTCTGGTCGGCATCGCTTCCGACAACCTCCAGCTCCCATTTTTCAAGCTGCGGCTCCTGTTTTGCCACCGAAGCGTAAATTTCTTCCTGCGTATAAGCGCCTCCGCCGACCGCGCCAGCTAAGATAGCACACCGTTTCGTCTCCTGATACGCAAGTGGAATCTCCAGCTTCTGCCACGGTTTCAGGCTTTCCGCCTCCGCCAGCAGTCTAAGCGCCGCAGTCTTTTCCTCCGTGATCTGCTTTTGCAGGTTCAAAATGCGTTCCGCCTGACCTAAAAGCGCCTCTGCGTTCGCCTCCGTCTCCCGGTACGCGCCTGCCTTTGCAAGCGGCTTTCCGGCAAGCCCAGCAAGCATCGATGTTTCCTCCGGAACCACCGCGGCAAGCACTTCCAATGCGCGATCCGCCGTCGCCGCATTCCGCTCAAACTTCTGCCGATCCTCCAGCGTGTCCGTCCGCTTAAATACCTCGTCCGGCTCCGCCTCCGCTGTCAGCTCCAGCACTCCGGCAGCCTGCAGAAACTCCATCAGGGACTTACGGTCCTTCTTCAGGGCACAGATACATAGCTTTTGCATCTGCAATACTGCCATATCTACATCCCTCCATTCACTAGACCAGTTCCGCTATGAGCCGGTCAACCACCTCCGGTTTCCGTCTGTCCGCCGTCTCTCTGAGCGTCTGACACTCCGCCTCGGCTTCTGCCAGTGCCTGTTTTACGTACTCCTCCCCTCTGAGAGTCAGTTCTTCTTCCTGCTTCACAGCTGCTTCTTTCCCCCTTTTCTGTGCATCTGCGAGCATTCGATCCGCTTCTGCCTCCGCCTCCGCCTTAACGCGGCGTGCATCCTCCGAAGCCTGCGCGACCAGTTCCGATGCCTTCGCCTCTGCGTCCTCGACCGCCTGGATCGTCTCCTTGATCATTGAACCACCACCTTTTCCCCTAATTTTTTTTCAACAATAATGCAATATCCTTATTATGTTTCACATCCTCCCATTCCATACAATTCGCTGATTCGAAGCATCAAAAGCACATGGAAAATAAATAAGTTTTCTCGCATTTGTATACTATTATAACTTTTTCAATCAGTTTTGTCTATTAAATGTTTTAATTTTGAAAAGATTATACATACATCTTAATTTATGAAAAAAAATTTCGGTTCTCATGAAAAACAGTGTTTGTTTCCACAAAAAAAGCTGCCAGACAATTGTTGCTCTTCCACAAACCACTGTCTGGCAGTCCCCTATTATATATTTATTTTTATGCGAGCCACCCGATCGAATTAAGGAAATAGACCCACAAAAAGATCGTCACAACCGAGGCGACCGTGCTCAACACGACAAACTGTCCCGCCAGCTCGCCGTCGCCGCCCATGTTCTGCGCCATCGCATAGGACGCCGTCGCAACCGGAGTCGCGTACATTTCAAAGTAAACAAAACGTTCCACACCGGAAAAGCCGAGCAGCGTCGCAACCGCCAGAATCACTGCCGGCAGGATCACCATCTTGAAGGTCATCGACGGAACCACATATTTCAGATTGCCGCCGATCGCATTGAAATGCAGCGTTCCGCCCAGTACGAACAGTGCCAGCGGCGTTGTCAGATTGGCAAACTGCTTGATCGGTCCTTCCACGGAAACCGGAAGTTTAATTCCTAATATATGGAAGATAAAGCCCAGGAGCGCGCCGCGGATCATCGGATTTTTCAAGATATTCTTAATCAAAACAGAAACCGGGACCTTGCCGCCCCGGAACAATTCCAGAATCACGACCGCCGTTATGTTGTAGACCGGAATCACGATCGCCACCATCATCGTCGCCAGCAGTGTTCCCTCCTCACCGAACACGCTGGTTGCCAGCGGAATGCCGAACAGGACAAAATTGCTGCGGTAAATCGCCTGGATGATAACGCCGCGCCGCTCATTTTCCTTTACCAGACGCGGAACCACAGCAAGCAGAACCGCCTGCAAAAGCAGCACGCTGATAATGGCGACTGCCACCAGACGCAGATTTAATGTCATTCCCTCCGGAATGGAATACAGGTTGTTAAACATCAGAATCGGAAAGAATGCCTGAAAGATCACTTTATTCAGGCGCTTCATAAAATCCTCATCCGCCAGCCCCGACATCCTGACTCCATATCCAAATGCGATATAGAGCAGAAACGGAAGGACTGTATTAAGTGCAAATAAAAAATTTTCCATATAATTCCTGCCACTTTCTTCTTAATTGCTTTGTTCTGGACGCGGTTTCTATCCAGTCAGGCCGCCCCCCTTTAATCACCAGATTTATTATATACCCCATCCAAGAAATCGACAAGAAAAATTCAAGCGTGCCAGCCTCATAAACAGTTCCGAAAAAGTTTCGAATTATGTAATACTCGTTTAGATTTATTTTAGATATTGGTCAAAATATGGACACAATTATCCAGTATTATAATGGCATAACATCAATGAGGCAGATGACACTACAAGATGCGCGCAATCGTTATCTGGCTCGACTAACAACAATTTCCTTTATATAGATATTTCTTCGCAGTCTTTTATCCCCCTTCGGCTGTGAAGAACCCCACCTTGGGTACAAAAAAGAGACGGTTTGACGCCGTCTCTTTTTATATACTCTGCAAGCTACCAGGAAAGCACCTCATGGCCATCCTCAGTTACCAGCACCTGGATCTCCCACTGGGCGGATGCTTTTCCATCCTTCGTGTATACACTCCAGTCGTCGTCGCCATCCACGAATACCTCCTCGGTTCCCTCGTTGATCATCGGCTCGATCGTGAACATCATGCCCGGTGCAAACATCATGCCGGTGCCTCTCTGACCAATATAGCCAACCCACGGATCCTCATGGAACTCGATACCAACGCCGTGACCGCCGATCTCTCGAACCACAGAATAACCATTTTCTTCCGCATGCTTCTGGACCGCTTCCGCCATATCGCCCATGAAGCCCCACGGTTTTACCTGCTCCAGACCTAATTCCACGCACTCTTTGACAACATCCACCAGTTTTTTATATTCCGGGCTGACATTTCCGATGCAGAACATACGGGAAGAATCCGCATAATAGCCGTGATAAATGGTCGAAACATCCACGTTGATGATATCGCCATCCTTTAATACGACATCTGCTGACGGAATGCCGTGGCAGACCTGATCATTGATGGATGTGCACACGCTCTTCGGGAATCCTTCATAGCCAAGCGGCGCCGGGATTCCGCCCATGCGGGTCGTCTCATTATATACCCACTGATCGATCTCCTCGGTTGTGACGCCAGCCTTGATATGCTCAGCCACATAATCCAGAACTGCCACATTGATTTTGCAGCTCTCGCGGATCCCCTCGATCTGCTCCGGGGTCTTGATCATGTCGTGATCCGGAATCTGGTGTCCGGCATCCGCCGCCTCCATCAGCTTCTCGTCAAACGCCTCATGGCAATGTTTGTACTTCTTTCCACTTCCACACCAGCACAGATCATTTCTTCCTAATTTTTTCATCTTACTTTCATTCCTTTCGTCCTGCACTCCGGCAGCCCGTTTGTCACTTTCTAACAGGCGGGTCAGCCTGCTTCCCTCATTCGGGAGACTGTTTGGAGTTTAACACACCGACGCTGAAAATGCAATGAAATCGCCCTTATCCAGCCAGATTCTCAATAATTGTGTTACTGTTTTTATCCCAAATTTTCACGATTTTTTCAACTTTTTAACAGTCTTCCTCTCTATTTTTCAGAAGAAACATTGTATAATAGAAGCATCCATATGAATTTTTTGAAAGGAGACTTTCTTTATTTAAATGAAACATTCAAGTAAACCTTCTGTTTCTGGAACTTCCAATGAAACTTTCCTGAAAACAGAATCAGCCAGCAGCCTTCAAGGTTCAGCCGAACCCAACTCTCCGGATACCAGCACTTCCAATGGCAGCGAAACATATCCACACAAAATTGACGCCTTAAAAAATTGGTTCCGGACCCGCCCGATCGTTGAAAAATTCTGTGCACTTCCGACATACATACAGAGCTGGGGACTTACCCTGTTTTTCATGGGTACCGCCACGATCATCGCGTTCTGCTTTTTTCATGCGCTCAAAAATCCGACTGCCAACATCGCGCTAACATACATTCTGGCGGTCTTTTTGGTAGCGCGTTTTACGGACGGATACAGCTTCGGTCTGTTCTCCTCCTTTGTCGGCGTTGTCTGCGTCAATTTTCTGTTCACGTATCCGTATTTCGCGCTGGATTTCACGATGGCCGGCTATCCGATTACCTTCGTGGCAATGTTTTCAATTTCCAGCATTACAAGCGCCATCACAAGCAACATGAAAACACAGGCGCGCGTGCTGGCAGAACGTGAAAAGATGCTGATGGAAGCGGAAAAAGAAAAGATGCGGGCGAACCTGCTGCGGGCAATCTCCCATGATCTCCGCACCCCGCTTACCAGCATCATCGGTTCCAGTACCGTATATCTGGAAAATGGCAGCAGCCTCCCGGAGGTTGAGAAAAATGCGCTGGTGCGCCATATTCTTGAGGACTCTAACTGGCTCTTAAACATGGTTGAAAACCTGCTCTCCGTCACGCGTATCAACAATGAGACGGCAAAGGTAACTAAGACCTCGGAACCAGTCGAGGAAGTTCTCTCCGAGGCGATGATCCGCTTAAAAAAGAGACTTCCAGACGCCAATATCCATGTGCGCGTGCCGGAGGAATTCCTGATGGTCCCGATGGACGCCGTCCTCATCGAACAGGTTCTCATCAACCTGCTGGAAAATGCCGTTGTCCATGCTGAAAGCACCGAGCCGATCGAGTGCTATGTGGAATCACTTTCCGACTATGCGATTTTCCACGTGCGCGATTACGGCGTCGGCATCCTGCCGGAGAAGCTGGCAACCATCTTTGACGGCTCTTCTTCGACGACCAGCACTTCGCCGGATGGACGAAAGGGCATGGGAATCGGGCTTTCCATCTGTAAAACGATCATTCTCGCCCACGGCGGCGAAATCAAGGCAATCAACCACACGCGCGGTGCCGAATTTTACTTTACCCTTCCAAAGGAGGACAAATAACATGACACATAAACTTTCTATTTTATTAGTAGAAGATGAAAAAAACATCTGCGACTTCATCTCCACCTCCCTGTCCGCACAGGATTACCGCATTTCCACCGCACACACGGGAAAAGAAGCACTTCCGATCATCACGTCCCAGTGCCCGGATCTGATTCTCCTCGACCTGGGGCTTCCGGACATGGACGGCATGGAGATCATCCGCCAGGTCCGCACCTGGTCCAGCGTCCCGATCATCGTCCTCTCCGCCCGCACGCAGGAACAGGAAAAGGTACGTGCGCTCGACCTTGGCGCGGATGATTATCTGACCAAGCCGATCGGCACCTCCGAGCTTCTCGCGCGCATCCGGACTGCCCTGCGCCACAGCAACCGCCTAAACACAGCTTCTCCGCTTTATAAGCGCCCATTCCATGCAAAGGGACTGACGATCGATTTTGAAAAACATCTGGTATCGGTTGATGGAAGGGATGTCCATCTGACGCAGATCGAGTTTAAGATTATCTCCCTGCTGGCACAGAATTCCGGCAGAGTCATGACGTATGATACGATTATTTCGAATATCTGGGGGCCGTATGCGGACGATGATAACAGTATTCTGCGCGTGAATATGGCACATATTCGAAGGAAACTGGAGCAGAATCCAGCGGAACCGCAGTATGTGTTTACGGAGATCGGGATTGGGTATCGGATGATTGAGGATGAGATGCAGTAATAGATAGATTGATTGATTGTCGTGATGCGGAAAGAGGCGTCCGGGAATCTGCACCGCCTGCGTCTCCAATTATCATTGTTCGCTTGCTTTCGCTACATCTGTTCGTCTGGATCGGACAAAAATGTCCGCCCCAGCCGGACAGCTGGCGTGGGATGCGTACAATCGATAATTGGAACGCTGGCTTTTGATTGTCTATTTTTGTTTTTGTCTGTTTTTTTATTCTACTTCGCTTTCAATGACTCCATCGTATAAACCAATTAAGTCTTCATAGCCATCCGTGGATGGAAGTGTCACTACGACCGGCTCGCCCGGGTTCTGGACTTCGGTCTCCATCAGAGTAATGCAGGTCATCGGCTGGTCGAGGACTTCCATGTTGTATACGATATAGTTTGTCATATAGATAATGTAATCGTTGTCATCCAGCACGTAAGCGCCTTTCATTTCCTGGATGTTCATGTCCAGATTGACATCGGTGCCGAGTGTGTTCATCACGGTTCCGAGGGCTTCTTTGACGTTCTTGTTTAGCTTCTTTGGATTTGCCTCATATGCCAGCACACGTTTTCCATTGACCTCGTTTAAGGAAATGCCCTTCATATAGCTGGATTCCATATTGCTGGTGTTGACTCCGGTCTGGACGGAAGATATGATCTGCTCTAATGGCATCGGATATTTCAGTTTGACACCGTTGGCATCTACGTAATAGTATCCGTCCGTATAAAAAACCTGTGAATAGCTGTCCTGTCCCAGAATCGAGGAAGCGACCTGTGCCAGGTACTTGAGATCGGTGGTATCCTGCATATCCATCTCTGCATGCATCGCCATATCAACTTTCATCTGACCGTCCGGAATGACATCCCTTGCAAGTACGACCGAATGGACGCCGCTCTGAATCTCCACAGACTGAATCGTATTGTTCTTCTCCATCACCCGGTCAAATACTTCCGCCGGATTTTCAGCTGCAAATGCGGTTGTTGACATTGTCATAATGGCTGCTGCACTCACAAGTGCGGTTGCTAATTTTTTCATTCCTATTCCCTCCTGTAAACCATTTTTCGAACCATGTCGGCAATCCACTTTATTCCAGAACTTTATTCTCTGAAACATGGAACTCACACCGGCTTTATCTCCAGTATATATAATTTGACAACGCTTGTAAAGCGTATCTACGGGCACTTTTCCTTCCGATTGTTATACACAAACATGAAAATTGCCATCAGGCAGATAATTCCATATCCTAGGAAACTCCAGCCGTCCGGCACCTGCCCGAAGATGAAGAAACCGAGCATCGTCGAGAAGATCAGCTGCGAATAATCGTAGATGGAAATACGGCTCGCCGGGGCATAGCGGTATGCCGCCGTGATCGCAAACTGTCCGCCCGCCGCCGCGCAGCCCGCCAAAAGCAGGATCCCCATCTGCTGCCAGGTCATCGGATGATAGTCAAAAATCAGCCACGGCAGCACAACCACACAGGAAAATACCGAGAAAAACAGCACGATCACCGGTCCCTTTTCTCCTGCCTCTCCCAGTTTCCGCACCATCGTGTACGCCGCGCCCGCGCAGATGCCGCCGAAAAAGCCCAGCAGCGACGGCACAAGTGCCAGATTGGAGAATGTCGGCTTTACCACGAATATACTGCCGAGAAACGCACCGAAGATCAGCGAAAGCTGAATTGGCATAACTTTTTCCTTTAAGATCAGCCAGCTGAACAGCACTGTAAAAAACGGCGACATTTTATTTAGAATCGATGCGTCCGCCAGCACCAGATGATCCACCGCATAAAAGTTACACAGCACTCCCATCGTGCCGAAAATTGACCGCATCAGAAAATACGGCAGATTTCCCCTGCGGATACGAAACGGCTCTCCCGCCCGCAAAAGCAAAACAACCGCTGCCAGCGCCGCCACAAGATTGCGAAAAAAACTCTTCTGCATCGACGGCAGATCGCCCGCCAAATGTACAAACATACTCATCAGCGCAAAACAGAACGCAGACAGCACCAGGCAGGCAATTCCGCGGTATTCCTGCTTCCGGGTGTCCGGATGATTTTCTACCATGTTTTCATTCCCCTTTCCGTCTTCCTATCTTCCAGTATACGCACATCCCACATTTTTGTCTATTCTTGACACAAATTTGTTTCCATACTAAAATAAAGAAACCTTTAACAACACTATCATTTGTAAGGAGAGCATATTAAGTAATCGAATTTATTGACTAACATGATTAAATGTGTTTAAATATACTCAAAGGAGTAAATTATTATGAACACATCAAATATCACAAATTACAAGCCAAAAGATTTTGCTGAACTGTTAGGTGTATCCGTAAAAACATTACAGCGTTGGGATAGAGAAGGAACTCTAAAGGCAAACCGAACTCCAACTGATAGACGTTATTACACTTATGACCAATATCTGCAATTCAAAGGAATAAATACTGAAGATGACCAACGTCAGGTAGTTATTTATACCAGGGTATCTACAAAAAATCAAAAAGATGATTTACAAAACCAAGTTGCATTTTTACGACAGTTTTGTAATGCGAAAGGTATTATTGTAGACCAGTGCATTGAAGATTATGGAAGTGGTCTTAATTACAATCGTAAAAAGTGGAACGAATTATTAGATGAAGTGATGGAACAAAAAATCAAAACCATAATCGTAACTCACAAAGATAGATTTATCAGATTTGGTTACGACTGGTTTGAAAAATTCTGTACAAAGTTTAATACGACCATAGTGGTAGTGAACAATGAAGAACTATCACCACAAGAAGAACTCGTGCAGGATATTGTTTCAATACTCCATGCGTTCTCTTGTAGGTTGTACGGACTTCGTAAGTATAAAAAACAAATAGAAAGGGATGTGGAAATTGCTAAAGAGCTTCAAAACGGAAATAAATCCGACAGAGGAGCAGAAAGTTAAGATCCGTAAAACAATAGGAACTTGTAGATATATTTACAACTTCTATCTCGCTCACAACAAAGAGCTTCATGACAATGGAGAAAAGTTTATGAGTGGTAAAAGTTTTAGTGTCTGGCTGAACAATGAGTATCTTCCCAAAAATCCAGATAAGCTATGGATTAAGGAAGTCAGTTCAAAATCTGTAAAGCGTTCAATCGAAAATGGTTGTATCGCATTTACCAGATTTTTCAAACATCAAAGTGCTTTTCCTAATTTTAAAAAGAAAGGCAAATCTGATGTGAAGATGTATTTCGTAAAGAATAATCCAAAGGATTGCCGATGCGAAAGACACAGAATTAATATTCCATCACTTGGTTGGGTTCGTATCAAAGAAAAAGGATATATTCCTACGACAAAAGATGGGTATGTAATTAAAAGCGGTACGGTATCTATTAAAGCTGGTAGATACTACGTATCCGTTCTTGTAGAGATTCCTGATATGCTTATTGATAGCAGTAATAATGATGGCATTGGGATAGACTTAGGCTTAAAAAATTTTGCTATTGTTTCAAACGGAAAGACGTACAAGAACATTAATAAATCAGCAAGATTAAAGAAACTTGAAAAACAACTACGAAGAGAGCAAAGATGTCTCTCTCGTAAATATAAATATTTAAAGAAAGGAGAGTCCACTCAAAGAGCAAATATACAAAAGCAAAAGCTCAAAGTACAGAAACTTTATCATAGACTGGATAATATCCATACTGATTACATCAATAAGATAATTGCTGAGATAGTGAAAACCAAACCATCTTATATAACGATTGAAGATTTGAATGTGTCAGGTATGATGAAGAACAGGCATCTTTCTAAAGCTGTTGCATCACAGAAATTCTACGAGTTTAGAACTACACTGAAAAGCAAATGTGATGATAACAATATTGAACTTAGGGTTGTAGATAGATTTTATCCATCTTCTAAACTATGTCATTGTTGCGGTTCTATAAAGAAAGATTTAAAACTTTCAGATAGAATCTATAGATGTGATTGTAGCTATGTTGTAGATAGGGATCTCAATGCGGCACTTAATTTGAAAGATGCTAAAACTTACAAGATTGCATAATGAAAAGCAAATGTAAGTATGTACCGAAGGCTATTTCGGGAATTAACGACTGTGGAGTATACAAGAACTTGTGAGTAGCATATCTGTTTACAGATTGTAAAAGCATATACGATGAAGCAGTAAGTAATGTTCGTGAGAACTTACAACATCTCGATGTGAGTATATTTACACACATTTTGAGTGGCAACCTGTTATTTTGCTGAAATTATTCCATTCCCTCGATTTAAAACTAAAATCCTGCCTGATTGCACTGTTTGGCAGTGCATTTCTGGCATTTGGGCTGTACCATGTCCATTCCTTTTCCGGTGTCACCGAGGGCGGTGTCTTAGGAATGACGCTTCTGCTTGATCACTGGTTCCATATCTCCCCATCCGTATCCGGCTTCGTCATGAACCTCGCCTGCTACGCGATGGGATGGAAACTTCTGGGGCGGCAGTTCATCGCCTACTCCATTCTTTCCAGCGCCAGCTTCTCCCTGTCTTACCGGATCTGTGAGCAGTTTCCGCCCCTGTGGCCGCAGCTTGCCGATATGCCGCTTGCCGCATCCCTGCTCGGCGCAATCTTCGTCGGCGTCGGTGCCGGGCTCTGCGTGCGGATCGGCGGTGCCCCGGGCGGAGACGATGCGCTTGCGATGAGCCTTTCCCACGTGACGCACATCAAAATCCAGTGGATCTACCTCCTGTCCGATTTTGCTGTACTGGTGCTTTCACTGAGCTACATTCCGTTAAACCGCATGGCATACTCCATCCTCACGGTTCTTCTGTCCGGACAGATCATCGGGTTTGTGCAAACCGTGGGAACACATCCAGTGAACAATATGGAAACTTGATCGGTTTCATACGGCTCTCTTGGTTCCAAAAGTACCTGACCTATAGAGCAACAAGAATTTTCTATATTTTTTGATTTTTTTCAAAAAAACCCTTGCCAAATCAACCGACCTGTGATAATATATAACTCGTTGAAGCGATGCTTCAGAAATGCGCGAGTGGCTCAGTTGGTGGAGCGCGACCTTGCCAAGGTCGAGGCCGCGGGTTCGAGTCCCGTCTCGCGCTCTTTTTATTTTATAGCGGAAACCTTTTTCATTTTCATGAGGGTTTCCGCTATTTTCGTTACTGGTCACAGTTACACTTTTTCTTTTTCAAGGGAGTATTTTACCATGATACAAAAAGTAAGTTCTTTTCTCAAAAAGGATACCGTTTTAACCATCGCCCTGGCTCTGGCTGTCCTTTCCATGTTTATCATACCACCGTCTGCCGGATACCTGGGATATCTGGATCTGCACACACTGATCCTGCTCTTTGGCCTGATGACAGCAACCACAGGCCTCCAAAACATCGGTTTCTTTCGACAGCTCGGGGAATTACTGCTGCTTCGAATCCATTCACTCAGGCAGCTGGAACAGCTTCTGATTCTTCTGTGTTTCTTTTCCAGCATGCTGATCACCAACGATGTGGCCTTAATTACCTTCGTTCCATTTGCTCTGGAACTACTGCGGATGGTAAACCGCAAAGACCGGATCGTTCCGGTTGTCGTCTGCCAGACACTGGCAGCCAATCTCGGCAGCATGACAACTCCGGTAGGGAATCCCCAGAATCTGTATCTGTATTCCCACTTTGAGCTTTCACTTGATACATTTATCCGGAGCATCGGTCCATTTTCGCTGCTTTCATTAGTTTTGCTGCTGCTCGTCACAATGTTTACACCAAGGGAGACTATCTCACTAGATACTGCCGGTAGAGCTACAACCTCCGATGAGACCTTTCCTAAACGCTGCCTTTTCTGCTGTCTGGGAATGTTTTTCCTGTGCCTTTGCACCGTAGCCGGTCTTCTGCCGCTTCCAATCCTGTTTATCTGCATTCTGGCGATTGGCTGTCTGGCAGACCCGAAGATCTTCTGTCAGGTAGATTACTCTCTCATCCTGACTTTTATCGGATTCTTCATCTTCATCGGGAATCTGAAACACATTCCTGCGGTAAGCTCCCTGCTTTCCAGTATGATCACGGGACACGAAGTGATAGTCTCCGTTCTGGCCAGCCAAGTAATCAGCAACGTTCCGGCCGCCATCCTGTTGTCCGGATTTACCGAAAAAGGAGTTTCCCTTCTGATCGGAACTAACCTCGGCGGTCTCGGCACCCTGATCGCATCCATGGCGAGTCTTATTTCTTACAAATATATCGTCCGCTCCTGCCCAGAGAAAAAAGGAATCTACTTCCGCTGGTTCACGATTGCAAATGCGGGATTTCTAGCAGTCCTGATGGCGGTATATTTTCTGGTTTTTTATAGCATCTGATAAAAAAGGGCGTGTGATACGATAAACAATTCAATGATTCCATTTTGCAGTTCTCTTATTTCAAAAGTGCACATAACATTTGCCGGCACCTGATGTATCCACGCATCATGTTCCACCAGTACATACCATTCCTTGTTAGCAAATAAATCGTTGTAACTTAGCTTCACTTTACAAAGACGTATCTTACCACCTTTGGCAGATAAGCATGAGCAGATTACCCGTCTCATTGAGGCAGATATCGCGCAGCTCTGGGATGGCGTTCCATCTGCATCAGAATTGCAGGACCGCATGTACGACCTGGCACGCCCCATCTGTTACGACTTTTTGCATAGTATCCAGGGCGCGCCTAGCAGCACGGAGGCGGATATCGCATATGGAATGATGATTGGAGCCACGGATATATTGTATAAACTGTGTGTCATGGACAGGGATGCTTTCGATCGAGTGGTGAAACAAGCTTTCAGAATGGTACTCACGCGGCAGGCAGAACTGAGCAAATAGTGCAAACAAAAAGCGAGGGTTTTTCTCCCGCTTTTTTAGTACAACTCTATGGACGGTTCTTTTTTAGTACCATTCCGACTGCCCGCATCCGCGGTTCGGTGCCCACTCCCACCCACTGGCGCTGACAGTCTGGAGACTGTCTGAAAACGCGCCGAAAGAGGATAATCTGGATCCCCTTTGCCAATCAGTTCCCCAGGGAACCCCTTTTTTCTCCGGTCACAAGCTCTTTTCCTTTCTTCTTCCATGCCCTGCGCTTTCTAAGTCCTCCGCTTTTGGTTTTGTGACAGCGGAGCATATCATATTCAGAGCCGTCTTCGGTTTTTACAGATGCTTTATTAGAGTCAAAGATAGTTGCCTCTGTATAGATTGCTTCTGTAAGTATGTGCCCCTCGCTTGATAGATGGCCATATTTTCCGGTACTATCTTGCCATTATGGTGATTCAGATCATCTCCAAAAATATAGTAAACAAGGGACGTAGCCCACCACAAAAAATAGATAAAATAGGTTTATTATAAAATATTTCAGAATTTTGATAATGCAATAAGACGCTTGACGGAATATAAAAAATACAATATCATTAATACAAATAAACCAGGATTAAGAGGAGGAAATTAAATGAAAACTTTCAGGCGTTTTGTTGCATTTGGCTTAACATTGAGTATCATAATGTGCTCAACTGCTGCATCGACTTTTGCAAGTGAATCAACTCAAGGACGAGCTTCCAATAGTACGGAAGTGCATCGTTACAGTACGGCTATAGTGGCAGGTACGCACTGCGCTTTTCTGACTATGCGGGGATATAACGGAATATGAAATATATAATGTTTTACCCGGAATGTGTTATAATTACTGCAGTCGTATTGTATATTAAACATTTACTCTATCCTTATGATTTTCGTGAAAAATTTCCTTATGACGATCCGCCGCCGAAGTTTTTTGGCTCTTTCTCATTGGGGGAATTAGTACAATATATAATCCAAGTATTAACGTTACCTATTATAGGATTTGCTATGATTCCTTTGCAATTTTTAGGGAAGGTAGCGGATGTAATACTTATAATTTTATTAGTTATGTGGTGGTTTATACCAACAGGGCTCGCTAGAAAAATAGATGACTGGTAATAGAAAAGCGTCCCTGTATAAAAGCAGAGGACGCTTTTCTATTGCAGTAAGATATGTTTTAGAAAGAGCGAAAGGCATTTGTGAAGATAGAATAAATTCTTTTCATCAGATGAGAAGGGTGCATTAAAAAAAACAGGGGCTGTGAAAAAACATAGCCTATAAAAAAGAAGGACCAAGGATTCATAATGTGAGGTGCCCCCTCAAAGTTAGACTTTTACGAGACGACTTCGGTCGTCTCGTTTTTCTTTATGCAGTTAAAAGATGGAGTCGGTATTGGACAGGACTCCTCCATCCTAACTTTTCTTTTATTCGTTTCTCATTGTAGTATTTTATAAAACGTTCTATTTCAGATTTTAATTCCTCGTAAGTTTAGTATTAATACGGAATACTCGCCAGAATACTTAAAGGAAGCCGCATCGAAATACGTAGAAATCTGGCAGTTGGATGAAACAACGTTTGTCGCTGGTAAAGGACATCGAAAGTCCGTCCAGCAGCGCCATTATGAAAAACTTAAGGAATATCTGTCAAAGCTGAATGAATATGTAGAAAAGATCCAAATCTGTGGAGATGGACGCAATAGCTATTCCAAGACTGATCATTCCGCTACTTTCATGCGAATCAAAAAAGACTATATGGGAAATGACCAGCTACTCCCGGCGTATAATGTCCAGGTCGGTGTGGCGGATGAGTATATAGCGGTTGTTGATGTGAACCAATACCGTTCAGATATGGACTGTTTCATCCCCCTCATGAATAAGTTCCATGATATTTATGGATTCTACCCCAAATATCCGGTAGCGGATGCCGGTTACGGCTCGTATAATAACTATATTTTCTGTGAACAGAATGGGCTGGAAAAATATATGAAATTCCCAATGTTTAAGAAAGAAACCACCAACAGAAACTATCATGAAGACCCATTCCGGGCAGTTAATTTCAAGATCGACGGAGATGGAAAAATGCGGTGCCCTAACGGAAAGGGACTCCATTTGCAGTACCGTAAGGCAATAAAAGGAAACGCGTATGGACGGGAAGAGGAAATCTATCAGTGCGAAGACTGCAGTGGATGTCCTTACGTAGAAAAATGTAAAAAGGGAGAAGGAAACCGTACCGTGCGTGTCAATCAGGAACTAACAAAGATGCATCAGGAAGTGATTCAAAACCTTGAGAGTATCCAGGGTGCGCTGCTTAGAATGAACCGTTCCATCCAGGCAGAAGGTACTTTTGGTATTATAAAAAATGACCGCTGGTATAAACGGATTGTGCGAAGAGGGATAAAATCCGTTCAACTTGAAGTATACCTTGTTTCACTGGGACACAATCTTTATAAATTCCACAACAAACAGATGAAAATAAAATCAGCTGCATAGATTTGAAAATCAACAAATTTATGGGGTAAGGGGGAAATGCGCTTTTAGAGACTACTTCGTTTATAATTTTTTAGTCTAAAAGAGCGTGTAAAAAATGATTTCTCATTTTTTCACACGCCCTTTTTGTGTAATAGGGGATTCCAAGGAATTTCCTATTACACAAAAAACACGTCCCGCAAAAACGAAACGTGACAAAAGAAAAAGCGGGTGATGGGAATCGAACCCACGTATCCAGCTTGGAAGGCTGGTGTTCTACCATTGAACTACACCCGCATGATAAATTATGAAATTGTAATGCCCAGAACCGGAATCGAACCAGTGACACGAGGATTTTCAGTCCTCTGCTCTACCAACTGAGCTATCTGGGCATCCTGAGGAATCCTGTGATTCTCATGTTCGCTCTTGTTCAGCGACATGAGTTATTATACTAGAGAGTCTTTTAAATGTCAACTATTTTTTTCTACTTTTCTAAATTTTTTCAAAAACTTTTTCAACTTGCTGTTCCTGCCGCACAGCCAGCGTCCACATCTTCATCTCCAAATTTTCCGTAAACAATGGAAAAACCGACTCTTTTTCATTTTCCTGCATCTTTTTGATTTTGATGGTTGACAAATCCTTTTGGGTGTGTTTATAATGCATGTAACGAAGAACACAGATAAACCGATGAGGAAGAGGAGTATCTGACCTATGTATCGCCACAGAGAGTTCCGGATGGTGGAAACGGAACGCCTTACCGTCAGTGAATGGACTTCCGAGGGCAGCCTTGAACGATTGTTTCAGTAGGGGCTGACGGGACCCCACCCGTTATCCATCGGGGCACGTATGATGGTACGTGTAAGCGAGTGGACATTTTCATGAATGTCAATTTGGGTGGTATCGCAGAAGTTTACGCTTTTGTCCCATGTATGGGGACAGAGGCGTTTTTTAGTTTCTGGAAACATTCTCAGTAAAATCTTTCATCACGGCGCGCGGCGCCAAACCAAAGAGAATCTTCTTTCCAGACACATTCTTTACTCTGCTCCGGCAAGGCAGACTGATACATCTGCCATCCAAAACAAATATCAAAATAAGAATAAAGAATGGAGAAAATGACTATGAAAAAGAATCTGAAAAAATTATTTGCACTTGGATGCACCGCAGCCCTGACACTGACAACCGCAGGATGCTCTTCCAGCACATCCAACAACGCTTCCGAAGCAGACACCACCGCCGAAAGCTCTCAGGAAGCTTCCGCGGACAAAGAAATTTATAATGTAGCGATTGTCAAACAGCTCGACCACGCTTCCCTCGATGAGATTGCAAATGCAGTCGAGGCAGAGTTAGATAAAATCGCCGAGGATAACAATGTAACCATTCACTACGAACTGTACTCCGGCCAGAATGACCAGACAACCTTAAAGCAGATTGGTGATCAGGCGGTTGCTGACGGTGTTGACGCCATCATCCCGATTGCAACCCTGGCTGCACAGGTAGCGACCGTATCCGCACAGCAGACCCAGACACCGGTTGTCTACGCCGCTGTTTCCGATCCGGAAGCCGCTGAGCTGACCGGCATCGACTATGTAACCGGTACCAGCGATGCGCTGAACACTAAGAAAATCATGGATATGATGTTTGCCGCAAACCCAGATGTTAAAAATGTAGGTCTTTTATACTCCTTATCCGAGGCAAACTCAACCAAACCGATCGCGGATGCAAAGGCATACTTAGATGAAAAAGGCATCTCCTACACCGAGCAGACTGCAAACACCAACGACGAAGTTATCACCGCTGCTTCCTCCCTGGTTGCTGACAAAGTAGACGCTATCTTCACTCCTACCGACAATGTCATCATGGCAGCTGAGCTGGCTATCTTCAAGGATCTGGCTGCTGCAGGCATCCCGCACTATACCGGCGCTGATTCCTTCGTCCGCAACGGCGCATTTGCTACCTGCGGCGTCAACTACACGGACCTTGGTGCACAGACCGCTGATCTTGCTTATCAGGCAATCACCGAAGGCATGGACGGTATGGAAGACTACTACACCGCAGAAGGCGGCATCGTAACCGTAAATACCGAGACTGCCAAAGCCCTGAATATCGACACAGCTGTATTTAAGGACTTTGGCGATGTTGTAGAGGTTAAAACCACCGAGGACTAATGCATCCTCATCCGGCGGCACTTTGATTTTCATTTGCCTGACATTTGTTTCATAACCGATCCACCAATTTTTACATATTATAATGTTTGACTAACTTTCATGTACTCTCAGAGCCGCAAGACAGACCAGACGCCCGCCGCATCCCCCACTTACCACGCGGCTGGCGCATCTGCCTTATGAACGTTCTGGGAGTACCGATCATTCTACGGAGGTAATTTCCCATGCTTCATATTTTACAAACCGCTCTGGAACTGGGATTTCTGTATGCGCTTGTGCCAATGGCGCTGTTCTTGAGTTTCCGCATACTGGATATCGCGGATATGACGACGGACGGCTGTTTCGTCCTCGGCACAGCGGTATCCGTCACAATGGCTGCGGCAGGGCATCCATTTCTCGCGATTCCGGCTGCCATGCTTGCAGGCATCTGCGCCGGATTTGTTACCGCATTTCAGCAGACCCGTCTCGGTGTGCCGTCCATTCTCGCCGGTATCATCACCAATATGGGACTCTACACCATCAATCTGATGGTGATGGGCTGGAGCGCCAACGTGAGTCTTTTAAAGGCAGAGACCATCTTTTCCCTGCTTCAAAAAACCGGTATCGGGGGCGACTGGTATGAAGCACTTCTGGCAATCTGCGTGACCGTGCTTGCGGGCGCACTGCTCGTTTATTTCCTCGGTACCCGTCTGGGACTCTCCATCCGGGCAACCGGCAACAACATTGACATGGTGCGCGCCTCCTCCATCAACCCGGCATTTACCATCACGATCGGTTTATGCATCGCCAATGCGCTGACCGCGCTCTCCGGCGCAATGGTCGGTCAGTACCAGAATACCGCCGACATCAACGGCGGCACGGGTATCGTCGTGATCGGTCTTGCCTGCCTGATCATCGGTGAAACCGTCCTCGGGCGCCGCGGTGTGGCAAGAGGCGTCATCGCCACCTTCATCGGTTCGATTATTTACCGTTTTATCTACGCCATCGTCCTGTATACAAAAATTATGCCGGTACAGGGACTGAAACTGGTCACCGCTGTGATCGTGGCGCTGGCAATCGCATTTCCGACAATCCGGAAATGGGCGGCATTCCAGACACGTAAAAATGCAGCTGCACGCCGGAAGGGAGGACACGGAGCATGTTAAATATTCAGTCGATATCAAAAACCTTTAATCCGGGAACTGTCAACGCCAAACAGGCGCTCTCCGGGCTGTCCCTGCATCTGAACCACGGCGATTTTGTGACAATCATCGGCTCCAACGGCGCCGGAAAATCGACCCTGTTCAATGCGATTGCCGGCAGCTTCTACGTCGATGACGGCTTTATCGAGCTGGACGGCGAGGACATCACCTATATGCCGGAGCACAAGCGCAGCCTGATGGTCGGCCGCCTCTTCCAGGACCCGTTAAAGGGAACGGCGCCGGGCATGACGATCGAAGAAAATCTTGCCCTCGCCTATCTGCGGACTGCAAAGGGGAAATCGCCATTTTCCCGCATTTCCAAGAAAGATAAGGATGCGTTCCGCGAACGCCTCTCCCTCTTAAATATGGGGCTTGAAGACCGGATGACCCAGCCGGTCGGACTTCTCTCCGGCGGTCAGCGCCAGGCGCTCACCCTGCTCATGGCAACCCTCATCACGCCGAAGCTTCTGCTGCTCGATGAGCACACTGCCGCCCTCGATCCGGGAACAGCTGAAAAAGTACTGGAGCTGACGAAAAATATCGTTGCTGAGGAGAAAATCACCTGCCTGATGATCACCCACAATATGAACCAGGCTCTGGAGCTCGGAAACCGCACGCTCATGATGGCAAACGGAAATATCGTGCTCGACGTCGGCGGCGCAGAGCGCGCTTCCATGACTGTCGAAGATCTGATCGCCCGCTTCAAGACCGGCGCAGGCCACGCGCTGGATAATGACCGGATTTTATTGTCGGAATAATTTTAAAAAAGCAAAAAGTTCAAAAAGTCCCATCCTTTCAGATTTGAATCTGCATAAGGATGGGACTTTTTTATATTTCTCTTATCCAATTTCTATTTCCCAAGCACATCCGAAAGCGCTGCAAACTGCGCCAGCGTCAGCGTCTCGCCGCGCACGGACGGGGAAAGTCCCAGCGACTCGATTGCGACTGCGATCTCTTCCTTGCTAAAGGAGAGATCCTGCGCGTTGGAAAGCCCGTTCTGCAGGGTTTTCCGGCGCTGGTTGAAGGACGCGCGGATGAGACGGAACATTAAATCTTTATCCTTTACCTCCACCGGCGGCTTCGCATGGCGGGTCAGACGGATGACCGCTGAGCCGACATTCGGACGCGGAATGAAACAGTTCGGCGGCACATTTGCCACGATGTATGGCTCGGCATAATACTGAACCGCCAGCGACAGCGCGCCGTAATCCTTCGAGCCCGGACCAACCTGCATCCGGTCTGCGACCTCTTTCTGCACCATAACCGTAATATTGTCGATCGGCGCACCGCTCTCAAACAGCCCCATGATGATCGGGGTCGTGATATAGTACGGCAGGTTCGCCACGACCTTAACCGGACGTCCGCCGCCTTTTTCTTCCGCCATTTTTTTTATGTCAATCTTTAAAATATCTTCATTGATAACAGTTACATTTTCGCAGTCCTGAAGCGTATCTTTTAAGATCGGAATCAGATTTGTGTCGATCTCCACGGCGATGACCTGTCCTGCCGCCTGTGAAAGGCGCTGTGTCATCGTACCGATGCCAGGACCGACTTCCAGGACGGTGTCCTCCTTGGTCATGCCCGCCGCTGAGATAATCTTGTCCAGCACGTGCGTATCAATCAGAAAATTCTGACCGAATTTTTTCTGGAAGGCGAAATTGTATTTCTGTATTACTTCGATTGTGTTCTTCGGGTTTCCAAGATCCATTCCGAAAATCCTTTCCCGGGTGTCCGGGACACCCCTTTTTACGGTAACCGGTACAGCCTCCGCGCATTCTCTTCAGTCGCACGGACGATCTCTTCCGGTGTACATTTCTTGATTTCTGCCAGCTTTTCCGCCACATATGGCAGGTTCAGTGAGGAGTTGCGTTTGCCGCGGTTGGGAACCGGAGCGAGGTAGGGGCAGTCGGTTTCGAGTACCAGACGGTCGAGCGGCGCCATCTCGGCTACTTCCAGAAGCTTTTTCGCGTTCTTGAAGGTCAGTACGCCGCCGATGCCTAAGTAAAAGCCCATCTTTAAATACTCTGCCGCCATCTCTTTTCCATAAGAGAAGCAATGAATCACACCGCCTATCTCCCCGGAGTGCTCTTCCTTCATGATATCGAGCGTATCCTTCGCCGCGTCGCGGCTGTGGATGATGACTGGAAGTTTTAATTCCCGCGCCAGATTTAACTGGCGGTGGAACCATTTTTTCTGTGTCTCATGATCCGGCTCTTCCCAGTAATAGTCGAGACCGATCTCGCCGATCGCCACGATCTTCCCGGACTGTGCCAACACACGGAGTTCGGCAAATTTTTCCTCGTCAAGCTCCGCCGTGCTGCTGGGATGAACACCGGCCGCACCGTAGATAAAGGGATATCTCTTCGTCAGTTCAATGGTGGTCTTTGTGCTCTCCATATCGGCACCCACATTGACAACCGTTCCGATCCCGCCTGCTGCCAGACCGGAAAGCAGCGCCTCCCGGTCCTCATCAAATGCCTCATCATCATAATGGGCGTGTGTGTCAAATATCATATAACTTATATTTCTCCATTTCCATTCAAGAATGTCTCAATATTCTTGCTGCAAGATGGGAGTCATCTCACATCTGATATTAGCAAATTTCTGCACCCGCTGGCATATCCTTCTCGGTGGTCATCAGAGACAGCTTGCCTTCAGCATCCTCCGCACAGAGAATCATGCCCTCGGAGAGCAGACCTGCCAATTTCGCCGGTTTTAAGTTGGTCACAACCATGACTCTCTTGCCGACCATCTCCTCCGGGGAGTAGGAATGCTTGATGCCGCTGATGATCTGGCGCACCTTGCTTCCGACCTGAACCTGGGAGCAGAGAAGCTTCTTGGACTTCGGAACAGCCTCGCAGGAGAGGATCACGCCAACCTGGAACTGCAGTTTTGCAAAATCATCGTAGGTAATCTCTGCTTTCGGCTCGATATCGATGCCCTCGGCTTTCTCGTCCTCTTCCTTCTCCGGCTCTGCCTTTGCAGCAACTGCCTTCTTCTGCTCTTCCTGGATAACTTTGACTTTCTTCATCACATCGTCGAGTTTCAGGCGGGCAAAGAGAACCTCCGGCTCCTCAGTCACCTTATTTCCGGACGGATAACGGCCAAATTCATCCATCTGTGGCAGTTCACGTTTTACGGTATTTAATTCTTTTAAGATCTTCTCCGAGGTCTCCGGCATGAAGGATTCAAGCAGGGACGCACCGATCGTGATAGACTCAACCAGGTTGTAGAGAACAGTCGCAAGACGATCCTGCTTGTCCTCTTCCTTTGCCAGAATCCACGGGGTTGTCTCGTCAATGTATTTGTTGCTGCGGCGGAAAATATTGAAGATCTCGGTGATCGCATCGGCAACGCGCAGCTTATCCATCTTCTCATCAACCTTGCGGACTGCTTCCAGCACTACCTTCTTCAGATCCTCGTCCACCGGCTCCGTCACGCCCTTGTCGGCTACCACGCCGCCAAAGTACTGGTTCGTCATCGATACCGTTCTCTTTACGAGGTTGCCGAGGATATTTGCCAGATCCGAGTTCAGTCTCTCTACCATCAGCTCCCAGGTAATAACGCCGTCGTTCTCAAACGGCATCTCATGCAGAACGAAGTAACGGACTGCATCCACGCCAAAGAAATCAACCAGTGTATCGGCGTAAATCACATTTCCCTTGGATTTACTCATCTTGCCGTCGCCCTGTAACAGCCACGGATGACCAAATACCTGCTTTGGAAGCGGCAGGTCGAGTGCCATCAAAAAGATCGGCCAGTAAATGGTATGGAAACGGATAATATCCTTACCAATCAAATGCAGGTCTGCCGGCCAGTATTTCTTGAACAGCTCGCCGCTCTCGCCGTCGCAGTCATATCCAAGACCGGTGATATAGTTGGTCAGTGCATCCAGCCATACATATACAACGTGCTTCGGGTCGAAATCAACCGGAATCCCCCATTTAAAGGAAGTACGGGAAACACACAGATCCTGCAGGCCCGGAAGCAGGAAGTTGTTCATCATCTCATTTTTACGGGAAACCGGCTGGATGAACTCCGGGTGCTCATTGATATAATCGATGAGTCTCTGCGCATATTTGCTCATACGGAAGAAATACGCCTCTTCCTTCGCCGGCTGCACCGGGCGTCCGCAGTCCGGGCATTTGCCGTCTACGACCTGGGACTGGGTCCAGAAGGACTCGCACGGGGTACAGTAAAGTCCCTCGTAGCAGCTCTTGTAAATATCGCCCTGATCATAGAGCTTCTTGAAAATCTTCTTTACCTGCGCCTCATGATCCTCGTCAGTGGTGCGGATAAATTTGTCGTAGGATGTATTCATCAGATCCCAGATCGTCTTGATCTCACCCGCCACGTTATCGACAAACTGCTTCGGCGTGATGCCAGCCTCAGCTGCCTTTAACTCGATCTTCTGACCATGCTCATCGGTGCCCGTCTGGAAACGCACATCGTAGCCCTGCGCTCTCTTGTAGCGCGCAATGCTGTCCGCCAGTACGATCTCATAGGTATTTCCGATATGCGGTTTGCCCGATGTATAGGCAATCGCAGTTGTTATATAGTAAGGTTTCTTACAGTTCTGACACATTTATCATGCCCTCCTTATTAAAATTGCGCTTTAAATTGTGTTCTTCACAAAAAAAGCCTCTAACCGCCCATGGTTTTCCATCTGCGATTAAAGGCAAGCCACCTTCTTTTCTCTGCCTTTTCTTCATATATAAATATATAGATTAAGTCTATCTGTTTTGCATCCCTTTGTCAAGTATGGTATACTTGCAGACATATATATTTGTTTTGGAGGTATTATATTATGCAGAAACGCTTTTCCTTCCCGCCCCTGCCGCGCACAGCGCTCGCGATCGCTGCAGCTGCTGCCCTGGCGCTCTCCGGATGCGCTGGTTCTTCCGGCTCAGGGACCCCCGCCGAATCCTACGCCGCTTCCGGGCAGACTGGTTCTCCTTCCAATGCATCGTCCGATGCTGCCAGCGAACAGGCGCGTTTTGATGCGTTTCTGGCACACCAGTTTCAAGAAAGCGTGCAGGACGATCCGCTCTCCCTTCATTTTCTTGTCCGGAATCCGGAAAATTACGGTATCACCGAACCGGAGATGAAATTTCCAGAATATTCCCTGGAACAGCTTCAAAAAGATTCCGAGGAAAACGCGGCCGTTCTTGAGGAACTTTCTTCCTTCGATACCTCTCTCTTGACCTCCGACCAGCTCTTCACCTACCGGATGATGAAGGACACACTGGAGACGGAAGCCGGCTCGAAGGGACTGGAACTCTACAATCAGCCGTTAAGCGCCCTGATCGGCACGCAGGCGGAACTTCCGACCTTATTAGCCGAATACACATTTTACAACCGTGCCGACATCGACCATTACCTGGCACTGCTTTCGCAGATCGACACATATTACAAGCAGCTTGCAGCGTATGAACAGGCGCAGGCAGACGCCGGTCTCGCACCGTCCGACGACACCATCGACCGGATTTTAAAATCCTGTAAGAGCTACCTCATCCGCCCGGAAAACAGCCTGCTGACGGAAACATTTGCCTCCCGCTTAAATGCGGTTGAGGGCTTAAGCAATGCAGAAAAGGCATCCTACAAAGCAAAACATCTGACCATTTTAAAGGAACACTTTATCCCGGCATATACAAACCTCTCTAAAGCACTGGAATCGCTCAAGGGCTCCCATCCGGAGGCAGGAGGACTTAGCACCTACGAACACGGCAGGGAGTATTATGCCTATCTTGCGGCGGCGCTGACCGGCACAGATTCCTCGGTCGATGCGCTCAAAACGCGGATTGAGAAGCAGATGCAGGCAGATTTATCCGAAATCCGCGTCCGCTTAAAGGAACATCCGGAACTCGTCCGGCAGATGACCGACTCTGCCATCACACTCTCCGATCCGGATGAGATCCTTCAGAATTTACAGACGCAGATTCAGGATGATTTCCCAGCGCTTACAGATACCTCCTACGCGATCAAATACGTCCCGGAAGCGCTGGAATCTTCCCTGTCCCCAGCGTTTTTCCTCGTACCGCCGATCGATTCCGACGGTTCCAACACCATTTACATCAACGAAAAAGCAAGCACTGAGCAGAACCTCTACACCATGCTGGCGCACGAGGGCTATCCGGGGCATCTCTACCAGTCGGCTTATTTCAATGACCGGGAGCCGGTTCCGGTACGGCGGCTTCTTGCCTGCAGCGGCTACAACGAAGGCTGGGGACTCTACAGCGAACTGTACGCCTACTCCTTCGACAACGGACTGCCGGAAGCGGTCAAACCGCTGATGCGCTGCAGCGAAGCCAGCAGCTACGGGCTGTACGCGCTTCTCGACATCTGCATCCACTATGATGGCTGGGATCTCGCCACAACCACCAGTTATCTGGAAAATTCCTACGGATTTACGGATCCGGAATCCGCGCGCGAGATATACCTGGCAATCATTGATAATCCGGGCAATTACCTGAAATACTATACCGGCTATCTGGAAATCCTGACCATGCGCCAGGAAGCCGAGGAGGTACTTGGAAACAAATTCAACGCCAAGAGCTTCCACCAGTTCATCCTGAACATGGACGGCGCTTCCTTCCGGGTCATCAAACCGTATTTTCAAACATGGCTGATGACGGAGAAATTGCACGTATAAGAGAAAAAGAGCGGTATCTCCCTGTATGCATCCGCAGGCTTCAGGGATCCCGCTCTTTTCGCATTTTCATGCTTTAGTTTACTTTCTTGTAATTCTTCTCAAAGCTCATCGGACCGTCGCCGATCTTCTCGCCTGCTACGCTCAACTCCAGCGTCTTTGCCTCGTAGTTCTGGATAAATGTATTGGCAATGGCCATGACAACCAGCTTGTCAGAGGACTCCTTTAAGGAGGAGAGATCCAGCGTCAGGGCGCCGTCCTTCTGCTCAAATTTATCCACGGTGATTCCCTCTTCAATGACGCCCACCTCTGCCATCTTATCAAGCAGTTCCTGTGCATCCAGCTCATCGCCGTCAATGCCATCCATATTCTGTTTTAAGCCGCTCTTATCAGATTTTACAGAATATACGCAAACCGTTACCGTCGGATCTGCATCCGTTACCACCATGCTTTCTTTCTCAGCCACGCCGTCTACAGTCTCCTGCTGCGCCGCACCCGCCGGGGCAGTTCCATGTTCGCTGGTCTCCCCTGTATTTCTTGCCGTCGGCGCACATGCGCCCAGAACAGCTGCCATCATAAGACCAGCTGCCATTACCATAAATTTCTTCATAATGTACCTCCTTGTATTCTCCTCGCAGCAGTTGCTTCACGGTTTTCGCAACCGTTTTTGTCTTTCACACCTGTTTCCATCCAGTGTAGACTACATCCATTCTTTTTACCGCTGCCCATCCTTACTCCTAAACCACTGATTCAGCTTCATCAGCGCCTTTACTAACGTCTGCATCTCATCTTCCGACAGATCGCTTGTCAGGCTCTCGATCATCTCCCGGTGGAACCGGGCGTGATGCCCATACGCTTTTCTGCCCCGCTCTGAAAGAGAAATATATACGACCCGCCGATCCTCGAGTCCCCGGCTTCGTTCCACATAGCCCTTTTTGACCAGGCTGTTCATGGCAATCGTGAGCGTTCCCACCGTAACGGACAGTTCTCTGGCGATCGATGACATATTTTTCGGTTCACCAATCCCGATCGCTTCGATCACATGCATATCGTTATTCGTGATGTCTTTAAACTCCGGCGTAATGATTACCTTCTGTTCTATGTCCATCACATCGCGGAACAGCGTCACCAGAAGCTCATTCAGCGTCTCATAATTTCCCACAGTTTTCCCTCTCATCCTTGGTTTCAGCGCGCAAAACGGCAATTTACCCTACCGATTATACAATATTCTGTGCGGCAAGACAACTAGCAAATTTCTTACATCTTCTCTTATACCATAGCACTTGTTACTTTTCACGCACACGTGCCCAGTAACGGAATTTGCCGTGGCTTCGCATTTAAATACGGCAAATTCCTGCTGCCACCACGTTTTCTTACGGCACTTTCGGTTCCAAAAGTGCCTACCCGTGAACAGTTACCATAGCACTACATAAGATACTCGCCACAAGCCCCGCGAACGTTGCAATCAGCGCCCCCGCAAGCGTCCATCGCGTCTTTGAGATCCGCACGGTCAGATAGTAGACACTCATCGTATAAAAAACCGTCTCCGTGCAGCTCTCAAGAACCGACACCATCATGCCGAGCCGCGAATCGGGTCCATACGTTTTAAAAATATCTAAGAGCAGCCCCGTCGCCGCCGAACTGGACACCAGACGCACCAGAAGCAGCGGAACCACCTGTGCCGGTATATGCAGAAATGCCGCCGGTCCCGCCAGCACCCCGGAGAGGAAATCGAGAAAACCGGAGGTCCGAAGCACGCCGACCGCCGCCATCAGTCCCACCAGCGTCGGCAGGATTCCAGCCACCGTTTTAAGCCCCGCAAGCGCCCCTTCGATAAAATCATCAAAAACCGGGCGTTTCTGAAGCACCGCAAACCCAACGATATAAAACAAAACAACCGGAACCAGGTATTCAGAGAGGTAATTGATGCAGCGCATTCGACGGCTCCCGTGTCTATACTTGTTTTATATGTATGGTTTGAATCCGCGTTCTATGATAACGGATCTGTTTCCAGCGCCCCTTATTTTAACAAGGGCATTATAGGGGATAAATTTGTTTTTTGTGTGAAATTTTCCCCCTACATGACGCCAAATTGCGTTTTCTATTTCCAGCCATCCTTTTTTATTGATTTATATTGCTTTCTCCTGCACATCACGCGGCACACCGCCACTCCTGCCAGCGTGCTGACACAGGTCGCCAGGAACGCCGGACCGGCCACTGCCAGCGGATGCGCCGATCCGTACTGGCTCCGGTAGGCGATCATATTGATAGGAATGAGCTGCAGCGATGAAATATTTACGACCAGAAACGTACACATTTCATCGCTCGCCGTTCCCTGTGTGACCGCCGCCGGATCCCCCGCCGCTCTCCGTTCCTCCTCCAGTTCTTCCAGCTCCTTCATCGCCGTAAGCCCCGCCGGGGTCGCCGCCCAGCCAAGCCCCAGCATATTGGCAATCATATTGGCGGCCATCGAAGAAAGCGCCGGATGACCCGCTGGAATGCGTGGAAAGAGGAAATGAAGCACCGGCCGCATCCCCGCCGACAACTGCTCAATCAGCCCCGCCCGCCGTCCGATCTCCAAAATTCCCGTCCAGAACGCCATCACCCCCAGCATCGTGATTCCCAGCGAGACTGCATCCCCCGCCGCTGCAAGCATTCCCTCCGTCACCGCCCCCAGCGTCCCATGCACCGCCGCCCAGCCAAGCCCCGTAAGCATCATAAACGCCCAGAGTGCATTTAACATGCATCTACCTCCCTGCTGTCATATGGTACGCTCAGAACATTTTATACTCAGACAAGTATAAAAAGACGCCAAATATACACCATCATAAATAGATACAATTATATCGTTTCTTTTCGTCCATTCCGCTTGCATTTCAGAATTTGGATCTTTAAAATAAGAACTATCATCTCCTTCACATGACAGACATTCTTTGAAAAAGGCCATTTTATATGGATTCTCCTGCCAAAAACCGTGAAGACATTGAAATATGATTTAATATTATGAAAACGAGGTATTCAGAATGAAACAATCCGCAGATTTAAAGCGTCTCCTCACCTCCATCGATCATAAAAGCTATCCGGCTTACAAGGATGTGCGCGGCGCTTATGATTTTAATACGTATATTTTATCCATCGACCATGTACAGGGTGACCCGTTTGCGTCCCCTTCCAAGGTCAGTATCCAGGTCCGCCACGCGAAAGCCGGATTTCCGGCAGAACTCTTTGATACGCCGTGGAAAAAAACAGCGCTTGAAGATTACCTGCTCCGCTGTTTTTCCCGTGAAATCGGTCGTCTTTCTTTCAAGGCAAAAGGTTCTGGAAAAAGTGGTCTGATCGCCACCAGCCGCCCCGGTCAGGAGGTTCTCTCCCGGACCGCCTGCGAAATCGGGAGAAATGAGATTACAGCCCGTTTTGAGGTTGGTTTCCCGGCATTCGGGCGCACCATCAACTCAGGTGAACTGATCCGGATTTTCTTTGATTTTCTTCCAGGCTGTGTCGAAAACGTCTTTTTCTACCGCCGCCAGAACACCGCTGAAATCAAAAAACGCATTACGCTGGCAGACGATCAGCATTTTATCCGCAATGAGCTGAAACGCTTAGACCTCATCTCCTTCGTCGCAGACGGCTCAATCCTGCCGCGTGAAACCGGCGTCTCCGACCGTCCGATGAAGGGCAGTGTTGCGTTCCATTCCCCGGATTCCTTAAGAATCACTCTGAATCTTCCGGGACACGGTCCGATCTCCGGCATGGCAATCCACCGCGGCATCACCCTGATCGTGGGCGGCGGCTACCACGGCAAATCCACACTGCTAAAAGCGCTGGAATCCGGCGTCTACAACCATATTCCAGGGGATGGACGTGAATATGTCATCACCGATGAAACCGCAGTCAAGCTGCGCGCCGAGGATGGACGCAGCATCAACCACGTTGATATTTCCCTCTTTATCCGGGATCTGCCGAACAAAAAAGACACCACCTGCTTTTCCACCGCCGATGCCAGCGGCAGTACCTCCCAGGCGGCAGCCGTGATCGAAAGCATTGAAGCGGGAACCCGCGCTTTCCTGATCGATGAGGACACCTCCGCTACCAACTTCATGCTGCGGGACGACCTGATGCAGCGCATCGTCAGCCGCGATAAAGAGCCGATCACCCCGTTCATCGAACGCGCCCGCGATCTCTACAAGCAGGCAGGCATCTCCACCGTCCTCGTAGCTGGAAGCTCCGGTGCCTACTTCTTCATCGCAGACACTATCATCCAGATGGATGCATACCGCCCGTTTGATATCACGGAGATGGTAAAAAATGCCTGCGAACAGGAAGTTTCCAAACCCGCCATCCAGGCTCCTGGGTTCAAGCTCCCGACGGCTGGACGGAAGCTGGCGGCTGGCGGAACAGGACGGGCTGTGGGCGCGATGGCGCTGAATTTTGGCGACAGCCGCGCAGAAGCAGGCGGTGAATCTCAGGAAAAGGGCGAAAACAGCGGTCGTTCTGGACGGTTTGGCAATCGCGGCGGCAGCGCCTCCGATGCAGGACGCTTTGAACGCGGTCGCGGAGGACGCCACGAAACTGACCGAAATTCCGACCGGAACACGCGTATCAAAGTCCGTGTCCACGACAAACACTCTTTCCAGGTTGCCAAAGAGCCGGTCGATCTGCGCTTCGTCGAACAGCTTGCCGACAGCGAGCAGACCGCCGCACTCGCCCAAATGGTGCGCTACTGCCTGGAAAAAGGGCTTCTGGAGCGCTGCACCGTACAGGAAACGGTTGCCACACTCTTAAAAGCCTATGAAGCAGACGGGCTCTCTGTGTTCAGCGATGCTTCATATGCGGCCATGGGACTGGCAATGCCGCGCATGCAGGAGATTTATGCTTGTTTGAATCGTTTTAGGGGATGATTTTTAAGATAAATATAAAAAGAGGGCTGCATTTTGCAAACCCTCTTTTTATATTTTTGCATCTTATATCAAACTATTTGCAAGTTTCATCTTGGCTTATCCCTGAACTCTGCCAAAATCTATGGTGCCAAGATCTATCCTACCCTTCGCACAGCGCCCGCATCACGCCCTCAACCGTCTCTATCTTCTCTGCTCTCCACGCGTTTCCGCCGCAGAAAATCAACGCATGATCTTCATCACCGCGGGCGGCATTGACGAGTGCCTGTGTGATGCAGTACGGGATCTTCGCCGGATCACAGTGTTCCAGACACTGGTAACAGTGTGTCACTGCCTGTCTTCCTTTTTCCAGTTCTTTTAAGAACGCATTCTTGATCGCGCGTCCCGGCATGCCGACCGGACTTTTGACAATCACGATGTCTTCTTCCTTCGCATCCAGATATGCCTGCTTATATGCCATCGGTGCATCGCATTCCTCGGTTGTCACAAAACGGGTTGCCACCTGCACGCCGTCCGCGCCAAGCTCCATCTGGTGCATCACATCCGCATGGTCGTAGATGCCGCCAGCCGTCACAACCGGAATCGATTTGCCATATTTCTGCGCGTATTTTTTAACCAGCGCGATAATTCCCCGCACTTCCTCGTCATATTCCGCCTGATGGAATGTCTCGGCTGCATGCGGCGTGTCTACCTCCAGCTCAGTCAGCTTCTCACGGTCAAATCCCAGATGTCCGCCCGCCAGCGGTCCCTCAACGACCACCAGATCCGGTGCGGTCTGGTACTTGCGGTCCCACATCCGGCAGATGACCGTCGCCGCCTTAACGGAGGAAACGATCGGCGCAATCTTCGTCGCCGTCCCTTTCACATACTCCGGCAGGGAAACAGGAAGTCCTGCGCCCGATATGATCAGGTCAGCGCCCGCCTTGACCGCCGTTTTAACGTACTCCGCATAGTTTTTCGTTGCCACCATGATATTAAAGCCCACGATGCCGCCCTTCGCGATCGCGCGCGCCTTCTGTAACTCTGAACCGATCGCGCGCAGGTTCGCCTCCTGCGGATGTTCGGCAAAATCCGGCTCCCGGAAACCGATCTGGGCAGTGGAAATAATGCCGATGCCGCCAGCCCCCGCCACGGCTCCTGCCAGTGAGGACAGGCTGATACCAACCCCCATACCGCCCTGGATGATCGGAAGCTTCGCCGTCAGATCACCAATTTTCAGCGGTTTTAACTGTGATAAAATTGTACTCATACGATCTCCTATATTCACAAAGGGGACCGCCGCGCGGCAACCCCCTTTCAATATCTATTTTTTAGATTTTTCTAAAACGTTCATACCGCTGCTCCGCGATCTCATCCGGTGTCTTTTCCGCGCAGGACTGGAAGAACTCACGCATATGGCGGTCGATGATGCGTCCGATCTCCTCGATGTTGTCATCGGTTGCCGGCTCATCCTCGCAGATAATGCGCTCGATCATGCCAAGCTCATACAGATCCTCTGCCGTCATCTTCATGACCTTCGCCGCCTCGCTGGCTCTCTTGGCATCTTTCCACAGAATCGAAGCAAAGCCCTCCGGAGAAAGGATCGAGTAGGTCGCATTCTCCATCATCCATACCTCGTTGGAAACCGCCAGCGCCAGTGCGCCGCCGCTGCCGCCCTGACCAGTGATAATCGCCAGAATCGGCACCTTCATATCCGACATTTCAAAGAGGTTGCGGGCAATCGCCTCGCCCTGGCCTCTCTCCTCTGCCTCCATACCCGGGAATGCACCTGGCGTATCGACAAAACAGATGATCGGACGGTTAAATTTCGCCGCCTGTTTCATCAGACGGAGCGCCTTTCTGTATCCTTCCGGAGACGGCATGCCGAAGTTGTGCTTCATGCTGTCTTTCGGGGATTTACCTCTCTCCTGTCCAATGACCGTGACCGGCATTCCATAGAAGGATGCCACACCGCCGATGACCGCCATATCATCGCCATAATACCGGTCGCCGTGGAACTCGGTAAAATCGTCAAACAGGATCCGGATATAATCGCTGGCGTTCAGACGTCCGGCGCTACGGGACTGGCGTACTGCCTCCCAGGCGTCTCTCTCTCGGCCTGCGATCTTATTTAAGGTCTTCTGGCGCATGATACCGGAGAACGGTGCTTTCCGGCTCTTTAACTTGCCTTCCTCCACAGAAGCTGCTTTTTCTGCCCTAGATGCAGATGCCGCTTCTGTGTGGTTCTCCGCCTCGTCGTTCCATTTCTCCCAGCCATGCTCCTGGCTGTGAAGCTTCAAAATCTGTCCCAGAACACGCTTCTGATCTTTTCTTTCCACGATCTGATCCACAAAACCGTGTGTCAGCTGGAACTCGGCTCTCTGGAAGCCCTCCGGGAGCTTCTGGCCGATCGTCTGCTCGATGACACGCGGACCCGCAAATCCAATCAGCGCTCCCGGCTCTGCCAGGATGATATCGCCCAGGGACGCAAAGCTTGCCGTTACGCCGCCGGTGGTCGGATCCGTCATAAAGCTTATGTAGAGAAGTCCCGCCTCGGAATGACGTTTTAAGGCTGCGGAAGTTTTCGCCATCTGCATCAGGGAGATCATGCCCTCCTGCATTCTCGCGCCGCCGGAAGCCGCGTAGATGATAACCGGAAGCCGTTCCTCGGTCGCACGCTCTACCGCACGGGCAATCTTCTCTCCCATGTTGTGACCCATGCTGCTCATCAGAAAACGGGAGTCGCAGACCGCGATCACAGTCTCATAACCGTGAATCTTTCCTTTACCAGTGACAACCGCCTCATTTAACTCGGTTTTCTCTCTGGCTGCCTCAACCTTGCCCTCATAGCCCGGAAATGCAAGCGGATTGACCACAGACATCTCCTTATCCCACTCTTCAAAGGTACCTTCATCGATCAGCATCTCAATCCGGCGGTACGCATGCATCCGGAAATATCCGCCGCAGCGCGGGCACACATACAGGTTGTCCTTGACATCCTGCACCAGAATTGGTTTCTCACATTTATTACACTTACGCCATAAAGAACGCAGACTTTCCGGCGTCATCGCCGTCGGACGGCTCGGAATCTTCTCCGGTTTTTCCTGTGCTGCCTCTGCCGCCCTTTTATCTGCTTTCGCGCTCTCCGCACGGCTTACGCCGGCAGAACCGTGGTCGTTTGTATTGATCGAAGTATACGATTTCTTAAACAGATTTTTAAACATCTCTTATTCAACCTCACTTATTAGCCAATCATAAACGTCAGCTCTGCGGAAACAGCCAGCTTGCCATCGACGGTTGCCGTCGCACTTCCGATGCCGACCGGTCCTTTTCTCTTGATGATATGGCACTCCAGCTTTAACTTGTCGCCCGGAACTACCTTTTTCTTGAATTTTGCGTTGTTGATTGCCCCGAAATATGCCGTCCTGCCCTTATTTCCTTCTTCACTTAAAATCGCAACCGCGCCGACCTGCGCCAGCGCCTCCACGATCAGGACGCCCGGCATGACCGGCTCCTGCGGAAAATGACCTGCAAACCACGGCTCGTTGTATGTTACATTTTTATATCCAACCGCGCCCTCGCCCGGTGTCACTTCCTCGATACAGTCGATCAAAAGAAACGGATGACGGTGCGGGATGATCTCCTGGATCTCTTTAATTCCCATCATAATTTCAGTTACCTCTTTCGCTTTCCCAGACATCATTTTTGTATGCTGCAAGTCTCTTCCGCCAGCTCCAGTGCGCCGCTTCCAATCATTCAATCATCCACACAAAAACGTCCTCAAATTATATTTAGTCCTCAAATTTCTTGATTACCAGGCTGGCATTGACACCGCCAAATCCCAGGGAGTTGGTCAGGGCATAGTGGATATCCATCGGAACGCCCTCGCCCATTGTGTAATCCAGATCGCAGCCCTCGCCTGCCTCTTTTAAACCTGCGGTTGCGTGTACAAATCCATCCTCAATGGATTTCACGCAGGCAATAAACTCAACACCGCCCGCTGCACCTAAAAGATGTCCAATCATCGACTTAGTGGAGTTAATTTTTACCTTGTAAGCGTGATCGCCCAGCGCTTTTTTCACTGCCATCGTCTCGAAGAGATCGTTATGGTGTGTACTGGTTCCATGTGCATTGATGTAATCAATCTTCTCCGGTGCGATACCTGCATCCTTGAGCGCCATCTCCATCGCATACGCTGCGCCGCTTCCATCCTCTGCCGGGGAAGTGATGTGGAATGCATCGTTGCTTCCGCCGTAGCCGACTACCTCTGCCAGAATCTTTGCGCCGCGCTTCTGCGCGTGCTCTAAGGACTCCAGAACTACGATACCAGCGCCCTCGCCCATGACGAAACCATCGCGATCCTTATCAAACGGACGGGATGCCGTCTCCGGGTCATCATTGGTAGAAAGAGCCGTCAGAGACGCGAAACCTGCCATACCGAGCGGTGTGATCGCAGACTCGGTACCACCGGCTACCATCACGTCTGCCTCGCCGTACTGGATCGAGCGGAACGCCTCACCGATAGAGTTCGTACCGGTCGCACAGGCAGTTACCACGTTGATGGATTTGCCCTTTAAACCATAATGCATTGCCACATTGCCGACTGCCATGTTGCTGATCATCATCGGAACGAGCAGCGGGTTCACGCGGTTCGGTCCTTTTTCCAGCATTTTTTTGTGCTCACGTTCCATCGCCTGTAAGCTTCCGATACCGGAACCGATGCTGGTTCCCACGCGGAACGGATCCTCTTTTTCCATATCCAGACCCGCCTGTGCGATCGCCTCACCGGCTGCCGCTACCGCATACTGGGAAAACGGCTCCATACGTCTCGCTGCCTTCGGATCCATGTATTTCTTCGGATCAAAATCCTTCACCTCGCCTGCCAGCTTTGCCTTATAATCGGTTGTATCAAAATATGTGATCGGCGCGATACCGACTTTTTTATCCTTTAATCCCTGCCAGAAGCTTGCTACGTCATTTCCAATCGGAGTGATCGCTCCCAGACCGGTTACTACTACACGTGTCTTATTTCCCATCTAAAAACCTGCCTTTCTATCGTCACAGTTCACACGTTGTGCAAACTGCGACACGATTTTGCCGATGCTTCGCATTCCAAATCGGCAAAATCCGCTGCCACTACGTTATCGTACGGCACTTTCGGTTCCAAAAGTGCCTATCTGTAAAGCACCTTTTCCCTACATCGCCATTCCGCCGTCCACGCACAGAACCTGTCCTGTGATGTAGGCTGCGCGGTCAGAAGCCAGAAATACGGCTGCCTGCGCTACATCCTCGGTCGTACCGAAACGTTTTAACGGAATCTGCTCGCCCATCGCCTTCTTCACATCGTCCGGAAGAACGGCGGTCATTTCCGTATCAATAAATCCCGGTGCAATCGCGTTGACCGTGATACCACGGCTTCCAATCTCCCTTGCCACGGATTTGGTCAGTCCGATCACGCCCGCCTTGGACGCACAGTAATTTGCCTGTCCCGCATTTCCCATCACGCCGGAAACAGAGGAAATATTGATGATGCGTCCGCCCTTCTGCTTTAACATCTGGCGGGATACGTGCTTAATGCAGTTAAATGCGCCCTTTAAGTTCGTATCGATGACGGCGTCAAACTCTTCCTCACTCATCTTCATCAGAAGATTGTCACGGGTAATGCCCGCGTTGTTGACTAAAATATCAATTCTCTTATAGCGGCTGATAATGTCCTTTAAGAACACCTCCGCCGCGCTGTAATCCGAAACATTGCACTGAACGGCTTCCGCCTGTCCGCCCGCCTCGGTAATTTCCTTCACAACTTCCTCTGCTTTTGCCGCAGAGCCATTATAATTGACGATCACCACAGCGCCCTCTTTCGCCATCGAAATAGCGATCTGACGGCCAATGCCGCGGCTGGCACCTGTCACAACTGCTACTTTTCCATTTAACATCCAAGCGCCTCCTTTACTTTGTCGATATCTTCCAGTTTCTCTATATTGAACGCCTTCGCGTTTTTGTCGATTTTACGCATGAAACCAGTCAGGGTCTTACCCGGTCCGATCTCAATAAATGTGTCCACACCGTCTGCTAACATCTTCCGGATCGTCTGCTCCCAGCGGACGGAGGAAGAAACCTGCTTCATCAGAAGCGGTTTTACATCGGCTGCATCGGTCACATAATCTGCCGTCACATTCGCAATATACGGAATCTCCGGTGTATGAATCTCAACGGTATCGAGTACCTTTCCAAGCTTCTCGCCAGCTCCCACTAACATCTTGGAATGGAACGGTCCGCTTACCTTTAACGGAAGAACGCGTTTTGCGCCCGCTTCCTTCAATTTCTCTCCTGCCTCGGCAACCGCCTCTGTCTTACCAGAGATAACAATCTGTCCCGGGCAGTTATAGTTGGCAATCTGCACACCCTCGATCGGCGCGATCACCTCTTCGATCTTCTCTGCATCCATCGCCAGTACGGCAGACATGGCGCCCTGACCAACCGGGACTTCGCCCTGCATCAGAATACCTCTCTGCCGCACGGTACGGATGGCATCTTCGTCAGACATAACGCCTGCAGCCGCCATTGCAGGATACTCTCCCAGGCTCAGGCCCGCAGCCACATCCGGGCGGATTCCAGTACGTTCCATGAATACACGCATCATCGCAAGGCTGGCAGTTACCATCGCCGGCTGCGTATACTCCGTGATATTCAGACGGTCCGTCTGCGCCGGATCAAAGCAAAGATCGGTCATTGAAAACCCAAGGATCTCGCTTGCTTTCTCAAACATCTCGCGTCCCGTTTCCGTTTCCTGATAAAAATCCTGTCCCATGCCAGTGGTCTGTGCGCCCTGACCCGGAAAAATAAATGCAATTTTGCTCATAGCGTTACACTCACTCTCTACTTTCTGCCCAAAAGCGCCTCCGCCTGGGCCATCATTTCTTCAATCATTTCCTTGCAGGTCTGCTCTTTCTTCACCATACCTGCAATCTGTCCAGCCATCACGGTTCCGTTGTCCACGTCACCTTCCATGACTGCCTTCCGAAGCGTTCCAAGTGTTAAATACTCCAGTTCCTCGAACGGGCGTCCCTCTTTTTCCAGCTTCAGATACTCTCTCGTCATCTTATTTCTAAGACAGCGGATCGGATGTCCGTGACTCATACCGGTTACGGTCGAATCAATGTCTTTCGCCTTGATGACTCTGTCCTTGTAAGCCTGGCTTACGATAGATTCCTTCGATACGACGAAGCGGGTTCCCATCTGGACCGCCTCTGCGCCCAGCATAAATGCCGCCGCAATGCCGCGTCCATCTGCGATACCTCCAGCCGCAATCACCGGAATCGAAACCGCATCAACCACCTGCGGAACGAGCGTCATCGTCGTCGCCTCGCCAATGTGTCCGCCGGACTCCATGCCTTCTGCAACGACTGCATCTGCGCCGCTCTTCTCCATCAGACGTGCCTGTGCAACCGAAGCGACAACCGGAATTACCTTAATGCCGGCTTTCTTCCACATGCCCATGTATTTGCCTGGAATACCGGCGCCGGTCGTTACGACCTTGATGCCTTCTTCCACAACTACCTTTGCCACGTCATCCGCATACGGGCTCATCAGCATGACATTGACACCAAACGGCTTCTTTGTCAGCTCTCTCGCCTTGCGGATCTCCTCGCGGACAACCTCACCTGGTGCATTGGCGCCGCCAATTAAGCCCAGACCGCCAGCTTCAGAAACGGCTGCTGCCAGATGATGTTCTGCCACCCATGCCATGCCGCCCTGAATAATCGGGTATTCAATCCCCAACATTTCTGTGATCTTTGTTTTCATTATGCCTCTACACCTTTTTCTTTTAAGTAGTTCATAACATCGCCTACCGTTGCCAGGTTCTGCAGATCCTCAGCCGGGATCTCTACGGAGTACTCGTCCTCCAGAGCCATAACCAGCTCAAACAGATCCAGGGAATCAGCACCCAGATCATCCTTGAAAGAGGAAGCCTCGGTAATGGAATCTGCGTCTACGCTCAGCTGCTCTGCAATAATTTCTTTCATTTTCTCTAACATCGTTTCAATCTCCTTTTTAAATGAATTTTCTTTTTGTGACCGCAAAAATGCAATCACTGTTCTTATATTTTATCAAAAAATGGAATAATGTACATTAGTTTTGCTATATATTTTTTGCTTCTCCAGGCACCTACCAGGTCATCAATGCCGCGCCCCAGGTAAGACCCGCGCCAAAACCTGCCATCACCAGCGTATCGCCGCGTTTTAAGCGTCCGTCCCGGTGCATTTCATCCAGGAGAATCGGAATCGAAGCCGCCGACGTATTGCCGTAGCGCTCGATATTGACCGGAATCTTGTCCATCGGAACCTTCAGACGGCGCGACGTCGCTTCCAGAATCCGGATATTCGCCTGATGCAGCAGATAATGCTGTACCGCCTCGCGGTCCGTTCCGGTCTCCTCCAGAATCGCATTCACAATCTCCGGTACCTTCTTCACCGCAAACTTGAAGACTTCCTGACCGTCCATCTGCATAAAACCAAGCTCGGGTCTGCCGCCCGTCAGGCAGTTTTCAAGACTTCTCGCCTGGCAGTACAGAACGTCGTTCTTCGTTCCGTCGCTGCCGACCAGCGTCTTCACCACACCCGTCTCGTCCGCCCGGACAACCGCCGCGCCCGCGCCATCACCAAACAGGATGCAGGAACTGCGGTCCGTCCAGTCTAACACCTTGCTCAGTGTCTCCGCTCCGATGATCAGCGCTGTCTTGTAGATGCCCGCCTGAATAAATCCCTGCACAATATGTAAGGCGTAAATAAATCCGGAACATGCCGCCGTGATGTCAAACGCCACCGCGTGTTTCGCCCCGATGGCTCCCTGTACATCCGCCGCCGCACTCGGGAACGCCCGATCCGGGGAAGAAGTCGCCACAATCACGATCTCAATCTCCTCCGGAGAAATGCCCGCGTCCGCGATCGCGCGCTTCGCCGCCTCTGTCGCCAACGCCGAGGTTCCCTCGCTCGTCGAGACATGTCTGGCTCCAATACCCGTCCGTTCCCGGATCCAGGCATCATTTGTATCAAGAAATTTCGTCAAATCCTGATTCGTCACAACCTGCTCCGGCGCATACGCGCCAATTCCAATGATTCTAGCTGTCATTTTCTCGTTTAACTCCGCTTCTTCTATAAAAGATAGTTTTAATTTCAAATGGTTTGATATTCAAATTAATTTAGAGTGTAGCGGAGAATCTGGGGTTTGTCAAGGATAACTTGTAAATGAACGGCAGGATTCTGGTGAGAAGACGCAACCCGGACAGAGAAGAGCCGCCCCCAATCTTCCGGAAAACGCTCTCGCTCTTGCACTCGCTGCAGCGGACACTAAGCTCGAAAAAACCTCGCTAAGTGCCGGCGCGAGTGATGTTTCCTACAGATTGGGGGCGGCTCTTCTCCTGAAATACGCATCACTTGAAATACATAAAAATTAGGATACCGCGGTTTCCTTTTTCGTTGTATAATTATAAGACATAGGTATCTTTATTGTATCTATACAGAAATTTGTATACTATATTATCTATATATTACCCTATTAAAAGGAGGAGTTGCTATGCAGAGTATTCTTGTATGTGACGATGACAAACAGATCGTGGAAGCGATTGACATATACTTAACCGGTGAGGGATTTGAGGTTATCAAGGCATATGACGGCGCGGAGGCACTGGAACTTTTAAAAACGCACACCGTGAATTTGATGATTCTGGACGTTATGATGCCAGGGTTAGATGGCATCCGGACGACGCTGAAGGTGCGTGAAACCAGCAGCATCCCGATCATTATTCTTTCCGCGAAGTCTGAGGATGCGGACAAGATTCTGGGCTTAAATATCGGGGCAGATGATTATATCACGAAGCCGTTTAACCCACTGGAACTGGTCGCCCGCGTGAAATCGCAGCTCCGCCGCTACACGCAGCTGGGAAATATGAACAATCAGATGGGCAACCACGTATTCAAATGCGGCGGCTTGCAGATCAACGATGAAAATAAGGAAGTAACCGTGGACGGCGAACTCATCAAGCTGACACCGATCGAGTACAACATCCTGCTTCTGCTCGTTAAAAACGCCGGAAAAGTCTTCTCCATCGACCAGATCTACGAGGCGATCTGGAATGAGGAGGCGATCGGCGCGGACAATACAGTTGCGGTTCATATCCGCCATATCCGCGAAAAGATCGAAATTAACCCGAGGGAGCCGCGCTATCTGAAGGTTGTCTGGGGTGTTGGATATAAAATTGAGAAGCAGTAAAAATGTGAATCATCCATCTAACAGAAGTTAGGAGTTGCAAAATTTATGACAAAACTCTCACATATTCCGATGCAGATCCAGAAATGGATCGCCAGCCTCGCGCATCTGTTTTTCCTGATTCTGGGACTCATCGGTATCAGCCTCATGTATATCAATGGAAATTTCGGGCTGGGGCTGACCGGCATTGGCTCGGTTCCTTATGAGGACACCGCGGAATTTAACACACAATTTAATAACGATCTGAACGATATCTTCCTATATATGGAATATCAGGACGTCTTCGGTGCCGACAGCTCGATCGACCTCTCGCGCCGGATGCTCAAAATGACCTTTGGACCAAGCGAGACCGAAAATTTCTCCCTGTCCTCCCTGATTTCCTATCTGGAATCCATGGGGTACCAGCTCGACGACGACTTTAACTGCCAGAAGGTTTCTGAACCGGCAGACGGCGTCAAGAGCCGCGAAGGCTACGTCGAATGGTCGGTTCAAGAGCCGCAGCGGATCTACAGCTACCGTTCTGCCAGCCGGAAGCGCAGCACATTGGAGGATGCGGCGGTCGAGATCATGGACACACTGCATCGTTATTACACAGTGTATAACCGTTTCGTCGCCAATCCATCCAACCTGCATTTTAAAATCCAGTACACGGAGCCAGATTCGGATCAGAGCGAAACAACCCAGTTTACAAACACCGATTCCCTGACACCGGAAAATGTCAAGGAATACGGGCGCTACGCGTACCTGCCGGGCAATTCCGTTTTCTACGACACCAACATGAAAGCGATCCCGCTCAGCAGCATTTCCGCACTGGCATCCAATAACCCGTACACCGGCAGCGACTATTATCTGCTGATCGGAATCGATACAAATTATCCAGTCACTGACCTTTACGCGCGCACGCATACCGCATACCTGCACCGGCAGCACCTGTATCTGACCGGATTTGCACTGACAATCTTTGCAACGATCGGACTGCTTTTAAGCTTCCTGTTTCTGTTCCGGGTGTCCGGCTACCAGAGTTACCGCAGCTTCGACGTGACGCTGCACGGCTTCGACAAGAGCGGCACTGAAACCGGCATCGTCTTTTTTGCCGCCATGACCGCGATCGCCCTGGTTGTAAGCGACCTGATTCTCATCCGCATCCTGCATCTGGTCATTCCATCGCAGTATTGGTACTTCTCCGATCACAGCCTGCAGGCGCTGGTCCTGTATCTGGGCGGACTGCTGCTCTTTTTCAGCCTCCTGCGCCGCTACCGCGCCGGTACCCTGTGGACCTCCAGCCTGATCTGCCGGATTCAGAAGAAAATGTTGATCCTCAAAACACGGCAGAACTTCCGCAGCCGCCTAGGCATCGGATTTGTTCTCTATCTTGCAATCAACACAGCGCTTATCAGCCTTGCCTGGTATTTCTGGGACCGCGTGTATGCAAATTTATACGTTGTTTACCTGCTGACAGGTCTGACTGTGCTGGTATTTCTGCTGTTTAACCTGTGGATCTTTTACATACTGTTCCGGCAGGCAAGCGAACAGGAATCCATCCGCGATGCCGTCCGCCAGCTCTCCGCCGGGGAGACCAGCTATCAGCTTGATCTCGATGAATTTGACGGTCCGGAGCTCACGCTGGCAGAGGGACTCAACAACATCAGTTCCGGTCTTGAAACCGCCCTTCAGGAGAAAATGAAGAGCGAACGCCTCAAAACCAACCTGATTACCAACGTTTCGCACGACATCAAAACGCCGCTGACCTCGATTATAAATTATGTAAACCTAATGAAACGGGAACATATTGAAGATGCGCGGATCAATGCCTATCTCGATGTGCTCGACCAGAAATCACAGCGTCTCAAAACACTGATTGAAGACCTCGTCGAGGCATCCAAGGCAAGCTCCGGCAATGTGAAGCTCGAATTTACCGACATTGACCTCGTCCAGATGGCATTTCAGACCAACGGCGAATTTGAAGAAAAACTGGATGCCAGACATCTGCAGCTCATCATCAATGCCCCGCGGGAACCACTGATGATCCGGGCCGACGGTCGCCGCCTGTGGCGCGTACTTGAAAACCTGTACAACAACGTCTGCAAATATGCGATGGAGGGCAGCCGCGTCTACGTAGACCTCGCCCGCGTTCCCGGAAATCCAGAAACCGGTACTGCTGGCCAGGCAGTCTTCACCATCAAAAATATATCTGCCAATCCGCTCAACATCCGTGCGGACGAGCTGACCGAACGTTTCGTGCGCGGCGACGTCGCCCGCACCACCGAGGGAAGCGGACTGGGACTATCGATCGCCAAAGATCTGACGGAACTGCAGAAAGGGCAGTTTAGTTTGTATATCGATGGGGACCTGTTTAAGGCACAGGTGGCGTTTGATTTGGTGGAGAAAACGACGGAGAAGGCGGTTGAGGACGCAGAAATAATAGAAGAAACCGATGCTGCCGAAGCGGCTGAAAAGCCGAAAAAGGACGATGAACTGAAAAAAACAAATATATCGGAAGAAGCTACTATTCAAAAAGAGGTAAACGGCGAATCTTCCGAAAATGCTATCAATGAAACCATAAACACTACGGAAAATTCAAGAAATGAATAAAAATTTATGAATTGAGGACTTTATCCTATGAAACGCACTCATATCATGATCGCAGTCTTCTTCGCCTGCATCCTCTCCCCCAACCTGCTGTTTCCTATCCTGAAAACCACAGCCGATGAGGGCACCGGCGAAAACCGCAGTCTGGCGGCATTTCCAACTCTGTCGCTGGAAACCATCGATACCTTTCCATCCGATGTTGAAGACTGGATCAACGACCATGCGGCGTTCCGCAACCGCTTCTTAAGCCTGAACGCCCGCTTAAACCTCTCCTTATTCCAGTTCGGAGACTCGCAGGACGTCATCACCGGAAAAGATGGCTGGTACTTTTACACGCTCGGAAGCTCTGTCGAGGACTTCCTCGGCACCAACCGTTTTTCCGCCGGGGAACTCCAGATGCTGGCAGACAAACTCCAGACCGTCCACGACGCCTGGAAAGAAAAAGGCACCGAATTTATCTTCCTGTGTGCGCCCAATAAAGAAGGCGTATACAGCGAATACCTCCCGGACGGCTTTACCGCACCGGACGGACCTACCCGCCGCAGTGAACTGCTCGATTATCTGGAAATACACACAAATGTCCCAGTTGTCAATCCATACCCGGAGCTCAAAAACCGCCGGGACTATCAGTGGTATTTCAAAACCGATACCCACTGGAACGATGCTGCCGGATTTCTCGTCTCCGGGCAGATCATCGATGCCGCTGGCGGCACCTCCACGCCGATCGAGGACGTCACTGTCACCTATGAGCCACGCGATCCGGGCGATCTGGCGAACCTGTTCCACATGCCAGAATCCATGTGCGACGATACCAAAGCAGATGTATCCGGTTATCGAAACAACGTAACCATCCACTACGACAGTGCCTCTGACGATGGCAACATCGCCCACATCTCAGCAGTCCAGACGCCCGACCCGCGCCGCATCGCGATTTACCGTGACTCCTTCGGAACCGCCCTGTTAGCAGGACTGCCGAAATACTTCGCGCATACCGATTTCTATCACTGGCAGGCATTCGAGCCGGAATTTTTGAACGAAAATAAGCCGGATGTGCTGGTGTATGAGGTGGTGGAACGGGATTTGGGGAGAATGATGGAGGATTTGGAGAAATTGATGCCAACGCAAAAATAATATGTGCATTTTTTTATTTAAACAGTGCAAAAAAACTTTCGAATTTAAAAGAAATGTGATACAATCAATCTATGGATGCCACCATAACACGGTAGGCGGCTTGGTCCTCTTTCAGAGGGCTGCGTACCCTCTGATTACATAGATACCTGCAAGGGAATCTACCTGAGAGGAGGGATGCCATATGGAAATCATTGGAATTGTACTAGCGATTTTGAGTTTCGGCGCAACTTGCTTCAAAGCCGGATATTCACTTGGCAAAGATGTAGAAAAAAGCGCAAAAAAATAGCCGCCCATCCTGACACGATTGCGGCTATTTTCTTGTCTTAATCACTAGGGAACCAAACCGTCTATCGGTGGCATCCTTTATATATAATATAACATTATAGTCCGTAAGATTCAAGCGAAATTACAATTTTTTAGCAATTTAAAAATTTGCAATTTTCATTTCACCATTTTATCTGAATCAGCAGATAGCTTCCCATCCATTTCATGATTCCGAAACCATCCGCCGATCCGGATAAAAATCAAAAATTCTCCTACAGCTCCCTCTTCACCAGCTCCAACGCCGAAGCAATCACCGCATCCATATCATAATACTTATACTCGCCCAGACGACCGCCAAAGATCACCTTCTCTTCCTTCTTGGCCAGCTCTTTGTACTTCTCATACAGCGCGCCATTCTTCGCATCATTGACCGGATAATACGGCTCATCGCCTAACTTCCACTCAGAACTGTACTCGCGGCTGATGACCGTCTTCGGCAGATCATTGCCGTCTGCATCCTTGCCAAACTCAAACCATTTATGCTCGATAATACGCGTCCACGGAGTCTCCGCATCCGTATAGTTCACTGCCGCATTGCCCTGGAAATTCGGGATATCCAGAACCTCTGTATCAAAGCGGACGGAGCGATACTCCAACACGCCCAGCGAATACTCAAAATACGCATCGATCGCGCCGGTGTAAACTACTTTCTTTGCCATCGCATCCCAATCAGCCTTATTCTCAAAATAATCCTCTTCCAGACGAACCTCGATGCCATCCAGCATATTGGCAACCATCTTCGTATAGCCGCCCACCGGGATTCCCTGATACAGGGCGTTGAAATAGTTGTTGTCAAAGGTCAGACGAACCGGAAGACGCTTGATGATGAAGGATGGAAGATCCTTGCACTCTCTTCCCCACTGCTTCTGTGTATAGCCCTTGATCAGCTTCTCATAAATATCCGTGCCAACCAGGCTGATCGCCTGCTCTTCCAGGTTCTTCGGCTCCGTGATGCCTGCTGCCTTGCGCTGTTCCTCGATCTTCGCCGCTGCCTCCTGCGGAGTCACGACACCCCACATCTTGTTGAAGGTGTACATATTGAACGGCAGGGAATACAGCTCGCCGTGGTAATTCGCCACCGGGGAGTTTGTAAAACGGTTAAACTCCGCGAACTGGTTCACATAACTCCAGACCTCTTTATTATTCGTATGGAAAATATGCGCGCCATACTTGTGAACCTGGATGCCCTCCATCGGCTCTGTATACACATTTCCTGCAATATTCGGACGGCGGTCAATTACCAGAACCTTCTTGCCCGCTTTCTTCGCCTCATGGGCGAATACGGCACCGTAGAGACCGGCGCCTACTATTAAATAATCGTACATGTTGGTTTTCTCCTTGTCACGTGTTGTTATACTTGTGATTTATTTATAACATACAACGACAATTTAAACAAGAATATCCCGTCAGCTTCAAGCATTCCCCAAAACAAACTCTCAATTTGGACACAATACCTTATTAATACTCCATTAGGATACATGAGTCCTATGGAGTACAGACGTAGACTTGGATTGGCTGTTTAACCTGTCCAAGAAAATGTCCGCACCCTCCCCTCTCAGGGCGAGTCCAAAATCTTCAAGAACACTTTTACTATGTATTATCCTTCAACCCATAACACTGGTACAACATATCTGTCATTTTCTTCTTATCTGTTCCTCTTATACCCAAAGACTTTAAATCCACTGTTTCATCAGCTATTTCAGATAAGAACTCTTTCATATCCTCTGCTATTTCCGGACTGAGAACTTGCCTTGTATTGGCTGTGATTAACTGTGCTAATCGGAACACATCGTTTTTATGTTTCTTTATATTTTTGCTGTCAACCTGCTCTCCATTCAGCTTGCGTTCCTTTAAATCCAGCCACGCTTTCGCCTTAAATGGTATCAGACAAGTCGGACTTAATACCGGAATGCCATCAACCATCAATTGTCCGGTTTTTAGCAATTCATAATACGCTTCATTTAAAAGGATTGCCGACAAGCTGGAGATTTCATCGTCTATCGGAAGCGGTGTGAGAACTGCATCATCTTCCCATATAACAAAATCCGGATTTCTGGAAAATATTTCTATCATATATGGATATTCTTTGCTTTTCGGAGATGTGAAACGATAAAACTGTGTATTTCCGGTACTTTTATTCAAATGCTCATATCCTGCTTCCTTGACATACTCCCAGAACTGCCTACCGAACTCCGCTGTTATGGATTCGACAATCAATACAATATCTACATCTTTTGTAGCACGAAACGGTAATTCTTCATTTTCCATAATCAAATCACAAGCTGTCCCGCCGATGATAACATATTGATTTTCAAAACCCTGAAATCTTTCCTTAAATTTTGTAAATCCGCTGACCATTACTCCTTCAACCTTCTTTCCTGCAATTCATCTACTGCTTCTTCAATTCTCTCATCGTTTGTATCTCCAAAAGATAAAACAATGGAAATATCGTCAGCACTGTTATCCTCTGAAAATTGTTTCGGGTTGTATGCCCATAATTCAAGTCTTACCTGCTTATCCGGGTCTATCAATTCATCGGTCAGCAAAGTTTTATCATAATCCCTCTCACTGATTGCATAGGTAGCAACTCGGCTTGGATTTAGCATTGTTTTTTCAGAAAGTGCCGTCCCCCCTGCAAAGACCATATTTTCTGTAACTTGCGTCTTATCTATATATCCTGCTTTGCGGACAGGTGTTGTCAAATATACTTTTGCTTTTTCAAATAATTCATCTCTGTTATATTTTGACTCAATAAACTTGTTGACACCGTCTTTTGCTACAAGAAACAAATCCGTCGCTTCCAACTGCTTTACTGCTCTGGTCAAGGTCATCGCTGTAAATGGAAGCACTTTTCCGGCTTCTGAAATATACAATCGTTTTTTCTTACTATACAGATAAAACAAAAACAACTGCTGTGTTGAGCAAACAAACTTACCTGTCAGCTTTTGGGGTTCTTTCTCATCAGAAAGCATTGTCCCGATGAAAGGAAGAAAGACCTGCTTATCAGTAATAAACGGTATATTATTTTCTATAAGGCTTTTTCTTCGATAATTAGATACCGACGCAAATTCAAATACGACTGGTACATTATCAATCTGCTGTATTTTTGTAATCTGTTTTTTCAATGCCGGAAGTGTGGCAAGTTCTTCTGTCGGAGTAAGCATTATACAGCGTCTGTTTCCAATATATGCTGTGTGAAAATTATAACTTCCTGCAATATAAACAGGCAAAGAATCCTGATGATTCCATGCTTCATATTTTATAGAAATCCCGAATACGCTTGTAAGCATATTTTCCATTCCTCCTTAACTCAATTTCTTTCATTTTAACTTAGCTAATGTTAAAAGTAAAGTTTTTGAGTTATTTTAAGTTTATTGCTAATGTGAACTTCCAGAAATTTTACAACTAATTATATGTTTCATTTTTTTCATACGTCCCCGCCTCTACATCCGCCTGCCACACTCCCATACAAGAGTATCATCCAAAACATCGGCTGCCGGTAATTCACAAGGAAAAAACTCTCCGCCAGAAGTCCAATCACAGCGCAGGTCATAGCCGCATCTATGCGTCGCAGCTTGCGTCCAAGCCAGACCAACAAACAACTAGTCGGAATTAAACCATAGCAAAACATCACACTGAACAGGCAGCAATGAATCTCATTCACCTGACTAGCCAGTGTAAATCGGTCAAAACCGCCCTCTCCAGCTCCATACAAAAGATACTGAGGGTACAGTACCAGCTTCTCCATTCCACGATCCAGAAAAAGTCCCAGCAGACCGCCATGAGCCACCTTCCATATCTTCTCCTGAATCCGCGTCAACATGTTATAATCCACCGTCTTCACATCAAAATCCGCTGCAGGCCATATCCACCACAAAAACAGGCCAAACAGAACCACTCCGATGACGATTCCCAGGGTCCACACTTTCATAGACACACCTTTTCTGCATCCCACCCGGTACAGGGCATGCAAAACAGCCAGAACCGTAAAAATCAAAACTCCCAGCAAAATTCCCGTAGACTTCGATGCCGCAATCACCGGCAGCGCCAGCACATAAAACACAGGAAAGCTCCGATCCCCAAACCGGCACCGGTACAGATACAAAAGCAATATCATCATAAACAGGAAAAACGCCAGCTGATTCGGATCATTAAAGGTTCCCTGATAGCGAACCGCACCCCAGTATTCCCGGAAGATACGTCCGCGCCCCGTCAGATATATCAGCAGCTGCACTCCGATATTCACCTTAACCACACGATTAATCCCGGTCAAAAAAGCTTTTCCGCCATATTCCGCCAGATAGCAGAAACTCCAGATAGCACAGGCATTGAAGATCCAAAAGCAAGTATACTTAGAAAATTCACCACGACCAAGACGAATCCCATAATATGCATTAATCATCAAAACAGATGCCAGAAACACATAAAACAGGCCTTCTGTCTTCAGCTGCAAGAGCCGCTCCGGTCTTCTTCTCATACAGTCACATAACAACATAAAAAAAGAGGCGAACAGACATACATCCGCCGCCTCCATCCTCCCTGAAGGGAATAAATAAAATTGTTTCAAAAATATAAAAAGCAAAAAAAATAAGACCGCCGCTGCCGTCCCATTTCCATCCGGTATACTTCTATTCCATTTCTGCAAAACGTCCATAGATCTCCCTCATCTTCTTTTCCACTGCATCCAGACTAAATTCCTGGCTTCGCTGGATGCAGGCTTCACCCATCTCTTTCCAGCGATTCTTCCTGGACAGCATATCCTCAAGAGCTTCTGCCCAGACATCTGCATCCTGAAGCTGGTTAAGCATAAAACCGCCCGGGCAAAGCTTTCTTTTCCGATCCGCCGACAGGGTCCAGCTATCTCCCATCAGATCCGTATTGCCCCGAATCTCCGAACAGATCACCGGAAGCCCGCTGGCCATAGCCTCCAGCATCGCCCGCGGCAGCCCTTCCTGAAGGGATGGAAAAAGGAAGATATCCGAAGCTCCAAAGATCTCCAGCATATCTTCCCTGTATCCTAAAAACGATATATGATCTGCAATTCCAAGCCTGTCCGCCAACCCATGAAGATGCTCATTCAATTCTCCATGTCCGCACAAAAGCAGATGCAGCTTTTCATATGCACTACGATGCGGCTCATCCTTCATTCTGGCAAGCATCCGGAACAGAACCTCCTGATTCTTCCTGGGTATCATCTCCCCGGATGTCAGAAGCACCACCTGATCAGGCCGCATCCCCAGCCTTTCTCTCTTCCTCTGCCTTTCCTCATCCCCAGGAAGTCGAAACTGAGAACTATCTATCCCCACTCCCGGCACATAATCCACATACTTCGCATGAAGCTTCCGCTTCGCCAGCTCATAATCTTCCCGGTTAATACAGATCTGCTGATCCGTATACCGCGAAAGAAACTTCTCCATCGGATAATAAAACAGCCAGTTCTTCCAAGGCGCCCCCTTAAAAAAATGGAATCCGTGCGCCGTATAAATCATCGGTCCCGTCTGCGAGGCATGCGCCGCCAGCCGCGCCATCACACCTCCCATCGGCGTGTGACAATGTACCAGCGAAAAATGTTCCCGCCGCATCAAATCAACCATCTGCCGGTACACCAGCCGGTTCTTGGCATCGAACGGGCTCCGGATAAAATCAATCTGATGGCAGATGATCCCCGTACCATACAGCCGGTGATTATCCGTTCCATACGACGGTGTATGAAAATTTGAAGCATAATGGACCTCATATCCAAGCCTCTGTAAAATGCGGACATTGTTCATCTCAAACTGGGGGACAAAACCGCTGACGTGGGTTACCAGAAGGGCCTTTTTAGGCATTTTATTTTCCCCTTTCATATCATGTTGCATTTTTATATTCATATGAAGCATCCTCCAAATATCACCTGCCTCTCTCCTCATCGTTTGATTGTTTTTGCCATCATTTTCACCCAACCAAAAATAGCGGCTACAAAATTGTAGCCGCCTTAACTTATGTTAATTTACTATTCTATTTCCATAAATACTCCGGATAAACCTCTTCTTCCATCATCTCCCGGAATTTCTTCTGAGCGAATTTATGTCTTTTTTAATCACTCATTCAAAATTTCTCTAAATTTGACAGTTTTTCATCTTTCCATATCTTATCTTTATATTTCCGAAGCCAATTTATTAAAGGTTTTTCGTAGAATGCGTTTATTATAGACGAAATTGCCACTACACAAATACAATATAATCCCCATATAAAATAATTATCATAAGAACCATTAATCTTACTAACTTTATTAATAAAATCCATTGTTAATTGCACTGGATAATGACACATATAAATTGTAAAAGATATTTTCCCTAAATATTGTAATGGTTTTAATAGTAAAAAACATCTAATAAGTTTAACTGTTGTAATTAAATAAATCATTATTGGATATATTATAAAAACAAATCCACTTAACATATACCACCAATCACCATGACTCCATACATCTACACCGCCAAAATAATAAATCAACACAACTATCAATAATATACTAAACATTATTAATTTTAATCGTATTCCACCCTGATATGCTTTCAAAAGCAAAAAATATAATAGACTACCAAAGAAGAAAGCAATCATACCTCTTCCAATATTAGCATTTACCAAAGTAAATGTGCTTCCTTTCCAATCTGACTTTTCTAGTGTATATCCTACAATTATCAGCCCCCAACATATAGCAAAATATGTGTGTTTTGTTTTTGTCATCTTGCAGATAACAAAAAAAACAATATACATTAAAACTTCTATACATACCGTCCATGATATAGCATTAAAATTTGCATCTGTCTGTAGCCCATAATTCTGTATCATCAATAAATTCAATACAAAATGATGTACGTCATTATACTGGTAAGTAAATGTTCCAACACTGAATATTTTTCTAAGAATCAGCATAAATGTTACATAAAACAAAGTTCCATAATACAATGGTGCCAATCTCACAAAACGAGAATAAATAAAATCACTAAACGACACTTCACTATTAGCAATTCTTTTCATATAAAACGCAGTAAATGTTAAGCCAGATATCAGAAAGAAAAATTCAACCAAAATTCTCCCATCTAAATATCCATTCCAAAATCTTAATAATACGAAATTTGGATTTATATTGTCATGCCAATGTAAAAAACACGCTATTATTAATGCAGCAATTCCTCTCACTCCATCTAACGGACGTAATCTATCACTCATTTTATCTCCCGAAATCTAACAATTATATTTGTTATTATCTCACTCTTTAGAATATAGTATAATTATCGCTAATCATAATTTAAGCTTTTTCTTCATTATTATAAACTTATATATAAAGTATCTATTTTTTATTTTCATACAGTTCATCATGTAATTTATTTGTTATTCCAACTAATTCATCATGTGAAGTATTAATTTTATCATATAATTCATCATGTAAAACATTTATCCTCTCATACAATTCGTCGTGTAATTGATTCATTGCTAAATATAATTCATCATGTAATTGATTAATCTTAAAGAAAACTTCTTGATGAAACTCTTCCATTTCTAGTCTTCTTTCGAGTAACCAGTCTATTTCCTCTAATTTAGACTGCAAATTCCATGAATTGATATATTCCATTTGATATATTTCCTGCTTCTCTTTACACTTTGAAAGATTGCACTTATCTATATAATCTTTTACTCTCTTAAAATACAAATCATTTAATTTCACCGCTTCTTCTAAAGCGCCTTCATATATGTTTGCCTTCTTTGAACTTTCTTCTATCTTTTTTTGGGTAAGGATTTCACCTTGTCCAATAGAAATAAACTCTGGTTTACATTTAAAATAATCAAATTTAGTACTCCACTTTCCTATCACAATGGTTTTTTTATTTAATAAAATTGACCAGTATGCACAATGATATGTATTAGTAATAATAACCTCTGAACTTTTTATATATCGAACAATATTATCTAAAGTTTCAGAATTTTTGATTCTATCTTTTAGCCAGTCAATTCCCTGTATCGGAAGATCCTTATGTTCAATCACTCCATATTTCCTAATCTTTTTTCCATCTATATATCCATTTATCTTTCCCACTGCAATAGCTGATGGGCATGGAAGATACTCAATTTTAGAAGGGTGATTATAATCCCTTATACTAACCATCTTAAACCGCTCCATCCGAATATCAGGGAACGTTTCTCCTTGAAACCATCTTCCAGCATGTGTATTAAAACCTGCACTCCAAACAATTACATTATGACAGCATTCTAAGACTTTATTTATTGCATTGTTAAATGACTTTGTTACATTAAAGAGTCCACTTCCACCTAAAATCACAATATCATCTATATTAATCTCATAATATTTAATAGAATCTATATCATGTCTCATCAAATTAAATTGCTTAAAATATTCATAATAATAGTTAAGCGGGCAACATTCTCTGTCGCCCGCATTTTCCAAATCGATCCTATTTATAAAATGTATTTTTCCATACTTCAATTATTTTTCCTCTTTTCTTATAGAATCCATATAGGATTTTATGTTTTTCATCACAATTTCAGGTGTCACTTTATACATACATTCGGGTTCTGATAGTCCCTTATAACATTCAAATGCCCACTCTGGATGTGTTCCCATACAATTATTACATCCTTCATACACCATATTAATATTTTGTGGATATTCATAAAAATGCTTTGGTGTTGGTCCGAATACAACCGCACATTTTGTATCCAACTGTGTTGCTAAATGAACTAATCCCCCCTCACAATCCAAATGTAATATAGAACCTTTTAAGATCCATTTAGTCACTTCCAAACTTTCCCCCAATATATATTTATCAACTCCACGAATTTTGGCATTTCCAGAAGCTCCAACTTGAACAATTTCTATATCTGGATACTGATTTTTAAACAACACAACAAAATCATTATAATGTTCTAATGGCCATACCTTTGTTTGCATTTTACTCCGTCCCATGCTATCAGCACCACGGTTTAATGTAATATATTTCTTCTCGTTTAACCCAAGTTCTTGTAATCTTTTCTTGTACTCTTCACGCATAGGTATCCATGTCTTTTGATCCTCAATTTTGAATATTCCTTCATGGCTCAATTCTGTCCAGCGATTAATACCTTTAATTTCACAGCGTCTAAAATGTATATTTTCTCGAAACCATTGCTGTTCTACATCCGGATAATACGTGCGATAACCATGTCCCAATTTGTTTAATTTATCCATGAATATCGGGTTGATTTTTGCTATTTTATTTGCGTTCTGTTTTTCTATATGTATAAAATGTTCCACTTTCAAAGCCAAATCATATTTCCACATTTGAGAATAAAACGTATTAATTGGAAAAATTTCAACTTTTTCTCTACCTTCATATACTGCCTTTCCAAATGTAACATTTTCACAATATACATCTATTTTGCATGGAACTATTTGGGAAATTTCATCCAAAAGTTTAGAACTAATAATGTAATCTCCAAATCCTCCTGTTGGATAAAAAGATATGTAAAGAATATCATCCTTTTTTCCATTTTGTGAAATAAGTTCATCTTCTATCGATTCCACCATATTACGCATCAAATGTGAATGTGTAAACAAAAATTTACTATCTATTAATCTATTTTTTATCTTTCGTATTTTTTCTTTTATCCTCATACTATTTTTTTAAACCTTCTTTTATTTTTTTTATAATTTCTTCTGTCCCATTCATAGCAATGCATTTAGGAACTCCATTTATTCCACATTCCGGATTAAACCGGTTTATATTTTCTATACCACAACCCAAACACGGTTGAGCAGATACTATATCTACAGGCATACATTCCCCTATTCTTTTTTCTTCCACTTTATACGGAAAAAATCTTCCTCTATTCCATCCTGCTGCCAATACTACACACGGTGTATTACACGCAGTTGCAATATGAGCTCCCCCCGTATCATTAGAGAGAACAATTGATGCATACCTTACTAATTCAATACATTCTTCTAAAGATGTCTCTCCCATCCGATTAATACAACGGTGATTCAATTTTTTATCTTCCGCCAACATTTTACATTCTAGTTCCTTTACAATTTGATCTCCTACATTTCTATATTTTACACTTCCAAGAATAAGACATTCGTCTATGCTTTCGTTTAGCATATTTTGGATTACAATCGAAAAATTTTTATAATTCCACATCTGTATCGGTGCATCTGCATCTGGAAATATGATTGCATATTTTCCTTTTGGTAATTTCACATTGCACGGAATTTTGGGAAGTTGTGGAAGTCTCGCTTTAAATTCTTTTTCTCCTAATCCTCTTATAAATTCTGCGTTTTTTATCAATTCCATTTGTTTCAGATCACATTCAATTACTTTGTCATAAATTAAATCTGAGCGGCTTAATTGCTTTTTACCCATTTCCGAAAAATCACTTTTTTGTGCTATTCTCTTATTTGTTCGAATTGCAAGTACAAACAAATCAGACAGTAATGAACGAGAAGGATTTGAATTAATAACAATATCTCCTTTTAAATGACAGGCTTTTTGTATTGTCCTAATTCGCTTTAAACCTTCTGTATCAAAACAAATCACCTTATCAAAATATCCTGTTGCTTCTGCGATCTTTTTAACATTTTTATACTTGTACGTCAAAAAAACAATTTTATGCTTTGGAAATATTTTTTTAAACTCTTTTGCAGAATCTAACCACAAGCAGAAATCTCCTATATGTGCAAAACGAATCACATATACATAATTGCTCTTTATATATTTTTTCCTTAATGCTCTTAAACGCAGTATTTGAAATAAAACTTCATTTAATCCTTTTGAGAAATTTCTTTTTAAAGATTCTTTCATTTGTCTGCCTACTTTCTGCCTTGATATAGGCCTATTTACAATCCGAGTTCTTTAAGTGCGATCTCAACAACATCCATGCAATGTTCTTTTGATATAAGTTCTATACATCGATATACTCCTTTGGTTCCAAACGGATAACGACAAGGAACATCTTTCATTGCATTGCATCCCTGGCAGGACATTCCTGCATCTACCACCCATAAAGGAAGACTTTCCCCTTTCTCTGCTTTATACGGAAAAAAACGACCCAACTCATTATCGCCCATCAATACAATCGATGGAATATGGCATGCTGCTGCCATATGCATAGCGCCTGTATCATTACCAATTGCCATTTGCCCTTTATTTAACAATGTAATAGTATCTGGCAGCGTCTTCCTACCTGCCAGATTTTCTGCCTGTCCTTTCAGTTCCATTTGTTCCATTACATCACTTAACTGTTCAAAATCTTCTTTTCCACCGCATAATTTGCAGCTCCATCCTGTTCTGCGAATAATTTTGTCTAACACATATGCATATTTCTCGGCTTCCCATATTTTTGTAGGTCCAGAAGCAGCTGGAAAGCAAACAAAATAGTTTTCTTTATTTTCATATAATTGCCGCATATCTGGATACCCAACCTTAAAATCTATCCATCCTAATCCACGTATTAACTCACCACACCGTATCAGTTCATGCTTTATTCCTCCGCTTGTCGGAATAATTTGATCATATCCCCTATTTGTCCAAGTCAACTGTCGTGCCGAAAGAAATTTTGCATTCGTATCCAAAGTGATTCTTTTTCCAGCTTTACATGCAAATAATAAAATATCTGTAAATGCTACTCTCGAATATGCCGGCTGTATTACTTCATCAAATTCCAACTTCATCATCCGTTTGAATTCAAAAAACCGTGTGTAATTATGGATATCAATATTAAAAACTTCATCGAAATATTGAGGCATTGACTCTGCAAAATGTTTTGTAGGTTTAATAGAGTCTAACATCAAAACAATCTTTTTTTCAGGATATAGCTGCCGAAATGCCTTAGCACAACTCAACCATATAATAAAATCTCCAAGCCCATCTGTTCTTGCCAGAAGTATCTTTCCTGTTGTCTTAGACGGTCTTCTATATTTTGCTGTTTTACTGTAGTACCACAATAGAATCATTTCCAATTGATGTGCCAACACTGGTTTAAATTTTTTTATTAATTTAGGAAGCTTCATTATATTTTCTTGCCCCATCAAAATCCTTATTTTTGTAGTATTCACATACAATATCGGTTTTCCCCATTGAAACCATATTTCCATGATCTAACCATAGCACCCGATTACAAAGTTTTTCTATCTGCTCAATACTATGAGACACGATTAAAACCGTTGTCCCACCGTCCATCAGTTCTTGAATTCTCTTCTCGCATTTTTCCTGAAAACTTCTATCCCCAACAGAAAGGATCTCATCCACAATTAAGATATCCGGTTTTACCAATGTCGCAATTGCAAATCCAAGTCGAGCGACCATACCGGATGAATAGTTTTTAATTGGAACATCCATAAAATCTCTTAATTCAGAAAATTCTATGATTTCCTCCTGTTTTGATTCAATAAATTTCTTTGAATATCCAAGAGTCAATCCATTTAATAATATGTTTTCCTTGGCTGTTAATTCAATATCAAAACCTGCTCCCAGTTCAATTAATGGTGAAATTGATCCATTTACAGTTACTGTTCCTTCCGTTGGACTTAATATACCAGAAATAATTTTTAACGTAGTACTTTTTCCACTTCCATTGTCCCCAATGAGGCCAAATACCTCTCCTTTTTTCACTTTAAAACTTACATTCTTTAATGCTATAAAGGAATCTATTTGTAATTTTCTTTTCATTTTTTTGATAAAAAATTCTTTTACGTTGTCCGTTCTTTCCCTCTCAAGATTAAACTGCATAGTAACATTTTTTATTTCAATTGCATTCGAATCCACGTATTGTTCCTCCAGCCATTTTATAAGTATAAAATCAAGTTCTTCTGTTTCTTTCTAAACACATATACACCCAAACATAATGCTCCAACTGCAAATAGTATACATATCAAGTGTCGGCGCCATGTAGGAAATACTCCATACAAAACAATCTCTCTAAAACACTGTAGCATCTGATACAATGGATTCCATCTCATAATACTCATTGCAAATCCCGACAACTGCGCTGTAGGATAAAAAATAGGTGTAAAATACATCCATGCAGTAATAAAAATCCCCCAAAGATAATATACATCTCTAAAATAAGTAGACATTATAGAAAGCAGTAATCCCAATCCAATCGAAAACACAAGAATGTATAACAGCGGAAGTGGAAACAATAAGATAGTCCAAGTAATTTTCACTCTCGTCAAAATCATAATGATAACAATCGCCAATAATGAGAATAAAAATGTTACAAAACTTGATAAAATCCTTGATACCGGAAATACCTGTTTCGGTAAATATACTTTTTTAATCAGAGAGGCACTATTAGTAATAGAAGTCATCGCCATGTTGGTTGCTTCCTGAAAAAAGTTAAATAGTGTTTGACCAGTAATCAGATATACGGGATAATTTTCAATATCAAATCGGAACACATATGAAAACACTGTTGAAACAACCATCATCATTAATAACGGATTTAACAAGCTCCATAAATATCCCAGAACGGATTTTCTATACTTTACTCTTAGATCTCTCTTTATCAATTCTTGCAGCAATTCTCTATAATTATATAATTCACTCAAAAATTCTTTCATGCTATTTTCCTTTATTTTGTTTTAACCATTCAATCTGCCATTTCCACAAGCGCTCTGGCAACCACAATGTCATAATTTCAAACATTGTGGTTTTTAGGTTAATATTTATACCTGTTCTCAACATATCAAACATTCTACTCCATTTTCCTTGTGCATACTCTTCTCGACTTTTTACCCATTTCAAAACATTCTCGATTTCAGCTTTGTATTCTTCAGGTAATTGTTTTTTTAAAAGCATTTCATATCTTGCTCTCAATGGAAGTATTCTGTTTTTAATATAACTTTTTTTATCATTTGCGTCCTTTAAAAAACCCGTCTGATTGTCTCCATGAATACGATATTGCATTAATGCCTTATCCACAAAACAAATTCTTCCCTGTATTGATGCATACAGAGCCAAATAGTGATCGTGGTACATATTTTTGCAAAATGGCAATGAATTCCTTGCACTATCTGAGCTTATCAACATCGTACATCCCCAGAAACAATTACGAATTAAAAGCTCTTTCCATATTGTATTATTCTCAATTTTTTCTTTTTCTGCATCTGTAATGCACATATATGATTTTGTCAGTATTTTTCCCACTGTGTCTATCGCGTCCGCATTGCAGCATACCATACATGCCTTATTACTTTTTAGATATTCCAGTTCTTTATACAACTTATCTTTGTTCCATATATCATCTTGATCACAGTATGCAAAATAATCCCCATCTGCTTCTAACGTCAAACGTTCAAATGTTTTTGTACTGCCTTTATTTTCAATATTTGATATTAGTTTCCACTGAATATTATCAACATATTTATTTATAAATTCTTCTAATTCTTTTTCACTTATATCCGGTGATGCATCATTACAAATTAGTAATTTAACCTTCGGATATGTTTGTTGGTTTAAAGAGCTAAGTTGCTCTTTAAACCATTCCTTATCCGGATTGTATACCGCCATCAAAATTGTAATCTGATCCATTATACGGCTCTTTAGCTCCTTAATATGTCTTATAATCCTGAGCCAGATAATTCACTACATAATCTCTGCATCCTTCTTCAAGACTATAAAATTTTTCTTGATATCCCGCATCCCTTAATTTCTGCATATCCGCCTGTGTATAATACTGATATTTTGCACGAAGGCTTTCGGGCATATCAACAAACTTAATATTCGGTTCTAAGCCAAGAGCTGTAAATGTTGCTTTTGCAAGATCATAAAAACTGCGGGCGGTTCCCGTTCCCAGATTGAATAATCCATTGACTGCTGGATTTTCAATCATAAATTTTACAACTTTGCAAATATCCTTAACATAGACAAAATCTCGCAACTGCTGTCCATCTTCATAATCCGGTCGATAAGATTTAAATAAACCCATCTCACCTGTTTCCTTGATTTTGTTAAATGTATGGAAAATTACACTTGCCATGCTTCCCTTAAAATATTCATTCGGTCCATATACATTAAAATATTTAAAGCCGACATACTGTTTAGGACGTAGTACTTGTTCTCTTTCCCAAAGATCAAACAATTGTTTTGAATAACCATATCCATTTAATGGACGAAGCGCACATATATCCTTTTTATCGTCAAACCCATTTTCACCTGCGCCATATGTGGCTGCACTGCTTGCATTTATCATAGAAATTTGATTTTTAACACAAAATTTCCATATCATTTTTGTAAATTCGAAGTTATTATGATACAAAAAATCAAAGTCTTTCTCTGTTGTTGCAGAGCACGCTCCCATATGAATTACATGTGTAACTTTTCCATCAAAAGTATCAAGCTGCTGTAAAAACTTATCTCGCGGAATATAGGTTGTGTACTTTTTATTTACCATATTTTTCCATTTATCACTCGTTGAAATATGATCCACAATAATGATATCTTCTATTCCCATATCATTTAATGTTCTTACAAGGCAACTTCCAATAAAACCTGCTCCACCAGTAACAATTACACTCATTCGAATTCTCCTTTTTATAAATTGATTAGTTATACAATTTTCTTATTTTTTCTATAATATTAGTAGTCGATAACCCTTCTTCAAGATTAATAAAAGAAACCTTACCTCCATGGCTTTCAACCACATCCTGACCGGCTACTTCCTTGCCTTCCCAATCTTTCCCCTTAACAAGAACATCTGGAAGTATTTTCTCTATTAATTTCTGAGGTGTATCATCATCAAATATAACGAGATAGTCAATCATCCCAAGTGCACTTAGAAGTTTTGCACGATTCATTTGTGTAACTATCGGTCGTTTATCTCCTTTTATGCGCTTAATCGATGCGTCACTATTTATTCCTACAATTAATACATCCCCCTTGGCTTTCGCTTGGACAAAAGATGATATATGACCTGCGTGAACCAGATCAAAGCATCCATTCGTAAAGACTATCTTTTTCCCTTTTTTCTTGAGTTGAGATACTATTTCTTCTATCTCATCACTTGAAACTAGCTTTGAACGTTCTCCATCTTTACTAGCAGCTTTTATTTCCTGTACTGTAGTTGTTGCTGACCCAAATTTTGATACCACGATAGATGCCGCCTCATTCGCTAATATACAAGCATCCTCTCGGCTCATACCCGCTGCAATCGCTAGCGAATATGTAGATATAACCGTGTCTCCAGCACCCGTAACGTCTATAACCTCTCTAGCAACTGTTGGAAAATCCTGTTTTCCTGCCACTTCATCAACCAAAGACATTCCTTTTTCAGAACGAGTAACTAGAAGATATTCTAAACTAATTTTCTTGCAAATCTTCACCGCTTCTTGAGCAATTTCTTCCTCGGTTAAGTTCTCTCCGCAACCTGCAACCTGACAAAATTCAGACATATTCGGTGTACAAGTTGTTGCTCCTGTATATTTTTTGTAATCACTACCCTTTGGATCTACGATAACCGGAATATCTTCTTCCCGTGCTTTCCGGATCAATGTTTGAGCTGTATCGCATGTTACATTGCCTTTTCCATAATCAGAAATGATAACAATATCAATTCCTTCAAATACTTTCTCAATATTTTGTTCCAAATAATCTACATATGCTCTGTCTACATCTTTTACAATTTCCTCATCGTATCTAAGAAACTGTTGTCCTTTCGCAGACACTCTTGTCTTAACAATTGTCCGTTCATTCTCATTCTGCCAGGCAAAACGGGTATCAACTCCTTTTTCATTCATTCTATGAATCAGATAGTCACCATCTACATCTTTTCCAACACAGCTGATAATACGAGCGGTCGCTCCAAGCGCAACAATATTATTAATTACATTTCCTGCACCGCCTAAATGGACATCTTTTTTCTTTACATTTATAACCGGAACAGGTGCTTCTGGCGATATTCTTTTTACGCTTCCGATAATATACTTATCCAGCATAAAATCTCCCAAAACTAAAACTTTTAATTTTTTAAAAACGTCTAATTTTCTGTAATCCATATATGTCTCCGCTCTATTTATTTTTCATTAAAAAAATCCGCCTCAAGCATTGCACATAAGCAATGATAGATCGGCAGATGAAACTCTTGTATTTTAAAGGTTTCTATTTCCGGTACCTTGATCGTCACGTCACAGTACTCCTTCATTTTTCCACCGCTTGCTCCTGTCAAGCCAATAGTTTTGATCCCTTTTACCTTTGCTACCTGGAGTGCTTTAATAATATTTTTTGAATTTCCAGATGTACTGATTCCTAAAAAAACATCCCCCTTATTTCCATATCCATAAAGCATCTGCGCAAATGTAAGCGTAGGATCTACATCATTTATAAATGCTGTGGACAATGCCGGCATTGAAGTCAAGGGAATAGCGCGTAGTGTTCCTTCTAATTTAGATGCTAATTCGTCACCCTCTTCACCATATAATTCTTTAAATTTTTCTTCATCCTGAGCAGATATTCTGCGATTAAAAAGAAATGATTTCATTAACTCGCCAACAATATGCTCTGAATCTGCGGCACTCCCTCCATTTCCAGCAGTTAAAAGCGTGCCCCCTTCTTTATATGTTGTTTTTAGCAAATGATAGCTTTCTATTATATCCTTCTTACATACTTCCAATTGAGGATATCTCAGAAATAATTCATTAAAAATCTGCTCTGAAGTCATCGTTTTTCGTTTCATTCTTTTACTCCTTCCGTACTCTCCTTCATCAGCATAATCTTCGGCGTCATGATAATCAGCTTCAGATCCTCCAGCACTGAATAGTTCCGAATATACGTCAAATCCAGTTTCAGCTTGTCATAAGGGGTTGTGTTATATTTTCCATACACCTGCGCGTAACCGGTCAGGCCTGCTTTGACCTGCAGGCGGAATGAAAATTCCGGTATCTCTTTTTCCAATTCGGCCGCCAGCTCCGGACGTTCCGGGCGCGGACCTACGATGGACATATCGCCTTTTAAGATATTGTAGATCTGCGGCAGTTCATCCAGGCGGGTTGCCCGAAGCACCCTGCCGATCGGCAGGATTCTCGGATCATCCTCGCTTGCCAGCCGTGCCTTTCCATCTGCTTCCGCATTCTGCACCATGGTACGAAATTTATATATCTGGAATTTCTTTCCGTTTTTTGTAAGGCGCGTCTGCTGGTAAATCACCGGACCGCCGTCGGTCATCTTAATACAGATTCCTACAATCAAAAAAATCGGAATCGTAATTACGATTCCGATGAGTGATCCGACGATGTCGATGATCCGTTTCATAATTTCCTGCTCTATCTGCAGTCCCTGATTATTCCGCGACAGAAGCAGCGGCGAATCAAACAGATTCAGTTCCACCGAGCTGCGAAGCAGAATGTCTGATATTTTCGGGACGCTGTATGTCCGGATATTCTGGCCGAAACAATATTTGATGATATAGTTTCGCTCATGCGCCGGTATATCTCCGACAATCACACTGTCGTATTTGGCGATCTCCGCTTTGATGCGTTCCGGTCCTTCGTGGTAGCTGACAATCTGGCTGATTATGTATTTATCTTCCCGCGCATTCATTTTTTCAATCAAATGATAATCCGAGTGATCGCCGGAGATCAGCAGCAGCTCTCTCGGCGGGAACATGCCCCGGTACAGCCAGAGAAATGTCATCGTCCACGCGAGGATGATGACAACCGCCCCTATCAGATTGACCACCAGTGGCGCCGGTGTCGTGAATTTCTTATCCTGCACGCTGATCTGGAAATACGTGATAATATTGGTAAATACCACCGCCAATATCTGCGAGTAGATCAGATTACCCCGTTTCAGGAGCGCTATCTTAAATCCACCGTACAGCTGCATAAAGAAAATAAGCAGGAGTCCATAGATGAATATCATCATCCAGTTACCCCTGCGGAAGAACGGCGCCCAGATAATCTTGTTGTACCAGTTGATCCAGATGACGCCATAGAGTCCTGTCAGAAGCGCAACCAATATCAGGGCAAATCCCAGCTTGATCAGGCGCTTGTATTGCTCAAATTGATTCATGCTTTTGTGTTTTGGTTCCTTTCTTTTACTTATCTTCCGGCAGACAGATTCCCAGTTCTATCCTGCGCTTTTCTCCCAGAAGCTCAACCTCGACCGTCACGATCCGCTTACGGATGCGCTTGCGTACAATCTTGTCCAGGAAGAAGGATAATGGTCCCTGGGCGGTTAGGATGTTGCCGTCTTCGTCAAGGGTGACAAAGGAGCGGCGGACAAGACATTCATCCAACTCCATCATCTGGCAGAGCAGTTTCTTCTCTTCCTCCCGGATCGCCCAGAATTCACAGTCTGTCCGCAGGAGTTTGGAAAGCTTCGGGACCCGCTTTAACGCCAGAAAGAATTCCTCCGGCGTGTCGGTGTCCGCGATAACATAGGATGGAAAGAGCGGTTTCTGGTATTCCAAAAGTTCCCCGGCATTGCGCCAGACGCATTCCTGCTCAATCACAAAACAGGCGCGGTACCCATTTCCTTTCAAAACGCGTTCGATGCATTCTGTCAGCTCCTGTTCCCTGCCTGTCTGTGTCTGGATCACATACCACATATCGCACTCTCCTTTGCATTTTCTCTGCTTTCAGATACACAATGGGTATGCTTCGCCATCCCGGAGCCGCCTTCTGGCTGCCCGGATACGATCTCGATCCATCCTATGTTCCATCTTTCATCTGACCATGACATTGATCACAGGCAGCTTACTCCACGTGCTTTTGATTCTTATTCTGCGCCTCTTAACGCGCTTTCATGCGTCCGCATAGGCACGCCCTGATTTTAGAGGATTTGTGCCTATGCGAAGTCTAGTTTATTATACTACGGTTTGTGGGGGGATTCAATAGAAGTTTGTGGGAAGGAATGTTTAGGAAATTCTTAAATTAATTTAATAAGATAAAAGCGGAGTTTTCACCCCGCTTTATCTACAGTCTTTGCACCAGGACTGGTTTCTAATTTGACCATTTCCCATTTTACGGAAACCAAATTTGCTGATTGGTTTTGGCTTATTACAATTCGGACAAATACGTACAGGCTCACTTCCATTGTATCCACTTGATTGAATTATTGGTCTATCAACATTAATATTATTTTTCTTATTAGCCGCCATTACAATACTCCTTTTCAACACATAAACTTCTTTTTATATCTTTATTTATATCATTTGCTCTGCCATACGATAAATAAACAGCAATTGCGTTTTCTACCGCTTTATTTAAAGAATCGCCATCTTCTAACGCTTTAAAAGCCAGTTTTTTATGTAATTCTGGCTTAATCCTGACATTAAAAGTGCCTTTATATTCCTTTTCAGGTTCCTTTTCAACTTCACTACAAAATATAAGATAATCGTCAACTGCACAATGAAATTCCTTTTCTACATCCGCAATATTACTTGTTTGAAAATCCACATAATCATTGATTCCTTCAATAACTCCATCAAATCTCCGCTTTTCCCATTTCCCATTCCCCTCTCCCTATGCTACAATACCCTTATCACACCACCCAAAGGAGGCCCCACCCATGATCCCACAAACTCCCGTTAACTGGACCGCATTTAACTACAAATACTCCACCAATCCCCAACACGCCTTCGAATCTCTCACATACTACCTCTTCTGCCATGAGTTCCAGCAGCCCTACGGTATTTTCCGCTACTTCAACCAGCCCCATATTGAGACAAATCCCATTCATGTGGGCGATCGCTATATTGGTTTCCAGTCGAAATACTATGCAGACAGTGTTACCATGTCATCCAAGGAACAAGAACTGATCGACGCTGTCAAGGGAGCTGCACAGAGATATCCGGGTATTACAACACTCTATTTCTATATCAGCCGTGAGTTTTCCCCCAGTTCTAAAAAGGACGATATCAGGCCCTCCTATCAGAAAAAGGTGGAAGCAGCCGCTGAAGAGCTTGGCATTGAACTTATCTGGCGGGGTCCCAGCAATCTGGAAGCGCAGTTGATGCAGGATAAGCAGCTTACCATTTGCCGCAATGTGTTTTTTCAGGTGGACTCTGCCGTACAGACCTGCTGTGAAAATCTTGTAAAACATAAAAGAGAGATATTTGATCACATTCACACCAGCGTAAGATATAGAGAAAACGATATTACTCTGGAACATATCCAACTAGACCTTAACTCGTTTCTAAATTCTGATGCGGTCATTTTGCTCATTGACGGAGCTGCCGGTTCCGGAAAATCGGCTCTGGTAAAACAGCTGACAAATGAACTTACAGGTGACTGCGCGTTCCTTACCTTTAAAAGCACCGATCTGGATGTGAATGATGTACTAAATTTTTTGACGCGTTATGGCGAATTAAATTTGGATGAAGTGATCGATGTATACAAAATGGCTGACACACGTGTGCTCTATATCGATGCAGCCGAAAAGTTTTTTGTTTGTGAATATCAGGAAACGTTTGAGGATATCCTGAACCGCTTTATGGCCGCTGGATGGAAAATCATTCTGACACTCCGAACCGCGTACCGGGATTCTTTTCAAAACTCCCTATTACACGGCAGCAAGGTTCAGACCTATCATGTCGAACCGGTTGACTCTGATAAGCTGTCCACTTTATCCCATACCTATGGTTTTCAGCTGCCACAGGACAAGCGGCTGCTGGATCTGCTCTGTGCGCCTTTCTATCTGGGCTTATATCTGGCTCTGGAAAACCTCGAAGATGAATCGATGCGTTCTTTGAACCGTGAGGCATTTGAGGAAAAAATCTGGAATGATATCATCCGTAACAGCCGGAAGCGGAAGGACAATCTGCCAACCAGAAGGGAAACGGCCCTTATTTCTTTGACCACGAAAATGCTTCGAAATGAGATTTATTATCATGAGATTCTCGCAGAGGATGATTCCGAGGCACTTTCTGAACTGGAAAAAAGCGGCGTGCTGTTCCAAAGCGACGATGCCAGAAGATATTTGCACAGCCATGATGTATTTGAAGAGTTGGTTGTCGGTCATATTTTTACTGAACGCTACCGGCATGGTACCCTGAATGAGCGGTTTTTTGCCGATTTCCACCCTTCTCTCCGCATCCGAAAGCTATTTCGCGGATGGCTGGCTGATTTTGCCGCTGTTCCAACGCATCAGGAGCTTATTTTCCACCTTCTCGACTGCGAACAGATAGAGCGGATATGGAAAGATGAGATTCTCTTAACGGTTATCAGCACGGAATCTTTAAAAGTAGTTTATCAAAAGCTGACACAAAAGATGGCTGCAAACAACTATGAGCTGTTACGAAAACTTGTAATTTTAATCAACACCTGCTGCCGCGCCGCAGAGAACTGGGAGCAATACTGGAGTACTGGAAATCTGATTCCGTTTCGCCTTTCCAAGCCATCCGGCTATGCCTGGCAAGCTTTGTTTGCATTTTTGCTGGAGCAAAAAGAGACTATTCTTTGGGATGAAAGCCTGATCTCTATCATCATCGAGGTACTGGATTCCTGGACCAAACACCTCGCTCATGCTAAATCAGAAAATACCCGCATGGCCGGAGAAATCGGAGTATTTTTGTTTCAAAAAATAGCCAACGACAAGGATCTGCGTTATACCTTTGAAAAAGGGCAGGTAGAAAAGCTGCAGGATGTATTGGTAAATTCTGCATGGATGATTCAGGAACCCTTAAAATCCCTTTTTCAAATGGTAATAGATGAAAAAACCGGCGATGAAAACCATCCCCCGCTTCCCCGTATGTATACGGATCTGGCAAAATGCGCTGTATCGGATATTTATCATTATGGAATGGTTCCAGCTGCAATACCTGAAACCACGCTTCATCTGATGGCAAAATTGTGGGTTCGCTCTAATATGACTCTTCGTACCCATTACGCACATCCTGACGTTGAAGAAGATTTCGGTTTAAATCCTCATCTGGACTTTTGGTATCAAACCGCAAGCGCTTATGCAACACCAATTATCCCATTGCTGCAAACCGAACAAAATCTTGTAACTGATTGGTTAATTGATTTTTGCAATCAAGCTGGTAATTCCTACGCACATTCATCTTTAAATGAGGATTATGGGGAATGTACAAACATTACTATTTATGTAAACGATATACCTGTAGAACAAATTGCATCTGACCGACTCTGGAAAATGTACCGCGGAACTTCGGTTGGTCCAAATCTTCTGATTAGTCTCTTGATGGGGTTTGAAAAATGGCTTCTTATGGTTATCGAGCATTCAGAAACTCTTATTGTTGTTAATTATTGCCGCTATATCCTGCAGAAGTCCCGCAATGTTATGTTAACTTCCGTGATCGTCAGCGCCGCAGAAGCTTATCCAGATAAACTATTTGAGATTGTCTGTGAGCTTCTGCGTACAAAAGAACTATTTCATCTGGATTCATACCGCTTTACCGCCGAATCCTCAGCTTCCTTTTTGTTGACCGGAAAAGATCTTCTTGAAAAAGAACGGCTAGAAAGTAACCGGCTTCCTTTCAGGAAAAAACGTCTGGAAGAAGTTATTTTATCGTATCAAACAAATTCCAGCGGTCTTTCAACAGAAGCCTTCAATTTCCGAAAACAAACACTTTATCAAGCGATTGACCGAGCGACTGCCGATATCGATACCTGGTCATCCAATGACAAATTTGCCTATTACCGGATGGATTTACGACATTATCAGGAAATTGTTGATGTTCGGGAAAATGAGCACGGGCAGACACTCTGTACGGTTCTCCCTGATTTTACAGAAGACATGAAAGCATTAAGCCAGAAGAGCGCCGCCGCCTATGAACCTCATCTGAAATATATGGATTTACAGTTATGGAGCGATTATAAATTCCACCATGATGTTAAATTCCGGGAATATAAAAAGTATGAGAATGTCCGCACCATTTGCTCAGAGCTGAACGAAATCTGGGCATATATGGACGCTGAAGTTCGCAATGAGGAACTCTCTTCCGACGATATATCTGTGATCGTGGACCGCTTTACCGCGATCGCATCTTACACCAGTGCTGTTTTACTTCGGGATTTTAAGGAAACATTGTCACATGAAGATCGGACATTATGCGAATGTATCATTTTCTCTATTGCTGATTTATTTGCACACGCTTCTCACTTTGAAATCGTTCAGGCTGGAAATGGAATCGATGCGATTGCCGTTGGACTGGTTCTTTTAAGCAATGAAGATAATATAAAAGCCATAAATGACGAAAATCCTCTGTGCCTGCTTCTTAAATTGGCACTGAATGACTGGAGTTACAACAGCCGTATCGTGAACGGAATCGCGTCAACCATCTGGGTGCACAGCCAGAATGCTGCATGGCATTTCCTGTATCTGTTTTCACTCCTCGCCGATTCTTATGAAGACGCGCTTTTGAAAAATGAGTCATTTTCCAGCGATGACTTTTTCAAGCGGAATGAGGATGTGATTGCCCGTGCGCTTGCGAAAGACTCAGTTGATATAACCGACTTTGATTTTTCCAAGCTCCAGAATATAACAATTTTCACGCTTCTTTCCTTGATCTCTCCCCAAGCAGCAGAGGCATTTAAATTCGCGGATGCAACGAAAGATCTTGTCATGGAACTTGTTTTTACAGATAACAGGGATTTGCGCACCGAACGCAGGGAACTTTCTGGATATACATTAAACTATGTTTCCTGGCTGGCAGATGTTCTGCTCCATTGTGAGCAGGCAGAACAGGCAGGTCTGATCGATGCATTTTTCAAATCTGCAGATTTGATTCGGAATGATAACTCAAAATATCTGATTACCGAACTTATTCGAATTCAAGATATCTGTGGAAAAACGGATGCTTTCTGGAATATATGGGAATTACTGAAACCTTACCTTCTTGCATTAAGCAGCAAACCACAGGTTTCTTTTGATGACCGCCATCCGTATGGACTGGACAAAGTGATTATCAGCTATTTATTTGGCAATTCTCCCTGGAGATCCGGCGTTCACCGATGCGCCTTCCTTCCAGAAGGAAAAGCGGCTTTCTTTGACGATTTTATCGACAAATCAGGAAGTCTCAAATCCCTGTTCTATGCGATTTCCCGGCTGCTCTATACCGTTGGGCGGGAACCTTATCTTGAAAACGGAATCGACTGGATGTATAAACTGGTCACGCGTGATCCTGACTGCCGGTTACCGCTTTATCAGCAAACCTTGTATTATATGGAAGAGTACGTCGGTCTTTTTGTATCACGTCATCGCATGGATTTCAGGAACGATGTGGAACTGGCTTTGAAGACTCAGACGGTGCTGGAGTATATGGTAAATCGGGGATCGCAGATTGCTTTTTTCTTGCGGGAGTTGATTTAAAATAAAGGGTACAAAGGCAAAATTCTACATTTACTTAGAAATACATATCGGACTGATAGCGAACTCAGTTGACATTGCAGAACATAAGTTCTATAATTGGCTTGTTAGCATTTACAAATTACAGATTTATAAATATTACCTCGGAGGCCAATGCCATGAAAAAAATAGGTTTAACCATATATGCTTTAAATGTTTTTCATACCGGAAAGCATCACTTTGAAAAGAAACAAGGACATTTAACTTTTATAGATATGCTTTCAGATTTCTCTAAACTCTAAAACAGGACAGTTTTCCCGCCCCCGTTTTGGTCTTCCATGAAACAAAGGATGCGGAAGTTGGTTTTAGAAAAGCGAAAATAGAAAGCCATGCGGCTTTATTACACAACCGCATGGCTTTTCTCTTCCATCACCTATTTTTATTTGCAAACCCGGTTCTCCAACTGCCCACTCTGCACATAATGTGTATAGTAAGCCTTCAAATCGTCTCCAAACACTGCCGCCAAATCCGGGTTATTTGCCTTATATACACTGACATCGAAATTCTCCGATGCCCTGCGTCCTTCTACCATACCACACGTATAAAAATGCTCAAATAACTTTTGCGAATCCAAGCCAATGACCGACTGCAAATCTGGATTATTCATATAATAATAATTTGCATCAAACACCGGCTGATACGTGTTCATCTGTTCCGCTACCTGATTCTGATTACCTGCGGACTGTGTCTGTGTCTGAGTCTGCGTCTGACCGGACGTATTTCCATTCGAAACAGCCCCATTCTTATACGGGCAGACTCCATTTGGATGAAGATGTGCCTCATGGCCGCCACAATGATAATGATAACTTCCCAGACCGCTCTTATTCTTGTAGTCATGATGACCGCCTTGTGCATCGGTTCGTCCCTGATGCGCCTCAGCTGTAATCATCGTCATATTTGAGACTGTTGTGAAAGATGCCGTCAGCATCATACAGGATAAAAGCGCGGTTCCAAACTTTTTAAAACGTTTCATAATAACTCCCCCTTGTAACTGTAAAATGAAATGCTCTCCAATTTAATTGTAACATTTCCATACAGAAAACACAAGAAAATTGCCATAATACCGCACTAATTCTGCCTTATAAAACCATGCGGTTGCCATTACACAGCTGACACATACTCTTCTTACTCACCTTCTTTCAAGGAAAACTCCTTAAGAAATGGAATTCCTCCATATACCCCCGCCATATAATCCTTTTCAAATGATGCATCGGAACGCACCTTAAAGTCCGAAAGCGCACATAATTCCGAATGTCCCAGCTCGTCTTTCTGTACAAACCAAATCTGGTCCCTTCGGAAGAATTTTTTATCCATTAATGTCGTATCATGTGTAGTATAAATCAGCTGAGCCATTGAATTGTTATCATAAAATAAATCAATAAAAAATTTTAACAACAATGGATGTAATTTTACATTTAGCTCATCCATTACCAGTACATAATCATTGATAATTGCCATATGTGCATGGATAAAAAGCATGATACTCTTGATTGTACCTTCTGACTCATCGTATAAATTCAAAGGATATAATTCCCCATCCGCCCCTTTATGAAATGTAAAAAACAGCGTTTCTTTTTCTTTATAAGTAATATCCTTTATTCCAATATCTATTGCGGTAAGAAACTCTAATAACTTTTCCTTTTTTCCATCAATTACCTTAGGTAAAAGAGCATCTAAAAACCTTGTATCTTCATAGTCATCCGACATAAAAACCAGTACATCTGTAATTCCTGAATAAACCGTTTTAAAAATATCTGTTTTTAACTTGAGTTTATTAAAGAAAGATAACAATAATGTCTCTGGTGGAATTTGATCTTTATAAGCTTCACATTTTTTTCTAACGTACACCCCTAAATTTACTTTTTGCATCGTCCTCTCAAAAATCGTCACTTTACGGTTTGTCTTTAAACTCTTTCTGTACAGCCATTCCATCACGATCTTCTCAGAATTGTACTCAAACCCATACTGATACTCCTCGTCCCGCAGAATCTGTACACTCTCAAATTCTGAATTACCTTTGTTCTCTTCAAAAGAAAATGGTTTACTGCATTTTTTGAGTACGGACTCAGCTCCGTCATCAACATTGTTCAAAGATTGGGAAACAATCCGCCGAAAAAGCTGTAGTGCCCACACGAAATTGGACTTTCCGCTGGCATTGGCGCCATAAATAGCTGCTACCCGCAGGAATTTTTCCTTGGTATCTATATCAATCAGGTTCGACGGTGCTCTTTATAAGCGCTGATTGCTGTCATATCAAAAATCGTTTCTTCTTTAAAGGAAAGAACGTTTTTCATTTTAAATTGCACCAACATGTTTTGTATCTCCTTTTTATATAATATACAAATTTCTGATTTTTATATCAACATTTTTGTGATTTTTCCGTTATTTTATTGATTTTATGTTTCATAATTACTCTATCCGTCTCTCTCAATTACAAAAAAAATCAAGATTCTATGCCGGAATAGAATCTTGATCATCAATTAGCCGCGATACTTTTCGCGAGGGATTCGCAGGCAGAACACCTTGAGGCCATATTGTGAAGCCCAGATGCGCACGCCCTTACGAGTAATATATGGAGTATATACTAAGACATATTCCTTATCCATAAGGCGGTCACCTCCTTTTTTGAAGGTTCCTCTTGAAATCCCCGACAAAGTATGATACATTTAAAAATGTAAATACGTATCCTGGCATACTCGTCGGCAGAATTTGTGCTGCAACACAGATTCAAGAGGCAGAACACCTATGGGTGGTCTGCTTTTATTTTTCCAACTCTTCTTTTAAGTTGGAAATAAAAGTGGGTAACATGTTTTCAATGTAAAGTGTGATGAAATCTAAATCTTTTTCGGTCACATTCTGGGGAATGATAACCTTTGCCACAGAACCAGAAAGTGTTGGTATTGTAAAACAATACGCCGACGGCTCCATCGACGTCAGAACTTCCTCTTTGGATTCAGCGGTACTATTTTCACTAACCTCTTTAGAATCTTTAGAAGAACTTTCATCCTCAAAGGAGTCAATATCATTCTCATCTGATTCCAAAAGAATAATGCCGTTTTTCAGTATTCCTACCTGCTCTGCATTTTCAATGAATTTCGCAGCGGCAATATCCTTAGCGCTTTTCGTTAGATTGTATTCTAAAAGAAGTATATTACTAAGCTTATCTTGACTAGGAAGGGCCTGGTTTTCATATCTTTCCACGATCTTACGATATAGCGGAGCCGATAAAAAGCTTTCTACGATAGCGCGTCTGGTATCTAATTCATTAACCGGATAGACAATCCGCTTGGCAAGTTCTGTCAGTTCAACCGCTCCATTTGAACCTCGAATCAATCCAAACTGCTTTGCAGTACTAATCTTTGCCCGAAAGGAATTTGTCTTCACGCTAAATCCAAGAACACTTGCAATAGTATTGATAGATACACGCTTTCCACCGATTTTTACAATTTCATTAATGAAATCCACTATTTCTTTAATAGAAAACATGGGATACAGTGAACTTCTTTCCTTTATATTTTTTTCAGCCGACTGTGCCATCTGAGAATCTCCCTCCTTAAATCCACGTCTAGTATAGCATCTACCATCCACTTCGTCAAGACTTAAACTTAATTTGATTCTCAATGTGCTCAAAATTTGATTCTTATTTACGTCCATTCTCGTAAAAACTATGTTTTTTACATTGTAAATTTAAAATTGAGTGCACATATCATTAAAAAGGACCATATCATTTTTCTTATATTTTGCGAAACAGCATCTGTTGTCATTTGCTGTTTCACAAATTTCATTTTTTCCTTCTGCACTCCTATTTTTAACCTGATTCTCCAGGCATTCCATACACTTAATATATATAATTTTCGTATAAAAATAGGCTATTGCAAACACCTGCATCCGCAATAGCCCATTCTTACCTTCTACTATATTCGTCACTCTCCAAAAACTTAAAAGAGCTTTCTACCGCATATACTCCTGCTTCACCTTATGATCCACCACATGCCGCTTCGCCAGCTCTTTCGTCACATCCTCTACACTGATGCCCGCGTCTGCCATCAGAACCATGGCATGGTAACACAGATCTGCCAGCTCGTAGATCGTTTCGTCCTTGTCTTTCTTCGCTGCCGCGATGATAACCTCGGTACACTCCTCGCCGACTTTCTTCAGAATCTTGTCCAGACCTTTATCAAACAGATACGTCGTGTAGCTTCCTTCCTTCGGATTCGTCTTACGTCCCATAATGAGGTCGTAAAGTCCCTCATAGGAAAACGGCGTGATCTCCTCGTTCTGGTAAACCGGCTCAAAGAAGCAGCTCTCTGCGCCCGTATGGCACGCCGGACCTTCCTTGACCACCTCGACAATCAAGGTGTCCTTATCGCAGTCCGCATAAATACTGGAAATATGCTGCACATTCCCGCTCGTCTCACCCTTTCTCCAGAGCTCCTGACGGCTGCGGCTGTAAAAACAGGTTTTCTTCTCCCGAAGGCTGATCTCCAGACTCTCCCTATTCATCCAAGCCATCATCAGAACCTTCTTGCTATAATGATCCTGCACAATCGCCGGAATCAGACCTTTCTCATTAAACTTTAACTCATCAATCTTAAACGACGGCTCTACGCCTGCAATCTCGTTGATATTCTCACTCATATTTTTATCCTGCCTTACCACATAAAATTTTAATTACATCGTAACTGTTCAGTACCTTCACAGTCACGCGCAAAATCCCATTAAAAATTGCCTGCTGGCTCATGTTTTCGTACGATCAGCGCAGCGCCGACGCTCTCCTTCGCGATCCACAGGAGAACAGGCATCCAAAAACTGTAGAAAACATCGCATACGCCGGTGCGTAGTGAGGTCTTTTCGAACTTAGCACCGCTGCGTAGGCGCAAGAGCGAAAGCGTTTTTCGGAAGTTTCTGGATGCCTGTTTTCCGTCCCTCTCACGAAAAAGCACCGCCCTCTAACTTTTAGAGCATCTATGCGATTTAGATCAACCGCATCTCCACCCCATTCTCCGCCAGATACTGTTTCAATTCCTTAATATTCACTTCTTTCCGGTGGAAAATACTCGCCGCCAGTCCCGCGTCGATCTGCGGATACTGGAAAAGGTCTAAGAAGTCTTCTTTCTTTCCCGCGCCTCCCGATGCAATAATCGGCACATCGACACGCTTCGCGATCTCCAAAAGCATCGGAATATCAAATCCCTGCTTCACACCGTCCGTATCGATACTGTTGACCACCAGCTCGCCTGCGCCGCGTCTGACGCCGGATTCTGCCCATTCCAGCGCATCAATGCCTGTATCGACACGCCCGCCCTGCTTAAATACGTGGTATTCATCTCCAACACGTTTGACATCCATCGAAAGCACCACACACTGATCGCCGTAGCGGTGTGCCGCCTCGGTAATAAGCTCCGGATTTTTGATCGCGCCGCTGTTGACGCTGACCTTGTCCGCGCCGCATTTTAAAACGCGGTCGAAATCATCCAGCGTGCTGATGCCGCCGCCGACCGTCAGCGGGATGAAAACCCGTTTTGCCGCCTCAGTCAGGATGTCGGTAAAGATTTTTCTTCCTTCTACACTTGCCGTAATATCATAAAATACCAGCTCGTCCGCGCCGCTCTGGTTGTAAAATTCTGCCATCTCGACCGGATCCGCCACATCCTGGATTCCCTCGAAGTTGACGCCTTTCACGACACGCCCGTTCTTTACATCCAGACACGGAATAATACGTTTTGAAATCATGCCGTTCCCTCCTGATTTCTTTTTCTGATTATTCATTCGAATGATTCGAATGATTTTTTGCCGCTTTTTATACGGCGCTTCTCCTAAACGGAATATTTCAGTGCTTCCTTTAAATCAATCGCACCCAGATACAGCGCTTTTCCTAAAATCGCACCATACACCTCATTTTTCAAGATCTCAATCTCCTTGAGGCTGCTGATTCCACCGGACGCCACGATATCCAGCCCTTCAATCTGCGATAATTCTTTATAAAGCTCCAGGTTCGTTCCCTGCATCTTTCCATCGCGGGAAATATCGGTGTAAATGACCGTTTTCACTCCCGTATCGCGCAGGCGGCGGCAGAAATCAACGCCTCTTACCTCGCTCGTCTCAAGCCACCCGTGAGTCGCCACAAAACCGTCCTTCGCGTCCACACCGACTGCAATTTTATCGCCGTATTTGCGGACCATTTCTTCGACAAATGGATAATTTGTGACCGCCACCGTACCGAGAATCACGCGTCCGGCTCCGAGCGACAGGTATTTGTCGATGGATGCCTCGTTGCGGATGCCGCCGCCGACTTCTACAAATAATCCCGTTGTCTTAATCAGCTTCTCTATCGTGTCAAAATTTGCCAGCGCCGCGTCTTTCGCGCCGTCCAGATCGACCACATGCAGGTTTTTCGCGCCCTGCTCCTTGAATCCCAGCGCCACCTCTTCCGGCCGGTCGCTGAATACTGTCATCTGGTTATAATCGCCCTGCACCAGGCGCACCGCCTTGCCGTCCCGCAAATCAATCGCCGGAAATAGCTCCATGTCCGTTTCCTCTCCATAACTGTTTAAATCCAATCTACAAGCCTGAAAAAACAGTTACCTTTCTTGTTTTTCTATTAATTATATCTCCGAAAACGCCTTCAGAATCCGCAGTCCCACTTCCCCGCTCTTCTCCGGATGGAATTGGCAGCCCATGACATTTTCATTTGCCGCGGACGCCGTGACCGGAATGCCGTACTCCGAGGTTGCCAGCAGACTCTCATCACAATCTTTTCCATAGAAGCTGTGGACAAAGTAGACGTAATCGCCCTCTTTGCTGTATTTAAACAGTGGATGCTTCTTTCCTTTTTCCGTCAGATGCAGGCTGTTCCAGCCCATGTGCGGCACTTTTAGGTTTGCCGGAATGTCTTCTTTTAAGTCTGCCATCACGCCCGGAATCAGTCCCAGACCCTGATGCTCGCCGTATTCATAGCTTTTATCAAAGAGAAGCTGCATTCCGAGGCAGATTCCCATGATCGGTTTGCCTGCTTTTGCTTCATCCAGCAGCGGCTCTGCCATTCCGGATCCGCGCAGTTTCGCAATCGCATCGCCATACGCGCCGACGCCCGGTAAAATGATGTGATCCGCTTTTCTTAAATCTTCCGGATCGCGGCTGACTTTATTTTCCAGTCCCAGGTAACTGAGGGAGGAACTGAGGGAAAACAGGTTTCCCACGCCGTAGTCAATAATTGTTATCATTCGCAGCCTCCTATATCAATTCATGTATGCTCCCGCAGTCAACGCAGGAACCCGCTGAATCATTATAAACCTATTAAATAGATTTGTTATACTTACTTTTATCTTAGATCATAATACCCCTTTTGTCGATGGAATCTCGTCCCGGTACTTCTCGTCAATCGACACCGCCTCGCCGAGCGCGCGTCCCAGTCCCTTGAACATCGCCTCGATGATATGGTGGCCGTTTTCGCCGTGGAACATTTTAAAATGCAGCGTCATCCGGCTGTTGGAGGACAGTGCAATCATAAATTCCTTTACAAGCTCGGTATCAAAATCGCCCACTTTTTCGGTCGGAATCTCTACATCCATGACCAGATAGGAACGTCCGCTTAAATCGAGCGCCGTCATTACCAGTGTTTCATCCATCGGAAGCAGGAAACTGCCATAACGGCGGATGCCCTTTTTATCACCCAGCGCCTCTAAAATTGCCTGTCCCATGGCAATTCCGATGTCCTCTGTCGTATGATGGTAATCGACCTGCGTATCTCCGTCACATTTCAATGTGAGATCAAACCGTCCATGTCTGGCAAAGAGCTCCAGCATATGGTTTAAAAATCCGCAGCCCGTATCGACCTGATATTTTCCCGTTCCATCTAAATCAATCGACAGGCTGATTTTCGTCTCTGCCGTGTTTCGTTCTAATGAAATCTTGCGTTCTCTTGACATTTCTGCCAGCCTTCCTTTCTTATTCACAGCTGCCCCATCTACAAAAACCATGCTGCCAGCATTTTCATACGGTTCCTACAGTAAATGCGTGAACCTATTGAATTCCAGACTATCTTACAACTGCACTTCTCGCCGCTTCCACCAGCTTCTTCGTCTCCTCAACAAACGTTTCCATCTCTTCCTCGGATCCGATGGAAATGCGGACGTAATCTTTGATCCGCTCGCTGTCCCAGCGTCTTACCAGGATTCCTGCCTCGCGCAGTCCGTCAAAATAGACTTTTCCCGGCATATCGCCGCTCTTGGCAAAAATGAAGTTGGTCTTCGAATCCAGCACGGTGAATCCAAGCGCCCGGAGCGCCTCGGTCGTTTTTTCACGCGTTTTGCAGATGCGCCCGGTACATTCTTTCGTGTAGTCCCAGTCGCGCATCGCCGCCGCGCCAGCCAGAATCGACAGGCGGTTGACGTTGTACGGGTTAAAACTGTATTTGATCCGGTTCATATCGGCGATAAGTTCCGGGTTTGCGATGGCAAATCCGACACGCGCGCCGGCTAAGCTGCGGGATTTGGAAAAGGTCTGGATAATCACCAGATTTTCGTATTTCGGAAGCAGTGATACACACGATTCGCCGCCGAAATCCACATACGCCTCATCCACCATCACAACGCGGTCCGGGTTGGACGCCGCTACTTCCTCAATCGCAGAAAGCGGCAGGTTCATGCCTGTCGGGGCGTTTGGATTAGCGATGATCACATTATTTCCGCAATTTTTATACGGTTCGATATTTAATGTAAAATCTTCCTCCAGCGGAACTACCTTGAACGGGATTCCATAGAGCCCGCAGAGCGCCGGATAGAAGCCATATGTCAGATCCGCGAACTGCAGCGGCGCGTTCTGGTCGCAGAATGCCCGGAATGCAAAACCTAAAATCTCGTCGGAACCATTGCCCGCGATGACCTGGTTTGTTCCCACGCCGTAGTGGTCGGCGATCGCCTCGATGAGGATGCGCTCTTCCGGATCCGAATAAAGGCGTAAATTTGCAAGTTCCAGCGGCATAATTTTAGAAGAATTTTCCTCATACCCCGCCAGAATCGCTTCCGCAACCTTCGGGCTCGGCGGATACGGGCATTCGTTTGTGTTCAGCTTGATAAATTTCCGTCCCTGCGGCTGCTCACCCGGTGTATACGGAAGAAGTGATTCGCTTGCTTTGCTCAAAAAACGGCTCATATCTGCCTACGCCTCCTTTTTATATTCTGCTGCGGTTTCTTTCTCCGCTTTCTCTTTTGCTTCTTTTTCTTTCTTTTCCTGTTCCTTTTTCTTCTGGTGTGCTTCCACCGCGCCCTTCAGCTTCTCCGCCATCTCGGTGATCTGCTTGTTTTTAAACTCAAAGCTGCTCTTGTTGGCGATGAAACGGGCGCTGATCGGCAGGAACTCTTCCAGCACTTTCAGGTGATTTTCACGGATCGTGCTGCCCGACTCGACAATATCCACGATGACGTCCGAAAGTCCCAGAATCGGCGCCAGCTCAATGCTTCCGTTTAATTTAATAATGTCAATATCGCGTCCCAGCTTCGCGTAATGCTCTTTCGCAATATTCGTAAATTTCGTTGCCACGCGCACCGGTCGGTCTTTGTCCTCGACGTAATCCTCTTTTCCAGCCACGCACATCCGGCATTTTCCAAGTCCCAGATCGAGAAGCTCGTATACATCCGGGTTGCTCTCCATCAGAATGTCTTTTCCGACGATTCCGACGTCTGCCGCATGGTGCTCGACGTAGATTGCCACATCACTCGGCTTTACGAGCAGGTAGCGGACACCCGTCTGTGGGTTCTCAAACACCAGTTTTCTATTTTCGTCGTAAATACTCTTGCAGTCATATCCGACCGACGCCAGAAGCTCATACACCTGATCGCCCAGTCTTCCCTTCGGCAGTGCTATGTTTAACATCTCACGCCCTCCTTTCCATTCTCCTGAAAGGCAGTTTCCCGGTCCTCTTCCAGGGAAAGACGTCCGTCATACCGGTACAGATAGCAGTAACGCAGATCCTCCGGCACAGCTTTCTCCACCCGCACGCGCAGTCCCTGACGGCGCAGGCTTTCAACCGCCTGGCACAGGCGCACTACATCGACATCCGGCTCATAGAGTACCAGCGCATCGACATCGTAGCGGATGCTCTTTTCCGGCAGGCGCTCCAGCTCTTTCAAATAGATGGCAAATCCGATCGCATCGGCTTTCTTTCCTAATTTTGCCATCATACCGTCGTACTGGCCGCCGGAAAGAACCTGGCGTGCCAGACCGTCTAAAAATCCCTGGAAAATAATACCGTTATAATATTCAATGTCATTGATCATCGAGAAGTCCAGCCGCACCTTGTCAAGCTGTCCGCCCAGTCCCATCGCCTCCAGAACCTCATACAGGCGGGATAAAAGTGCAACCGCCTCTTTCATTTTCGGCGTATCCGCGATCGCACCTGCCTCTGCCAGCACCCGCCCAAACTCTCCGTACAGCCCGGAAACCTTCATCAATTTCTCTGTATCGCCCTCCGGCAGTGCCAGATCCGCGCACAGTTTTTCCAGTCCGCTGCGGTTTTTCGTCCGGATCAGCCCTAAAATGATATCTTTCTGATCGGCATTGACCGGAAGCTCTTCCATCAGTCCCACCACGAAATCCATGTTGGAAATCTTGAGCACATAGTCCGTCTCAAAATCCGCCAGACTCTTGAGCGCCAGCGCCAGCACCTCCGCGATCACGCAGTCATCCACGCCGCCCATGCACTCCAGTCCCATCTGGCTGATCTCTTTGTAAGTGTGGCTTTCCTTGCTCTCACGGTACACACTCTCCAGATAATAGACCTTCTCGCACGTATTTTTATCTGCCTTGGTGTTCTTCGCGATACTCAGCGTCACGTCCGGCTTGAGAGCCATCAAGCGTCCGTCCAGATCCGTAAATGTCGGCACATTTTCCCCCAGCAGGAAACTTTTATTCGCTGCATACAAACTATATTCCTCAAACCGCCCCATCCGGTACTTGCGGTATCCATAGCTCTCATAAAGACCTCTCAGGCGAAGCGTCGCCGCCTCCGCCCTCCGAAGGCTCTGAATCTCTAAATTCATGCTCTATCTCCTCTCAACTGCCGCCGCAACCGCCCCGCCTCAACAAAATCTGCCGGACAATCACCCGCTCGTCTATATCCTGCCGTTATAGCTCCCATCACTTTTGTTTATCTTGCTATCATGGTAGCGTACTAAAGTGTTTTCTATATACTATCATTCCTTCTTAAAAAAAGCAACTACTTTTTTAGAATACTCACACTTTAATTAAAAGAAAAACTCGGGGCGTGAGAAATGTGCGCCCCGAGTTTTTCCACCTCGACTCTATTCTTTTATAACCTTCTCCAAAATCGGCCCCAGAATCTCCGTCCAAGGCGTATACGCATCCTTTTCCTCCAGATGCGTCAGCGCCATCCAGTTCAGTCCTCCCGGTGTCATTTCTCTGGCAAGGTCTTCCAGATCCCCGTCCCACGTCGCTGCCTTGCGGGACAGCGCCCCAGTAAATTCGGTGATGTATGCCCGTGCGGATGGCTCATCCAGCCCGTTTCTCTCACACCACTGGATAATGACGGTCAGAAGCATATAGTAAGCGCTCATCAGGCCCGTCGTGCTCCTAAGGATCGCGATCTGCTTCGGCGTATCGACCGGAACCGGCTTGCCGACGTGACTCATCAGATCGACTACCTCCGGGATATCCGGGTAAATCACCACCGGTCCGAATCGGTTCGCTGCGAAGGTCAGAGGCACAACATCCGCCAGAATCTCTCTCGGTCCAAACATTTCCTCGATGCGCTTTAAGCTCAGCGTTGCAACCAGATTGATAAACTTCTTCTCCGGTCCGATATGAAGCGGTTTTAAGATATCTTCCGCCGCCTTCGGAAGGAGCGCCGCAAAGACCCAGTCCGACCGATCCACAACTTCCTGGTTATCCGCCGCGACCGACACGATCTCCGGGTATTTCTCATGCAGCATCTGCGCCCGTTCTTTATTTCTCGGCGATACAACGATCTGCAGATTCTCCATTCCGCTCTCGCAGAATCCAGTCACGACGGACGTCGTAATGATTCCCGTTCCAATAAATCCCAGTTTCATAAACTTCTATCCTCTCTTTCTCCTCTCCGTTTACCCGAAATTTTTCCAGACGATTCCGAGCGAACTTACCTGATAGTTACTCCCCGATTTTATTCATATACACAGTATACAACCAGAAACACATATTTTCCAGCATCCTACTCATATCTCGGCGCACTTTTCCGGTTCTTCATCGTAATTCCTCCCTCAACCTTCGCACCCCACTTTGATCAGGCGCCTTATTTTATCGTTCATATCCTCCTTGCCATTTTCTTTGAAATTGTCCACTTCCGCAAATAAAGCGATTGAAATAAGCCATCTCCTCATCTTTATTCAATCTTAATACGTCGTAAATCTCCCTTATCCGCTCTTAAAATCTCCAGCTGTATAATATGACCATCACAGAAATAAGGAGCTGTCTTTATGCCTGAAGAGATTATTCGACGAAAGCGCCGCCTTTCGTCTTTTCAAATTATCACATTAGGGTTTGCCGGGGTCATTCTACTCGGAGCGCTACTGCTGATGCTGCCGATCTCCACGACTGGAGAGAATATTACTCCATTCAATGAAACGCTGTTTACTGCGACCTCTGCCGTCTGCGTGACAGGGCTTGTAGTGCAGGATACAGGCAGCTACTGGTCAACCTTTGGGCAGGTGGTTATTCTGGCACTGATCCAAATTGGTGGTCTTGGTGTCGTAACCGCAGCAGCATTGTTTGCGCTTTTGTCCGGGCGAAAAATCTCTCTGATGCAGCGCAGCACCATGCAGGATGCAATTTCAGCACCAAAGGTCGGCGGAATCGTCCGTCTGACACGCTTCATCCTGCGAGGGACGTTTCTGATTGAGCTGCTGGGAGCGCTTGCCGTGCTGCCGGTATTCTGCCGGGACTATGGATGGCGCGGCATCTGGATGGCGGTATTTCATTCCATATCCGCTTTTTGCAATGCCGGGTTTGACATTCTTGGGACAGAAAGCAACCGCTATCCATCTCTTACCGGCTACGCGGACAGCCCGGTAATCAATATCACGATTATGCTGCTGATCGTGATCGGCGGTATTGGATTTCTGACGTGGGATGACATCTTTGAAAACAAGTGGCGGTTTCATCGCTACCGAATGCAGAGCAAGGTGATTCTGGTCACGACAGGTTTTTTAATTTTTCTGCCTGCTATGTTTTTCTTCTTTTCAGACTTTTCCACGCTTCCCGCCGGAAACCGGCTGCTGGCATCCTTTTTTCAGTCTGTTACGCCGAGGACAGCGGGCTTCAACACGGTAAATCTTTCCACGATGTCCGGTGCATCACAGGGCGTAATAATCCTTTTGATGCTCATCGGCGGTTCTCCAGGTTCTACAGCAGGCGGCATGAAAACAACGACACTGGCGGTTCTGCTTGCCAATGCCACTGCAACCTTCCGCCAGCGCGATAATGTCCAATTTTTCGGACGCAGAGTCGATTGCAGCGCCGTCAAGACCGCCGCGACCATTCTGACGATGTACTTGATGCTGTTCTTTGGCGGTGCTGTCTTTATCAGCGCATATGAGAATCTTCCGCTGTCTGCCTGCCTGTATGAAACGGCATCGGCGGTCGGGACGGTGGGATTGACACTTGGTATTACACCGCAGCTGCACATTCCATCGCAAATGGTGTTGATCACGCTCATGTATCTGGGCAGAGTCGGCGGTCTTACCCTCATTTATGCGACATTTTCCAGCAAAAAAGTGGGGAATGCAAAGCTGCCGCAGGAAAAAATCACGATTGGATAAGGAGTCTTTTCACATGAAAAACATTCTATTGATTGGCACAGGCCGCTTCGGACGGCATATTGCAGTACAGCTTTCTCAGCTGGGGCATCAGGTCATGGCGGTCGATACAAACGAGGAACGAATCAATGATGTGCTGCCATATGTCACCAACGCACAAATTGGCGACAGTACAAACGCGGAGTTTCTTCGCTCTCTTGGCATCGGAAATTTTGATGTCTGCATCGTGACCATCAGCGGGAACTTTCAGAACTCGCTGGAAACCACCTCGCTGCTGAAAGAGCTGGGGGCGAAGTGCGTGGTGTCGCGTGCCGAGCGTGATGTGCAGGCAAAGTTTCTGCTTCGCAACGGTGCCGACCAGGTAGTCTACCCGGAAAAACAGGTGGCAAAATGGGCAGCGATCCGATACACTGCCGACCATATTTTCGACTACATAGAGATCGACGAGCAGCACGCCATTTTTGAAGTAGAAGTTCCGGCCGGGTGGATCGGCAAAAGCGTTGGCGAACTGAATATTCGCAGAAAATATGGCATTAACATTCTCGGCATCAAACACTCTGGAAAAACCGACGTTTCCATTACGCCGGATACGATGCTGTCCGGGGAAATAACGATTTTAGCGTTGGGCGAATACAAAGCGCTGCAAAAGTGCTTCCGAATCTGAATGGACGGTGAGGGTATATGGAAGATAGCGTTTTGATCGCTGGGACGGCGCTAATGTTCCTGTTCGGCTGGTTTTTGATGAAACGGCTGGATCGCTTTCTGGACGAAAATCAGAAGCACATCAAAGAATCATCCGAACAACAGCAGGCTGAACCGTGCGTGCATCTGGTCGGAAATATTTCTCCTGACGAACTTGAGGAAACGTTTTCCCGATTTCGCAATAGTCATGCCCATGTAGAAATCGTGATCTATGATTCAGAGCAAATTTCTTTTCCGGACAACGAATCCGATTGGGCGCAGTAGAAACCTCCACATTTTGGTGCTATAATATTGTTTAAGAGGGGGTGAAAATGTGCAGAATAAAGGAAGCGAAATGCCAAAAGAGCATATTCTTGTGTGCCTGTCCTCGTCTCCATCCAATGAACGCATTGTACGAATGGCAGGGAAAATGGCACAGGCATTTTGCGCCAGTCTTACCGCACTTTACGTGCAGACCCCCGGAGACGCTGATATGAACGCGGAAGATACCGTCCGTTTGCAGGCGAATATGCGTCTGGGGCAGCAGCTTGGCGCAGAAATTGTCACAACGCATGGTGAAGATGTGGCGACACAGATCGCGGAATATGTGCGGCTCTCTGATGTGACCAAAATTGTGATTGGGCGAAGCGGCGTACAGCGGCGGCATTTCTGGAGCGAATCGACGCTGACAGAACAGCTCATTACGCTTGCACCAGAGGTAGATATTTATATTATTCCGGATGTGGAAGCCTATAAGAACTGCCGCAGAAATCAGCCGCTTACTATCCGCCCGGCGTTTCCGACCGCCCGGGAACTACTTCTGACCATCGGAATTCTGGCAGTTACGACGGTCATCGGATGGATCTTTCTGCGGCTCAGCTTTGCAAATGACAATATCATCATGGTTTACCTGCTGGGTGTGCTTCTGACTTCCACTTTTACCAGCGGATATACCTGCGGTGTGCTGTCCGCTTTTTTGAGTGTCCTCCTGTTCAATTATTTTCTGACGGAACCCCGGCTGTCTTTGGCAGCCTATGGCAGCAAATACCCGATAACCTTTGCCGTCATGTTCGCGGCTGCACTTTTGACAAGTACACTTGCGGCCAAGCTCAAAGCCCACGCACAGCTATCCGCACGGGACGCTTATCGCACGAAGCTCCTTTTTGATATGAACAGACAGCTCCAAAAAGCGGAAACGCCGGAGGAGGTCTATCGGATGACCGCGACGCAGATACAAAAGCTCATGCAGCGAGACGTTCTGATTTACCCGGCACAGGGCAACGCTCTGCTGGATGGGAACATTTATCCGGCTGACGGAAGTAGTCCATACAGCATCCCAGATACCGACCGGGAACAGAACGTGGTTCAATGGGTCTGGCAAAACCGCAAGCGCGCCGGAGCAACGACGCAAAACTTTCCAAAAGCAAAACGGCTGTATCTTGCCATCCGTACCGGGCAGCAGATTTACGGTGTTGTCGGGATTCCGATGGAAAAGCAAACGCAGCCTGACGCATTTACATCCAGCGTTCTGTTCTCCATCCTCGGCGAGTGCTCTCTGGCGCTGGATAACCTGCGAAATGCCAGAGAAAAGGAAGAAGCTGCCGTTCTTGCAAAGAACGAACAGCTTCGCGCCAATCTTTTGCGTTCGATTTCTCATGATCTCAGGACACCACTGACCTCAATTTCCGGCAACGCAGATACGCTGCTGCACAGCTATGACGTGTTGGATGAGCAGACACGGAAACAGATTTTTACGGACATTTATGACGATGCACAATGGCTGACGGGACTGGTTGAGAACTTGCTTTCCATTACGAAAATTGTAGACGGCAGCGTAAAGCTGCACCTTTCTGATCAGGTCGTGGATGACATCATATCGGAAGCACTCAGGCATATTGACCGAAGAGCGGCAGAACATCACATCGCAGTAGATTGCGGAGACGTACTGTTGCTGGCACGGATGGACGCAGGACTCATCATGCAGGTGCTCATCAATCTGGTGAATAACGCAGTCAAATATACTCCCGTTGGCTCGAACATCCGGATCACGGCAATCCCGCGAGAAAATATGGCTGAAATATGTGTCAGCGATAACGGTCCCGGTATTCCGAATGAACTGAAGGAACGTGTTTTTGAAATGTTCTTTACTGGGGGCAATCCAATTGGCGACAGCCGCCGAAGTCTTGGACTTGGACTTACGCTCTGTCAAACTATTGTCCATGCACATCATGGTGAAATGACGTTGAAAGACAATTCGCCGCATGGCTGCATCTTTTCCTTTACAATACCACTTAGTGAGGTGAACTTAAATGAATAAGCCGCTCATCCTCGTTGTAGAAGATGATACCCCGGTGCGAAATTTAATAACGATGACACTAAAAACTCACGAATATAGATATCTTTCGGCGCAAAACGGCGCAAGTGCCGTGATGGAAGCGCTATCTCACAACCCGGACATTGTACTGCTTGATCTGGGGCTACCGGATATGGACGGCGTGGAAGTCATCCAAAAAATCCGGTCGTGGTCGAATATGCCGATCATTGTGATCAGCGCCAGAACAGAGGATTCCGATAAAATCGGGGCGCTGGATGCTGGGGCGGATGATTATCTAACGAAGCCTTTTTCCGTGGACGAACTGTTGGCACGACTGCGGGTGACGCAGCGGAGACTGTCGATGATGAAAACAGACTCCGTGCAGGATTCTCCGATTTTTACGAATGGTGCGCTGAAAATCAACTATGCGGCAGGCTGCGCATATCTTGACGGCACAGAGCTACACCTGACACCCATCGAATACAAGCTGCTGTGCCTGCTCTCCAAAAATGTTGGTAAGGTTCTGACACACACCTATATCACGCAGCAGATTTGGGGCAGCAGTTGGGAAAACGATATCGCTTCTCTGCGGGTGTTCATGGCGACCCTGCGCAAAAAGCTGGAACGCGGAAAAGACGGGCAGCAATACATACAAACACACATCGGAATCGGCTATCGGATGCTCCGCATCGAGTAAGTAATTCCTGAACGGAACATTCATGACTAAATGGAGTAGATTTCTTGGTTTGGCATCACCTCCCATCTGCATGGTGTAGTCATTCCATTCTGCCCCAAATAAGCTGACCATCGTTGAAATAGCGAGGACTTGAAAGTCCTCGCTATTAGCATACATCGTCTTATATATTATATCTGTTTTTCCATCTTCGTTTTTGCTGCTTTCCCTACTTTCTAGCACACTCCCCATCAAGCCCCAAAAGGATTTTTAATCCATGATCCAGCTGCGGCAGAATGTACTCCAGACACTCCCGCACTGCCTTCGGACTGCCCGGCAGGTTGACGATCAGCGTGCGTTTGCGGATCCCACTTGCCGCTCGGCTTAACATCGTCCGCTTTGTAAATTGTAAGCTGTATGCCCGCATCGCCTCCGGGATACCCGGAACCATCCGTTCCGCGACCGCCAGCGTCGCCTCCGGCATCACGTCGCGCGGAGAAAATCCCGTTCCGCCCGTTGTTAAGAGCAGATCGGCCTTTCCCTCATCGCAGATCTCCTTCATCGCCTCTTCCAACATCGCCTGGTCATCCGGCAGCACCTTCTGCCAGACCACCTCATAACCAGCCTCTCTCACCATTTCTGCGATTACCGGACCACTCACATCCTCCCGTTTTCCCGCGTACCCGGAGTCACTGGATGTAATAATTGCTGCTCTCATTGGTTTCCCACCTCTCTTTGATCTCTTTCCTACGCTTCTTCCAGAATCTCCAGATTATCTCCCTCTTTGATCACGCCGCCGTGCAGCACCTTCGTAAATACGCCCTCGCGCGGCATGATACAATCGCCCATCGCCTGGAAGATCGCGCATCCATGGTGGCATTCTTTTCCGATCTGTGTCAATTCCAGCACGACGTCGTTGCATTTAAATTTTGTCCCGATCGGGAGCGTCTTGAAATCGATTCCTTCCACGACCAGATTTTCACCGAACGCGCCGTCCTCGACTTTCGCACCACGCGCGCGGAATTCCTGAATCCGGTCATATGAAAGAAGGCTGACCTGACGGTGCCATTTGCCCGCATGGGCGTCACCCTCGATTCCATAGTCCTCGATAAGACAGACCTGATGGACATTTTTCTTCTGAACACCTTTGATTTCACTGGTACACGTTGCGATTACTTTTCCCATGATTGTTTCCCCTTTTCTTTATCCATAAATTTTCCGATTTCATATTTCATATACGATATTTCACTTGTAACATTCCGCCGGCTCACACTTTCACCGCAGAAACCATAATCCTCACAAACACCCTGCTTATCCGCCTATCTGGGACATTCCCCGGTGTTCCCGATCCGTAAATTCCGTCTTTTTCTCAAAATTATGTCCCTTCGGCTTTTCCGCAAGCGCCTGTCCGATCGCCCGGCGCAGGTCTTCATCGGTACCGCCGCCGCGCAGAATGGTCTTTAATTCCACCCCATTGTCATACTGGAGACAGGTCTTTAAGAATCCTTCTGAGGTCAGCCGGATCCGATTGCATTCGGAACAGAATTTATGGCTGACCGCGCTGATAAAACCGATCCGTCCCTGAAAGCCAGGGACTGCGAAATAATGGCACGGGCCATTTCCTGCCACGTCCCCGCACGGGGTAAAGGTTCCAAATGCCTCTTCCAGCGCATGCTTCAACGCATCTTCTTTCACAAAGGCAAACTGCGTTCCCATGCCGATCGGCATCATTTCGATGAAACGCACGTGCACGTTATGGTTTTTCGCCAGTTCCGCCACCTCTAAAAGCTTTTGCTCCTCGATCCCAAGCACCGGCACACAATTTATCTTGATCTGCATCCTGCCTTTCTGGATCGCCATCCGAAGGCCGCGTCTGACCGCTTCGATCTCATCCCGGCGTGTGAGCTGCCGGTACACCGACGCATCCAGCGTATCCAGGCTGATCGTGACTGAATCAACCCCCGCGTCCGCCAGCGCATCGTACATTTCTTCTAATAAAACACCGTTCGTCGTGATCGTCAGGCTCTTGATTCCCGGAATCTGTTTTAACGCTGCTGCTAACTCCGGCAGTCTCCGGCGCACCAGCGGTTCGCCTCCGGTCAGCTTGATTTTCTGAATGCCGTTCTCTGCCAGAATCTGGCAGACCCTCTCGATCTCACCAAACCGCAGGATCTCTTCATGGGAAATGCTGCCGATGCCTTCCTCCGGCATACAGTACACACAGCGCAGGTTGCATCGGTCGGTCACGGAGATCCGGACGTAGTCGATCGTTCTGCCGTATCCGTCTATCATCGCACAAATTCCCCGCTCTTTCCTCCCGATTTTGCATCGAGATGTATCTCTCCGATCTCCATCCGCTTGTCGATCGCCTTGCACATATCATAAATGGTCAGAAGAGCCACGCTGACGCCGGTCAGCGCCTCCATCTCGACGCCGGTCTTTCCTTCCAGCTTAGCAGTACAAAGTGCCTTGATCGTCAGCTCTTTTTCATCCACCTCAAAATCCACGCTGCATTTCGTGATGAGAAGTGTGTGGCACATCGGGATCAGGTGTGCGGTCTGCTTCACCGCCATGATTCCCGCTACACGCGCCACCCCCAACACATCGCCCTTGGCAACCGTTCCCTCCAGAACCGCCTTCATGACAGCTTCATTGACGTGAATCTTGCCGGATGCCGTCGCTGTCCGGCTGGTAATCTTCTTTTCCGTTACATCTACCATGATCGCATTTCCCTTTTCATCAAAATGCGTTAATTTCTCTTCCATCTGTATCCTCCTTTTCCTCTTCTTCCGGCTCCAGAAAGATTTTCTCAAACGCTGCTTCTGCTGCCGCCTGCACTGCTGCTTCCATCCGGCGGAATTTTTCTAAAAACGCCTTTCCCTCCGGCGTCAGCACAGAAAATCCGCCCTTGCTTCCGCCCGTCTGGCGCTCTAAAAACTGAATTCCCAGCTGCGCCTCTGCGATCTTGAGCATTTTCCAGCCCTTGCTGTAGGAAATATCCCGGATCTGACAGGCACCGAGCATTGAACCGCTCTCAGCAACTGCCTCCAGAAAATCCGCCGTCAGCGCGCTGAAGCATTCTTCCTCGCGGCTCAGCGAAATCGACGCCCGAAATGCCAGCTCCCCGCGCTTCTGCCTATCTTTTTCGTAGGCAAGCAGCGATTCATAGTCCATTTTCGTGTTGGTGTCCAGTAAAACACCCGGATCTTCAACCTCGATCTCCCGGACACCTTCGCCCCACGCATCCATTGCGCCGCGAAGTCCTTTTCCGCCCCGGTACGTTAAGATATGTCCAAACACTTCCTTCGACAGCATGACCGGGTGCCCTTTTTTTCCCTGACAGACCGGTACTGCCATGCTTCCGGGCGCCTGCGCCATCTTCTCGATTGTGTTCGCCGTGATCATCGGCACGTCGGCAGGGAACAACAGCACCCGATCGGCTTTTTTCTGGATATGGCGCAGTCCCATGCAGATTGAGCCGTACATCTGCGATGTCTCATACCGCTTGTTTCGGATACAGACCGCACCACGGTGTGAAATATGACGTTCCAGCACATCTGCCTGATACCCGGTCACGACAACGATCGGCGAGATCCCCGCCTGCCGGATCGTGTCGATCTCCCTCTGTATCATCGTGGTCTGCCCCATCCGGAGCATCGGCTTTAATTCTTCCATGTGCGCCGACCGCCCTGCCGCCAGGATGATCGCGCCTGTTTTCCCATCTGCCATACATATCCCCTTTTCTATCATTCTAACCTTCTTTTAAAAGCATGATATCTCCCGGTGCAATTCCCAGCCGGACGCGGTCTCCGCGCTGATACTGGTTTAGTGAATCACTCTGCTTATAGTCTACCTTCCACCAGATCACCTCGCGTTCCAGTGCATTTTCTTTGTCACCCGCTGCCCCTGCATTTTCCACCGGACGCAGCAAAACATCCCACTCAAATGGCTGGCAGAGTGTGTCCCCCCACTCGCACGTAAATTCATTCGCACCGCCGCGCGCCGGGTAAAACTGGTGCGCCCGGATGCCGATATAGGCATGCTCCGCGGCAACCGCTTCTTCGGTCTGAAACGTGAGTCCCCAGTCGAGCGCTTCCACCTCATATTCGCCGATCCGCCGGATCCGGCTGAAGTTTTTACAGCCTGTCAGGCGTGCCGCAGTGACATTTTCCGGTTTCTGGAAAATCGCCCGCGTCTCTCCCTTCATCGCCACCTGTCCGCGGTTTAAGATGATGCTCTTCTCGCAGAACCGATAGACCTCGTCCCGGCTGTGGCTGACCATCAGCACATCGCCCGTGTACCCGCGGAGTACCTCACGCACCTGGAACTGCAGTTGTTCCTTCAGATAATAATCAAGTGCCGAAAATGGTTCATCCAGCATGATCACATCCGGCTCATAGACGAGAATGCGCGCCAGCGCCACACGCTGCTGCTGTCCGCCGGAAAGCTGGGACGGATACCTTTTTTCAAGCCCTTCTAATTTAAAGAGACGGATCATGCGGGCAACTGCCTCCTGTTTTTCCTCCTTGCTGCCCGAAAGCCCCGCTGCAATGTTGGTTTCTACGGTCATATTCGGAAACAATGCATAATTTTGGAATAAATAACCGACTTTCCGCTTCTGCGGCGGCAGGTTGATGTGCTTTTCCGAATCAAAGAGCACCCTGCCGTTTAACACGATCCGCCCTTCGTCCGGCGTCTCAATTCCGGCGATACACTTGAGCGTCATGCTCTTGCCGCTTCCGGAAGCGCCGAGAATGCCCATGACGCCGCCATCGGTGTTAAGCGATACGTCCAGCGAAAAGCCGGAAAATCTCTTTTTGATTGCCGCCTGCAGGCTCATCGCGCGCCTCCCTTCTGTGCATCCGCTTCCCTGTCCGCAAACAGTTCCACCGAAACCTTTACATCCTGACCGCCCGCTTCCACACTGTTATCTTTCTTTTTATGATTGCTGCGTCCGCGCATATCCCGCCGCGACAGCACATTCATCAGCACGACGACCAGGAAGGAAATCACCACGATGATCCACACATACTGGTATGCCATCGACATTTTTCCAGCCGCCACCTGTGAATAGATGGCAAGCGGCAGTGTCTGCGTCTTTCCGGCGATATTGCCCGCCAGCATCGCGGTCGCACCGAACTCGCCCAGTCCTCTCGCAAAGGCAAGGATCGCGCCGCTTAAGACGCCCGGCATCGCCGACGGCAGAATTACCTTCCAGAAAATGCGGCTCTCAGAAAATCCCAGCGTCCGAGCCGCATAGATAAGCGTCACATCGACCTGTTCAAACGCGCCGCGCGCCGCCCGGTACATAAGCGGAAATGAGATCGCCACCGCCGCGATCACCGTTGCCGCCCATGAAAATACAATCTTGACGCCAAACAATTCCAGAAACAGCTGTCCGAGCGGTCGTTTTACACCAAAAATCATCAGCAGGAAGAAGCCTGCTACCGTCGGCGGCAGGACCATCGGAAGCGTCAGGATGCCGTCCAGCACCATTTTCACTTTCTCAGAGCGTGCCGATACCACCAGCCGCGCCATCCAGACTCCCAGAAAAAACGTAATAATGATCGACAGCGTTGCTGTTTTCATCGATATCCATATCGGAGACCAGTCCACCTTTCTTCCCCCTTTCCTATGAAATGTACTCTCGGAGTCTTCTCGATTGAATTCAAGTCGAACGTCCGTGAGACTTGGCGCGTGATTCTGGTCAGCGAAGCTGACATATTCCTATCAGAATCACTGCGCATCCTCGCGGAGCGTTTATCTCAGTCGGAGAATGGACTCCCACTGAGACAAATTTGCTATTACTCACCACCTGAAGAGGTGGGAGTCTTCTCGACTGAGATAAAAACTGCCGCAGAACACCTGGTTTTCAACGGACCCTGTATTCTGCGGCGGATTTTATTCCATACATGGTTCACTGTCTGTCCTTCGCCGTCCTGTTTTCTGTTCACACAGTCGGCTGCATATCCCAGACAGTCATCGCTCCCGGCTTATTTATTTGCTGTGAAGCCATACTCCGCAAAGAAGGAGAGCGCATCATCGGTTCCCAGATAATCTACAAACTTCTGTGCTGCATCTTTCTTTGTGCTTGCGCTTACAACACCAACCGGATAGATAACCTTCGATACGCTTCCTTCCGGTGCATATCCGATAACCTTTACCTGGTCAAACTGATCGCTGGTGGTTGCATCGGTCAGGTATACGATACCTGCATCTGCGCTTCCGGCTGCTACCCAGCTTAAAACCTCGGTTACGTTGGTACCAAAGCTTGTCTTAGCCTCTACATCATCCCACATACCCAGGTTCTCAAAGGCTTCCTTGGCGTACTGTCCAACCGGAACACTCTCCGGATCGCCGAGTGCAATCTTCTCTGCCTTTGTGATATCCTCAAAACCAGTAATTTCCAGTGTGGAATCCTTTGGAACGATCAGGGCGATCTTATTTTCCAGAAGCTCTACGACAGAATCTGCATCAACCAGTCCCTCGTCCTCCAGCGCGTTCATCTGCTTCATCGCTGCGGAGAAGAATACGTCTGCATCCGCGCCCTCTTCGATCTGGGTCTGCAGCTTTCCTGAACTGTCAAAGGTAAAGCTCAGCTTGATGTCCGGATTCTCTTTCTCAAATGCCGGCTGAATCTTGTCTTCCATAACGTACTGAAGGCTGGCTGCTGCCGCTACCAGAATCTCCTGCTGGTCGCCGGCTGCCTCTGCTTCTGCTTCGGTCTCTTCTGTCTCAGCTGCCTCTGCCTCCGTTTCCGGTGCTGCTGTCTCAGCCGGTTTGCTGGATGAACATGCGGTCAGGGATGCTGCCGCCATCGCTGCTGCCATTACAAGTGCCCACGTTTTTCTCATATCTTGGTTCCTCCCTCATTTCACGCACATGTTTCCGGCATCCTCCTCGTTTCGATTCCTCACGCCATAGCAATGTGGTTTTTACCCTTCCGTTATTTTTGGAAAATTATAATGATATTTGCTAATCAAATAGTAGCACGTGGCACTTTTTTTGTCAATCTTTACAATTATTCTTATTTAATACACATGGCAGTTATGTGAATTAAAAAATAACGCTGCTTTTTTCTGCATTTTCCCTTTATTCTTATGAATTTTCCAGTTTTTCTTTCCAAGCCCTTCCGTCTATTTTCGTGAAATTGTTATGATGATTTTTCATGTATTTTATTTTTATCTTTTTATTTTTCATTTATTTGAAATTTTTTATCCAAATACGCCGGTGCTTCGGTTTCCTTACCGGTCACACGGTTCCCGATCCGTGGCAAAGTCTTCCACCAGCACATCCATAATGCCGCCGCAGACCATTCCTTCATCTTCCGCTGCCTCGCCGGTCAGATCTACATGAACTACTTTGTACCTGCCGCTTCCGATCAGAGAACGTGCCTCGCCCAGCACGGCCGCCTCGCTGCAGCCGCCGCCGATGCTGCCGAGAATCCGTCCGTCCCGGTAGACAATCATCTTCGCGCCTGCCCCGCGCGGGGAGGATCCCTTTGATTCAATCACCGTGACCACTGCTTTCGACTCATCCGGCTCCTCTGCCAGGCGTTTCAGCACATCAAAATCCAGATCGGAACGGTTTTTCACACGTTTGTCTTCCCGATCCATGCGCTTTACCTGTATGATCTCCGCCAGAATCGAGATCGCGATCTCCTCCGGTGTCACACCGCCGATCTTTAAACCGATCGGGCTCTTTAAACGGCTCATTCGCTCTGGATCGTAACCTTCTTCCAGAAGCTCCTGTTTCACGATACCGACGCGGCGTCTCGAACCAATCATGCCGAGATACGCCGGTTCTTTTCCTTTTCCAATCATCCGCAGGCAGTCCGCATCGTGGCGGTGTCCGCGCGTAACGATACAGATATAGTCGCTCTCCTGAATCTTGAGTTCTTTGATCGCATGCCCAAAGTCATCACAGATCACCTTCTCTGCCATCGGGAATCGTCCCGGATTCGCGAAGGAAAGGCGGTCGTCCACCACAGTTACCAAGAATCCGACGCGCGCGCCAAATTCTGCCACCGGAAGAGCCACATGGCCGCCTCCGAGAATAATCAGGCGCTCTTTCGGGAAAAATGGTTCCGCCACATTCCAACTGCTTCCGGCGCGCCCACAGACCGGCTGCCCCTGTGTCAGGGCTTCTTTTCCAATCTCCGACGCCTCTGCGCCTTCTTTCAGTTCACAGCGCATATCTGCTAGATTTCCCTCTTCTCCCACAAAGCTTCTCTCGAGCGCCAGACACGGCGTCCCTTCCAGTTTTTTCAGAATCTCCCCATACAGATTCATATCACGCACTTCCTCTCTTTTATACTGCATGAGCCATCCATTTCTCATTTCGCAGTTGTGCCATCGCGGTTGCTGCCTCATCGCCTCTCTCTGGCTCGATTATTTACCAAAACCGCAGTTCGGGAAAATACAGGTTGGACAATTTAAGCACAGACCACCTGCGCCCATTTTCGCCAGATCCGCTTTTGTCACTGGCACATCTGCCATCACACGCGGCAGCACCAGATCAAAGATGGTCCTCTTCGCATACATCACGCAGCCCGGAAGTCCCATGATCGGCTTTCCGTCCTTCGTATATGCCAGCAAGAACATCGCTCCCGGAAGTACCGGCGCGCCGTAGGAGACAACCTCCGCCCCGGTCTGCTTGATCGCGCTCGGTGTCGTATCATCCGGATCGACGCTCATGCCACCGGTACAGACAACAAAATCGGCGCCCTGATCCAGCCATTCCTGGATTGCCTCCGTGATTTTATCCGGATTGTCCCCTATAATCTTCTGTCCCAGAACTTCCACACCAAATTCCTGAAGCTTTTCCCGGATGACCGGGCCAAATTTATCCTCAATCCGTCCATAGAACACTTCATTTCCGGTCGTCACAATGCCCGCTTTCTTATTTTTATACGGAAGCAGCTTTAACAGCGGCTCTGAACCCGCTGCCTTCTTCGCCTCCTCCATTTTTTCTTTTTCAATTACCAGCGGGATCACACGGGTTCCGGCTAACTTATCACCTTTTTTTACCGGGAAATTCGTCCGGCGGGTCGCGATCATCATCTCCGGCAGGCTGTTGACCTTTAAGAGGCGTTCTTCATCAACCTGAAACAGACCGTCCGCCTCCGCAATCAGCTCAATCTTGCCTTCCTTCGGATCGGTTGCACGCATATACTCATTCTGGCAGATGCCGCGCAGAATGTCCGCCGCCTCGTCCTCATGATATTTTGTATCGTCCTTTTCCCAGACATAAATATGATCTTTTCCAATCGAAAGCAGTACCGGGATGTCCTCCTCACGCACGATATGTCCCTTGCGGAATACGGCGTCCTTCGTCACGTCCGGAATAATCTGCGTCATGTCATGGCAGAGTACCTGTCCGACTGCCTCGGTTGTTTTCATTAATTTCATATGATTTTCCTCTTTTCCTTTTTACAGTAATGCCTCCGCACGCTTTGCCAGCTGATACCGCCGTTCCACACCCGCCAGCGCCTCCGGATTATCCTTAAATTTCTCCCGTTTTGCCGCAAACCGTTCTTCGATCGTTACACGCCGTTCTCCCTGTACCTGCTTGTCCGCCAGGTACACGATCAGGCTTTCGTTCAGATATCCCAGCTTTTCTTCCGGCAGATCCATATGATCCGCAACGATATCCGCGATCCCGGTATGTCCCAGAAGCCGCAGCCATCCCGCCCCTGTCTCCGGATGTTCGGGGTATGCTTTGGCGATGTCATGAAGAAGCGCCGCCGCGTAGATTTTGTATTTATCGATTGGAGGGCTTTTGTATGTCATCTCCACACACGTTTCCGCCCTATGCTTTAGAACTCTATCTGCCAATTCCACGGCCAGCTCCGCAACCGCCCGGCTATGGCGCACCGTCGCCTCCGGCGTGTGAAACCATGCAAGCAGACGTTCACACTCCTCTTTGTCCGGGACAGGACGTTTTCTCTCCCAATCACGCAATTTCTGAAACTCTTCCTGTGTATCCGCATCAAACGCACAGCCCGGATCCGGCACATTCAGGGGAATCCGGCGGATTTCCGGCTGTTCACAGGCGCCTTTAAGCCCCATCATTCCGTCATGCTGCAGCAGTTTTTCGATCACATCTGCACGGATCAGAAGCGGATGCCCCGGTGTTTTCTCATACTCCGGGAGATAGACATCCCCATCGCCTTCCGCGAACCGGTATTTTTCATATTCCAGCGTAAATGGTGTAAACAGCGGCACATCCACCGGGAAAAAGAAAATGCCATCCAGCGTCTCTTTTCCTGCCGTTTTCCGCTTTTCCTCATAATAGGAAAGCCCCAGGCAGACGGAATCAAACATTTTCGTCTCCGCATACGCCGGATTGTGGATGAAATGGATTCCCGTTCCCGCAGCCGCCGCGCGTATATCTTCCGCCCGGCGTCCGGTAATGATCGTGATTTCATGTACACCGCACGCCCGCAGCGTCTGTATCTCACGTTCCAGGACCGTCTGAGCGCCAAGCTTCATGAGCGGTTTGAAATCCCCCATCCGCGAGGATCGCCCCGCCGCCGAGATCAGAGCATCAAATACAAGATCCTTTCTTTCATACACCTGTCCGTAGCCAAAGGGAATCTGCAGAAGTTCTGCCTTTTTCCGCTTCTCCCAGCCGCAGATCAATGTCCGGAACCAGCCCGCGTGCCCGATCACCAGAATATCACCCCGGCTCTTCATCCGGAGTTCATTCCAGGTTGTCCTGGCGCGCCCTGCACAATCTGCAAAACTCTCTCCCTGCGGCGGTCGGAAATCGTACATATCTGCCCCTCGTGCCACATACTCCGCTGGAAACTGTTCCCGGATTTCATCGAAGGAATGACCATCCCATTCCCCCATGTCAATCTCCGCCAGACCATCTACGACCTCAATCGGAATACTTCTGTCAATCACTTCCTGCAGGATCGCGGCTGACTCCCGGCAGCGCTTTAACGGGCTGGTATAAATCTTTTCAATTCTGCGTCCCGCAAATGTCTCCCCCAGCGCCCGAATCTGTGTCCGCCCTTCCTCTGAAAGCGGCAGATCCGTCCGCCCGATGCAATATTTCCGTTCATCTGGAAATTCCGGCTTCCCATGCCGGATCAAATAAATCGTCCGCATTCTGTCCTTTCCTAGTGCTCGTGTTCCTCTTCTTCCCCACACTCGCAGCTGAAATCATGGCTGTGTCCAAATGGTCCCGGTCCGCCGATGTAGTCGCGGATCAGCTCCAGTTTATAACGGTTCATATAGCTATATGCCTTCTGAACCGTATGCCCGCTTCCCAGATAACGGGTCACGCCCGCCTTTACCAGTATCTCAAACGGTTCTTTCTCGATCGGTCCGCAGATGACTGCCTCACAGTCATGTTCTACCACCTTCTTCGCAAATACCAGATTGTCCGGATCCTGTTTTCCATAGACATGGAAAATCTGGTTCTTGTCCGCGTCAATAATCATCAAAAACGGACTCTCCTTAAAAGTCGCCGGCACCAGTCCGTCGATCTCCTCTGTCTCTGATGCAATCGCTATGTTCATTTTTTTCTCCTTGTTCTTGTCAAATTTTACTGATTTTTTTCAAAATTTCTCGATTATTTTTAATTTTATGATACTGCAATTAAAACTTATCGTCAAGTTTTTCATGATATTGAATTTTACCACTCATTTTTCATTTTTCCTCGATGATCAGCCGCCTTTTTCCCGAACCGATATAGGGGGAAATTTCTTTTTCTATCACTGCGACGGTCAGGCAGTTCCCAAAGTATTCCGTTAATGCTGCTTTGACATTTTTCACTCTGCTTCCTACCGCATCTGCATAACCCGATTTCTTCATAACAGCCACCGTCAGATGCTTCTGCGCCGCATTGTAAGATGCCTGAAAATCTTCCACCTCATCCAGGGCAAATAAAAGCTCATCTAATATGTGCATGGAAAGTACTTTGCCGCCTGACAGCCGGACGCTGTCATCCAGCCGTCCCTCAACCTTATCAAGTCTAGGCTTTAAACATCCGCAGGCACACGGTTCTGCAATCATCCGCCCCAGATCGCCGGTCCGATAGCGCACAAGCGGCATTCCCCGCCGCCGAAGCGTTGTCAGAACCAGCTCGCCGTATTGCCCTTCCGGAACCGTCTGTCCCGTATCCGGATCCAGAATCTCAATCAAAAGGTCCCGGTCCCGCAGATGGTAACCCGCACGCGCCCCACACTGTACGCCGCCGCCGTAACCAGTTTCCGTCATCCCCCAGTGTGTAAAGACCCGGCAGTTCCATGTTTTTTCCAAAAAACGCTGCACGCTGACCGGCACATAATCAGCACTTAAAAGCACTGTTTTCGGGCGGAGTCCCGGCGCATGGGCCGCCAGCGCATACATCTGGCTTGGGACACCGATCAGGCAGTCTGCCCCCTCGCCGTCCCGCGCTGCCGCTTCCATATCGTGAATCAGTCCATGAACCTTCGTCTCCACCTGAATGCGCCCCAATCCTTCTTTTAAAAGTCCTCCAATCGAAAAAAATCCCGGTCCTTCCATATAAACCGTGACCCGATCGCCTGGCTTTACCATGTACTGCATCCCTGTTTCAAAGAAATCCGCCGTCTGCATCAGATCGTCTTCGGTAAAAAACAGGCGCTTCGGTGCCCCTGTACTGCCGGAGGTTTTCAGCGTGATGATCCGCGCGATCTCCTTGGCTGGAACACATAAAAATGTTTCCGGCTCCGCTTTCAGTTCCTCCGGGGTTGTGAGGGGAAGTGTCCGGAAATCCGCCCATGAAAACGAATCCGGCGCGAGCCGTACATCGGAACCTGCCATTTCCCCAAGCTGTCCCCAGACGGATGTAAATTTCTTCTGATAAAATGGACTTTTCTCCTTTACATACGAAAGTGTCCGCCATAACCCGGACGGCTGCGTCGCTGCAATAAAATAACCGCAGCCCGCTTCTTTTAAAATCTTCCGTTCCGCCCCCAGCGCCGCGCAGACGGATTCCAGATTTCCATCGAAGATCTGCTGCCCGATCCACTCCGCCAATGTTCCCGACGCGTCCTGCATCTTTGCAAGCACAAATCCCGCCTCCGCCAGCCGGTCACGGATTGTTTTAGCAGACTCCAGCCGTCCCAGCATCCCGTCTAAGAAAAGCTCTTTTTTCCGGGCATATATATCGCTCATCAAAAGCCATCCCTCCGGCTTTAACACCCGGTACGCCTCCTGGAGCGCCGCCGCCGGTTCCGCAGCCTTGGAACAACTGCATTCCATCAGAATGATATCTGCCGTCTGATCTGGATATGGCAGTTTCTCCGCACATCCAGTCTCTATCCAGCCAGGTTCATGCACATCCGGATTCTTATCCAAGCCAGAAATCTGCCAGCCCGGGCAATGCTCAGAAAGCCATCGCATCGTGCCGCCGGTTCCGCAGCCGATGTCGATGACGCGAAGCGGCACTCCAGGGTCTGTAGACTCCGTCTCTGCCGCTCCCGCCTCCGGTATCTCAATTCCCGCAAACTGGAACATCTGCCTCGTCAGCGCAAATCCGCCCGGTCGGCAGAGACTGCTCTCATTTGTATCCATTTTTTGCACCTCTCCTTTCTGCGCTTCTATTATCTGCCTCTTTCCATCGGAGACAAGTAGTATGCACAGAACGGAATCTTCTTCCCGTCTTTATACACATGCAGGCTGCACTGGCGCAGGCGCTCGATATCGAGATTTCCGGCATCCTGAAACGCCATGGATGTGATCGTGAAGCCATGGCTTTTGGCACGCTTTAAGAAGTCCTCCATATTTGTTATGTCAACCGACTCTTCTTCACAGCAGCAGGATTCTGGTTCGGGCTGAGTTCCGCCACAGCAGCAGCTTTCTGGTTCTGGTTGAGTTCCGCCACAGCAGCAGTTTCCTGGTTCGGGCTGCGCTTTCTCCAACAGATACGCATCTGCATTGGCATCGCAGCAGCAGCTTTCTTTTTCTGGCTGGCTTTCTCCACAGCAACACGCCTCTTCCACATCGCGCCGTTCCCAGCGGCGTCCGACAAATTCTCGGTTCTTCTCCGCCGGATCCGGACCGCAGCAGCAGCTTTCGCCCTCCGCTTCTGTCTCGGTTTTTCCACTATAATTTGTCAGCGGCATCAATTTATCCCCGGGCATCACAATGAAATCTCCGTGAAATCCACACATCGGGTGATCACAGCAGGATGGCGCAATCTGTTCCTCTTTGATAAGCCCCCCGCTCTGGCTGACAACCGCCTCCAGAAGCTCATCCAGCGTATAGCGGTCATCATCCGCCGGAAGCTCCGGGATACGTCCAAAATAGCTGACCGGCTGGAAATGCACGCCGCGCACATACGGCGACCGCTGAATGGCAAACCGGATGATGTCCCCGATCTGCTCCGTATTGACGCCCGGAACAAGGACCGGAACAAGCGTCACGCCGATTCCATACCGGCCGCACTGCTCGATCGCCCGTTTTTTCACTTCCAGCATCGGGCGGCGGCGCAGTTTTTCATATACGGCATCGTCCACGCCGTCAAACTGCATAAATACAAACGAAAGTCCCGCATCCGCCAGACGCTTTACAAACGCCTCGTCCTCCGCCAGGCGAAGACCGTTGCTGTTTAACTGCACATATTTACAGCCAACCTGCTTCGCATACGCCACGATCTCCGGCAGATCGTCCCGCACTGTCGGTTCCCCGCCGGAAAGCTGCAAAAGTGTCTTTCCCGGCTCCGTCAGATCGTCGATCCAGCGTTTTACCGTGTCTAAGGACGGATCCTTGGCCCCGTCCGGCTCCGCAAAACAGAAGGTACAGTTCATATTGCACCGCGCTGTGATCTCCAGCAAGGTACAGCAGGTGGCGCGTCTGTGCTCCGCACACAGACCGCAGCCCGCCGGGCAATTTAGATTTTCATTTTCTCCCACCGCCGGACGTTCCCCGCGCCAGTCGGCAAACTTACGCTTATTTCTCCAGATTACACTGGAAAATGTCCCGTGATCCGGGCAGGTTTTTACCAGATATATCTGCCTGTCCCGCTCTTCCCGCTTTGCCGGAATGCGTTTTAAACAGACCGGACAGACACTGTATGTATGGCGCATTTCTTCTGGCAGGAGGGCTCTGTCCTGTAAGTTCATTACCATCGTCCTTCATCCCCTTATCTCAATTCATTACAATTCTCCCATGATGAAGCCAGCCGCAGATGGGCTGTGTTCTCATGTTCACACATGGCAAATCCCCGCAGCCAGCCTGTCTCACCTATCCTTTTCAGATCCAAAAGCATCTCTCATGAATCATACTTATATCTACTATCTACTTATCTTCCAGCTCTCTCTCCACATCCGCCATACGCCCTTTTACCAGCGCTTCCGGCAGATATACCTCGCCGCACTTCGGGCAGCACAGGATCTCGGTGTGGAAATTGTGCCCCAGATAGTCAAAAAATGTGGATTTCGGCACCATCTCCACCTGACACCGGCGGCAGATGACTTTTTTCTCCAACGCCTCTTTGATCCGCTGATCTCTTCCGCCTCCATCAATCGTCGGCATACTCATCACTCTCCTTCCAGATTCATGCGGTGGCTGTAGCCATTCCAGAGCTTATAACCGCCGTCCGGCAGCACCTCGTACTCTGCCCAGTAGGTCATATGCTGGATCTTCAGATGCCCGATCCGATGTCCCGTCTCCGGGTCGATAATACCGCGGTCTTCCCGCTCACAGTGTTCAATGACCTGCTCCATATCTTCGATCAAAATCTGACCCGCTGACAATTTGCGTTCCAGCTCCTTCTCAACTTCTAATTTCATATGTGTTTCCTCTTCGATCGTCTCATTCCAGTACGTCTTAAGCAGTTCCCGTTTCGCCGCCAGGCGGTTGTGCCAGCGCTCCGTCACCGTCGCCGCCGGGCGCCCCGCGCCATTTAACCCAAACAACAGATCGAGGATATGAACCGCCTCCTTGCCCTGTCCGGCAAAGGACTCCCGGCAGTTGACACAGTAGGTCACATACGGCAGTTCCTCCTCTTTTGCACGGGAAGTTGTCATATAGCTTGTGTGGCTCGGAGAAGCAATCCCGATATGTCCGCCGTATCCGCAGCAGCGCGCCTTTTTCCCGTCATACGGCAGATTTTCCCACGTAATCCCCGCCGCATCCGCCAGATGGCGTACACTCTCCTGCAATTCCGGGTAATAGCGGCTGGCGCAGGGATCAAACAAGGCATACGACTGCGCTTGCTGGGTACTTCCTGCTTCCATTTCACCCTTTTCAGCATTGTCCGGTTCCAAAGCAGCATCTTTCTCCATGCCCCACTCTTCCATCACTTCCTCCAGGAAAACGACCGGCAGCTCCGGCAGGTATTCTTCAAACATCTTCCGGCAGTTCGGGCAGGCTAAAATCACGGTTGGTTCGCCCAGTTCTCTCCACTGCTGCCGCATTTTTTCCAGATGTGCCGCGTGGATGTCCACTTCGCCTGCCCACTCGGCAGGTGCACTGCAGCAGGTCATCCAGATCGCCGCATCCGGCTTTTTGGAATGCAGCCACTCATATGTCCGCGTCACATAGCGCGGATCCGAACCGGCGAGCTGGCATCCCGGAAAGAAGGCGTAGGAACTCTGCTTAACATTCTCCGGTTTCCGCGTAAGCCCCGCTTTTCCGGAGGCATACGCCATGTCGCGCAGCCAGAAATCATGAAATGGCCACGGCATCGCGCCCTTTTTCCGCATTGCCCGCATACTTTCGAGCAAAAACTGGCTAAAATCAATATGCTGCGGGCAGACCTCCTTGCACAGCCCGCAGTGATCGCAGGTGCTGATCAGTCTCGTCGCCCACGTACCATCGCGCGATAACGTACCGGGATGAATTGTTATGTAAACCTCTTCATACAAACGGCGCGGTGTTTTCTCATGCAGGCGCATCAGATCACAAGCACGCATACAGGCATCACACGAACACTTCTGGCAGCGCGCGATCTCCTGCATCGCCTCTTCCTCCGTATACGATTCCCCGTTTGCCGGAACCACCCGCTCGGCACGCTCAATCCCATCCGTTTGAAGCTTTAAAAGTGTCCCTTCCTTTCGAAATGGCTCATTCATGCCGCCCGTTTTCAGATACCGTTCGATCGCAAGCGAAACCGCCAGCCCATCCGCCAGCGCCTTCATGCTGTCGCCGCCCGTCAGAGAACCGCCAATGAAAACGCCCTGGGTCCGGGTCGCAAATGCGCCGTCCGGGTCCATTTCCAGACCAAAGTCCGCGCCGTCTGCCCCAGTTGCCACATACACGGCATCATAGTCCGCCCGGAGTGCCTCCAGATCCGTTACCGTTTCACCGAGATGGCGTGAAAATTCCTCAAACTGGAACTGCGCTTCGATCTCCGCATCAAATTCCGCCGGATCCATCTGGTTTCTCGCCTGACCGCCCAGAACCATTTCCCGCTCATAAACCGTTACATCGTACTTTTTATTGCAGAGACGCAGCGCACAGCCAAGCCCCGAAAGACCGCCTCCGACGATCGCGATCCTTTTCCCTTTCGACGGCAGGTTATACGCATTCGGTGCCTTCCGCTTCGCGTACTTGACCGTCGCCCGCTCTAAAAGCCCCATCGCGATTCCCCCGTCCAGCTTCGCGCGCAGACACGCCTTCTCGCACGGATGGCTGCACAGCTTCGACACAATATCCGGAAATCCCACCGTATTCTGATAGGTCCGGTACGCCGCGTTGAAACGTCCCTTTTTCCACTTTTCTTCCAGCCCCTTGATATCCAGCCGGAACGGACAGGCTGCCTGGCAGAACGGCGGCTCGTTCTGATGGCATTTCTCCGCCAGCGTCTTTTCAAAATCTTCCAAATAGCTCACAGGGCGGACCTCCCTTCTTTTCTCCTGCATTTATCGTTACTGTTCACGCATACGTGTCCAGTAACGGAATTTGCCGTGGCTTCGCATTTAAATACGGCAAATTCCTGCTGCCACCACGTTTTCTTACGGCACTTTCGGTTCCAAAAGTGCCTACCCGTGAACAGTAACCATTTATCCTCTCCCAGAATCATTTATCCCGTCCTCCATCGATAAGTAAAAATTCCAGGAGCCAATTTTAATACTTTTTATTATACACCATAACCAAAGAATATGTCTTGGCACATTCGGGCGTCTCGCGCGGTCGCTTGCGACAACCTGCATCTTCACACGAGTACGCATCATTGTTCCAAGGAATTTCCTATTACAAAAAAGCCGCTGCAAAACCTACCTCTCTAAACATAGATTCTGCAGGTTCGCAGCAGCTTTTATTTAATTCTTATTTACAATCACGCGATACGCCTTGCCGCAGCTGCCCGCTTCATGTGCAGCCACGCATTCCTCTTCCGAATCGGATTAGAACGGACGCTCAGCTGTCGGATCATCCAGGGATACGTAGAAACTCTGGGTTCCTACCTGTACCGGATTCTCTTTGATGTTCTCCAGTTCCTCATACATATCGGAACCAAGGAAGTATTTCTTCGGCTCGTACGGTTTCTCGCCCTTTGCGATTGCATCCAGACCAGCTTTTACCTTCTCCGGAAGTGCCGGGATCTCATGGATACGTACGCCGCAGGCATTGTAGATACCATTCAGAACTGCACAGTGGCCAGATGCCTGGAATGCCTCAGAAGCGCCTGAAGAACCGAACGGACCATCAGAGATAGCGCCATCGATATGAATCAGGTTGATATCATCCGGAACATCCTTGATGTAGGAAGTACCAGCGCCAAACATGTTCGCATGTTTCTTAACGTCTGCGTAGTCCTCTTTCAGGGCAAAGCCGATACCATGCATGATACCGCTGTATGCCTGACCGTTAACAGCATCGATATTACCGATACGTCCAACGAAGTCAACACAGGTAAATTTCAGAACGGTAGTCTTACCGGTCTTAGTATCAACCTCAACCTCTGCCAGGTTCAGGCAGTATGTGAATGCCGGAGTCGGGTCGCCGATACCGGTATTCGGATCCAGACGGCACAGACCCGGAGTTGTGTTGGTCTCATAACGGCCAAGATACTTGGTCTCGATGCCTTCTGCCTTCATCTCATCATAGGTACGAAGGGTACCATCTTCTTTTCTCATAGCTGCCAGAAGCTTGTTCGCTGCGATGATGGTTGCATTACCATCCATGTACAGGGAACGGCTGGCACCAGCCATACCGGTATCCGGACAGGTCTTGGTATCATTCTGAATCAGCTGGATATCTTCCGGTGTCAGATGCATCTCTTTCAGAGCTTCCAGTGTTACTACCAGAGAACCGGTTGTAGCACCCTGACCCATTGCATGCCATGTGTCGTATTTGCGGATCTTGTTGCCCGGCATAAGCTCAAGAGCAACCTCAGCACTATCGCCGCCGCCCTCAGTAACGTTGAAGCCGCCCCATGCGATACCAACGCCTCTTCTCTTCTCCGGTGTGTCAGCTGCTTTCGCATCAGCCACTGCTTTCTCATAGATTGGACGCATAGTATCCATGATCTTCTCCATCGGATACTGCGGATATACATAGCTGTTGATATTCTTATCGCCTTCACGGCAGATATTCTTATAACGGAACTCGAACGGATCCATGCCCAGCTCTTCTGCCATCATATCCATCAGCGGCTCACTGAGTGTATATGCCTGCGGAGAACCGTAGCTTCTGTAAGCAGTACCAAATGCATGGTTTACGTTGGCTACACGAACCAGACCTGCTACGTTCGGTACATTGTACGGGAAGAAGGTGAAACGTGCCGGTTTGGTCATAACGTCGTCACCGCCCCAGGAGTAAGCGCCGTGATCCATACCGATATCAAACTCAGCAGCCAGGATCTTGCCTTCGTTATCACATGCCAGACGGCCATTGGAGTATGCCGGGCAGCGTTTGCCGCTGAAGTGCTGATGCTCTTCATAGGACATGGACAGGGATACCGGCTCGCCGGTAACTACGGTACAAGCTGCACACAGTGCGATATCGCCTGCGTTGGTAGACCATCCAAAGCTTGCGCCGGTCGGGTTCATGATGATACGGTATTTATCCTTCGGTACACCAAGGCAGTTACCCAGACGTCCGATAGAGGAGTATACACACTGGGATTTACACTGAATGGTCAGCAGACCATCATCGCCCCAGTAAGACTGAAGTACACAACCTTCGATGGAAAGATGCGGCTCACGGGAGGAGGAGAAGCTTCCTTCTACTACGTGCGGTGCTTTGTCGATTAAGTCTCTTACTTCTTCTGCATCTTCCAGACCTGCTCCCTTTAATACCGGCTGCTCGCAGAAGATGTTCGGGGTATCCTCATGGATACGGATAGCATCCGGCATAACTGCATCCAGATATGTCAGATACTCTGGCAGCTGTTCGTATTCCATCGTAACCTTAGCGGCTGCTGCACGAGCCTGACGATGTGTATGAGCTACTACCATAGCGATAACATCACCGTAACGATAGATCTTCTCATCCTGAAGAACTTTACGGGATGGTGTCATAACAGTACTTCTCTCATGGAACTGACCCTCAGCCATGATGTTAGTTCCGCCTGCTGCGATGAGGTCTTTTGCTGTGATAACCTTAACAACGCCCGGCATCTTCTCAGCTTCCTCAGTATGGATAGCCAGAATCTTTGCATGATGGGTAACCTTCGGCTGAACGATAGCTGCATATAAAACGCCCTGCGGCATCTTAAGAGCCTGATCATCGCCGTAGTCGGTCAGACCACAAACCTTACCAAGTGCATCCTGACGAACAACCGGTTTTCCGTAGTAGTTGCCATCTTCCGGATTGTGGAACTTGATATCCTCGATGCTGCACTCGCCACGCATAACCTTAGCTGCAGCCATAACTGCATCTACAATCTGTTTGTATCCGGTACAACGGCATACGTTTCTTGTCTTCTGGAACCAGTCACGAACCTCTTCACGGGTCGGATCCGGGTTCTGCTCTAACAGAGCATATGCGGAAACGATGAAGCCTGGTACACAGAAACCACACTGTACAGCACCGCAGTTCATCCATGCAACCTGTAACGGATGCAGATGCTGCGGAGTACCGATACCCTCGATGGTGGTAATCTTGGAATACTCTTCTACCTGGCTGATTTTCTTGGTACAGGAACGGATTACCTGTCCGTTCAGAATGATGGAACATGAACCGCAGACACCGGTTCCACATCCAACCTTAACACCGGTCAGACCGATCCGGCGCAGAACATCTGACAGTTTATCGTTTTCCGGATCGCACATAAACATACGATCCACACCGTTGATGTTCAACATCATTTTTCTTAATTTCATGCTGTTTCGTCCTCCTTCTTTAAAATAAATAGAGCCCTGATGCTTCCGACTATCCTTCCGCATCATACCCAATACTTACGATTCCTTAGTCATCCGCGTTTTCCAGCATCTCTGCCAGATCCGCCAGATCCACGCCATAGTCCTCCAGAAGTTCTCTGGCCTTGCGGTAGGTATTCTCTACCACCTGGGGACACCGAAGTGCCTTGTTGGCCATGTTATCTCCTAAAATCGAATGACAATCACTTCCTCCATAGATTTCACCATAGTTTTCCTGAAACCAGTCTGCCAGTTCCGGTATCATCTCGCTGTATGCCGCTTCCGGCTCAAAGAGCGCCATCATCATCGCCGCACCGGTCAAAGCTCCGCAGGTCAGCCCGCTTCTGACTCCCAGACAGAGTGCTGCAGATGCCTTCAGAAGGCTCGGGTTCTCCTCGCCCTTAAGGGTAAGTCCCAGCGAAACAAGTGCCTGACTGCAGCAGCTTCCCGATAAAAGCAGCTGGTTCAGTTTTTTAATATCCGGCTCCATCCGCACCTCCTGTTCTTAGAAACACAAAAAGAAAAGCGGCACCGCCTCTGAAAAGACAGTACCGCTTAACGTATCCGAGTTTGTATATACATCTGCACCTATAGATATGGATACACCTATATCTATACCTATCTGTCAGCACATATATACCCTATCTATACAAGAAGCCTGACAGCTTCCCGTATCCATCGATGTAAAGCGAATCTCTCTTTCTTTTCAAATGCGGAAGGCACTTCCATTTCCAGATGTACCCATTGGCCTGACTGCATACGGTTTCCCGCTTAGCAATTTCGGCTCGAAAAACAGATTGTTTCTATTTTGGTTTTGATACCTCTATGGTACTCTGCTTTTCATCGAAAGTCAATCTCATTTTTCATAATTTTGAAATTTTTTACATCGACAGGACACTTGTTCGCCCCTTATTTTACCTCAATACGGGATTTTCAACATGCTATTTTACCCTTGTAATATCTGTTTACTTACAGAATTTCAGCATAACTTCCGTTCAAATGTTGTATTATTTGAAGATTTGTATTCTTCCTTTCTACTATTTGATCGAGTATTTTTTAAAAAAATAACGGTTCACACGCTTTCATAATTTTTCATTTTCATTTGTTTAAACGTGAATTTTGTTCACTTGGTTTTCACTTATATGAAATTTATATCTTTTTGATTCATAATCAAACATGAATATCTGTTATTTATCCGCTATAAATCCTCACATTTTTAAGTATCCTTTTTTCATTTTCTTTTTCTGTTTTAAATTTTATTCTGCAAACCATTATTTTTTATTTCAGATAACGCAAGCATATTTAAGAACAGAATTCTTGCACATACAAATTCCGCATCGAAGATGTGATTTGCATAAATTTTTTCTTATTTATAATCCGTACAAATCCTACTTTCTCCCCGCAAAATACGCCTGCAGGTTCTCCCCTACATGCTCCAGATGCCGCTCCATCTCCCGGCGCGCCAGTGCCCCGTCTCCGGCTTCAATCGCTGCCAGAAGGCTTTCGTGTTCATTTTCCCGGACTTCGTCAGAGCGGACTGCTGCCTGGTTGAAGCGCGCATAAGCGTCCTGGTCGGTCAGGATGAGCTTTAACATCCGCAAGATAGACGGGCTGCCTGAGAGATGCGCGATTTTCAGATGGAACGCCAGATCTTCCTCGCTTCCCGCCCTTCCATGGCGGATTGCATAGAGATAGTCTGCCTGCAGATCTTTTAATTTCTGAAGTTCCTTCGGCTCAATCCGCTCTGCACATGCCTCCGCCGCATATCCCTCCAGGAGTTTCCGCACCAAAAGAATATCCTCCAGCCCGCTTTCTGTCTCCATCGACGCCGCCTCGATAAGCTCATTCGCCGCCTTCATCTTCTCCCGGCGTGACCGTTCTTCTTCCAAAAAGCGTTCGCCCTGCGGCGTCAGGATCCGCCCCTTGTTCTGCACCTTGACAAGCAGCCCTGCTTTCTCCAGATCCAGAAGCTCCCGCCCAATGCTGGCGGACGGAAGATGCAGGATCTGCGCCAGCTGGAGTGCTCCCGCCGGGGTGTTTAAGTCCTGCATGGCTGTCAGTATTTCAAAGCTGCTGTTTCGTTTTTTCCCTGCCATCTTTCCACCTCAATACTCTGTACTATTTCTATGATTGTATCATCATTTCCGATTCGTGTAAATCATCCCTTACTGTATCGTACGGAATTTTCAGTTCAGAAAATTCCCACCTGTGAACCGTTACAAGCAGGCTGCAGTTTGACAGCGAAAATGCCATAAAATAACAAAAAAAACGAACCGCAGGGTACATTTTCTCACTCTGCGGTCCGCTTTGAATCTAAAATCATTTCAGATTTTGATCCATCTGTTTTTATTTATTACTTTTTATCTACATTGATGAACAGATAAGGAAGCCCTACGGAGTAGTACTGGATACCGCTTACATCCGGATTGGTCATAACGGCTACAGACTGTCCGTAAATCGGGAACAGAACACACTGATCTGCCAGCGTCTTCTCACAGCCAACTAAAGCTTCCCAACGAGCATCCTGGTCGAGTGCCAGATCGCCCTTCTTTGCGGACTGGATGGTTGCATCGTAGTCTGCATCGGAGAACTGGGAGTAGTTGGTGGAGCTGCCGGTTATCCACATATCCAGATCAGTCATCGGATCTGCGTAGTCCGGACCCCAGCGGGTAAGACCGATATCATATTCACCTTTCTGCATGTATTCCAGACGGGCTTTCTTCGGAAGTACCTGAAGTTCGATGGTCAGACCCGGCAGATTGTTCTGCCACTCGCTCTGCAGGAACTGTGCAACAGCCTGTGCAGAATCGGTATCTTCACACATTAAGGTAAAAGATAAGGAATCTTTTCCAAGCTCGCCAAGACCTGTCTTCCACAGCTCTTTTGCTGCCTCTACATCGTAGGTCCAGCTGTCGTATGCGCTGCCTGCTGCCTCGCGGAAATCTTCGCCTTTTTCATTGGTAGCAAGACCCTGCGGTACGAAGTAATCCATCGGTGTGGAACCATCTTTCAGAACACGGGTTGTGATCGCTTCTTTGTCATACGATTTTGCCAGTGCCTTACGGATATTTACATTGTCAAGCCCCTCTTTCTTCATGTTCGGGGTCAGATACCAGTTGTAACCGTCACTTCTGGTGGAGAATCTCGGATCATCCTCATACTGCTCTACCAGGTTACCGCTTAAGGTTACAACGTCCAGATCGCCATTTTCAAAAGAAAGGGCTGCTGTCTGGCTGTCGGTAATGATCGAGAACTCAACACCGTCCAGTTTGACATCGGATGCACCGAAGAACTGATCATTCTTTACTAATTCTACCTTCATGGCAGACGGCTCATAGGAAGATACCTTGAACGGACCATCTGCTAACAGGGTATCTGCGGAAGTTGCAAAGTTGCCGCCGCAGCTCTCTACAAATTTCTGATTTAAAGGCAGGAAGCATGCGCCGGATGCCATCAGGTAATCAAAGATAGCACACGGGGAGCTTAAAGTTACGACTAATGTCTTATCGTCCGCTGCCTCTACACCCAGTTCCTCAACCGGTTTTTCACCTGTTGTTACCTCTTCTGCATTTGCGATGCAGGCGGTTGTGATAAAGAACTGGTAATCACTTGCAGTTGCCGGATCGGCTACTCGTCTCCATGCGTAAACGAAATCGTTTGCCGTTACCGGATCGCCGTTGGACCATTTTGCGTCGTCACGGATCTTGAAGGTCAGGGTCAGACCATCCTCGGACTTCTCCTCACTCTCCGCCACGCCGTAAACCGGAGCACCTGACTCATCCTTGGTCATCAGACCCATCATAAACTGGGAGATAACACCACTGGATGTGTAGTCGTTGGAAAGTGCCGGATCCAGGGAGTCTACCAGAGTGCTTGCCTGATAGCGAAGCACCTTGCCGCCCTCAGCCGAGCTGCCGCCCTCTGCGCTTCCAGATTCAGCCGCTGCTGTCTCTGTTGTCTGGGTCGATCCGCCGCAGCCTGCTAAAAGTCCAGCAAACATAGCAGAAGCCAGCGTCCACGCCATTACTTTTTTTAGCTTCATAATACTTCCTCCTTTTTTGTTTTTTTAATAAAACCAAACCATTCCCGTTTCATGCTGCATTTCCTGGTCCCGGCTGTCTATCCTCAGTTGTCTGCTGGTTCGGCTCATCTATAAAATCACCCGCTAAACAGGTCATTTTATCACATTTATTATGGTTGATTTTGTGCCGGAATGCATCGGCTTTCTTTTAAATCTACACCCATTTTTCCAAATCTGCATCGGTTCCGCGCACAAAATGTGTGCCCTCAATCTGATGCATCGTACCTGCGCCGTAATCCAGGCCGCTCGTCTTATAATCATAGTGCAGTGCAATCCGGCTGCGCTCTACCACCGGGTTCGGGTTCGGGATCGCCGAAATCAGGCTTCGGGTGTACGGATGTACCGGATGGGAGAAAATCTCCTCCGTCGTGCCCGTCTCCAAAAGGTAGCCCAGATGAAGAACGCCGATGCGGTCGGAAATATATTTAACCATCGAGAGGTCGTGGGCGATGAAGAGGTATGCAAGCCCCGTCTCGTCCTGGATGTCCTTCATCAGGTTGACAACCTGCGCCTGAATGGACATATCGAGCGCCGAGATACACTCATCGGCAATGATCAGCTTCGGGTTCATGACAAGCGCCCGGGCGATGCCGACACGCTGCCGCTGACCACCGGAAAACTGATGCGGGTACCGGTTTGCATGTTCCGGCGCCAGACCTACCTTGTGGAGGATGTCTGCCACCATCTCGGTCCGCTCTTTCTGGGAATGGTACCGGTGATGGATATCCAGCCCCTGTGCAATGATATCCGCTACTTTCTGGCGCGGATTTAAACATGCCATCGGATCCTGGAAAATCATCTGCATATCACTTCTGAGTCTCGCCTCTGTCTGGCGGCTCATTTTTCCGGAAATATCCATCCCGTCAAAGGTAATTTGTCCTGCGGTCGGATCGTAGAGGCGGATCAGCGCCCGCCCGATCGTCGTCTTTCCCGATCCGGATTCCCCCACAAGACCATAGGTCTCGCCCGGATTGATATAAAAACTGACATCCTCAACCGCTTTTACGGTAAATTTCCGGCTGACCGGAAAGTACTGCTTGAGTCCTTTTACTTCCAGAAGGGGCTTTTTGTTTGTCTCTGTCACTGCACTCATGCGATTCCCCCCTCTTTCTTCATTCTCTCAATTCGATCCCGAAGCTCCGGCGGCATATCGACCTTCGGCGCCTTCGGATGCAGCAGCCATGTCGCGGCGCTGTGTGTCTCCGATATCTTGAACATCGGCGGCTCCAGACGACTGTCAATGTTTAACGCATATTTATTCCGCGGTGCAAACGCATCACCCGTTACCTTGTGAAGCAGGTTTGGCGGGCTGCCCGGGATTGTGTAAAGACGTTCGTCGTCCGTTCCCAGATCTGGCATCGCGGAGAGAAGTCCCCATGTGTACGGGTGGCACGGATCGTAGAATACATCCTCGACCGTGCCGCTCTCGACGATCTTGCCTGCATACATGACGTTGACATAATCGGCAACCTTCGCAACGACACCCAGATCGTGCGTGATATAGATAACCGACAGCTGCCGTTTTTTCTGAATCTCCTGAATCAGTTCCAGAATCTTCGACTGAATCGTAACGTCCAGCGCCGTCGTCGGCTCGTCGCAGATTAAAAGCTCCGGATCGCACGCCAGTGCGATCGCAATGACGATTCTCTGGCGCATACCACCGGAGAGCTGGTGCGGATAGTTTTTGATTCGCTTCTCCGCGTCGGTGATGCCGACCAGCTTCATCAGCTCCAGCGCCTTCTTATATGCCTCTTCCTTCGGTGTATGATAATGCCAGATCATGCCTTCCATGATCTGTTTCCCAACCGGCATCAGCGGGTTTAAGGAGGTCATCGGATCCTGGAAGACCATCGCGATCCGTTTTCCGTTGATATGGCGGCGGATTTCCTCTTTTTTCATCTGCAGAATTTCTCTGGTGACCCGTTCCTCCGGGTTACGATAATATGAAAATGTGATCTGTCCGCGGTCGATCGTTCCGTTCTTTGCCAGGATTCCCATGATCGCCTTCGCAGAAACCGATTTACCGGAACCGGATTCCCCAACGATTGCAACCGTCTCGCCCCGGTTTACCGTCAGGTTGACGCCCCGGACGGCATTGACCACTCCGGCTGTCGTCTCGAAGGAAATGTCCAGATTCCGCACTCGTAAAATTTCTTCTTTTTTCTCCATGCCATTTCCTCCTACATATCCTTCATCTTCGGATCCAATGCATCACGCAGACCATCCGCCAGCATGTTAAAGCACAGCATCAGAAGTCCCATGACAATTAACGGGAACACGATCATGTACGGATGGCTTGTAAAGTTCTGATATCCACTCGAAATCAGGGAACCCAGCGAAGCCATCGGCTCCGGCACCCCCAGGCCAATAAAGGCTAAGAATGCCTCGGTAAAGATCGCATGCGGGATCGAGAACATCGTCTGTGTGATCAAAGGACCAAAAATATTTGGTAAAATCTCTTTGAAAATAATGCGGAAACTCTTTGCTCCCAGCGTCCGGGAAGCAAGCACATATTCCTGCTCTTTCAGCTTTAAGACCTCCGCGCGGGCGATTCGGCTCATGCCCAGCCACCCGGAAAACATCAGGGCGAACGTGATAGACATAAGCCCCGGTTTCATAACTAACAAAAGCAGGGTAACCGTGATCAGGTACGGAATACTGTTTAGTATCTCGACGATACGCTGCATGATCATATCGACTTTTCCGCCGAAATATCCGGATACAAGTCCATACGTCAGACCAAACGCAAGGTCGATGAATACCGCCAGAACCGCTACATAGAGGCTGATCCGCGTTCCGCTCCAGGTCCTGGTCCAGAGGTCGCGTCCCAGCGAATCGGAACCAAACCAGTAGTAGGTATCGGTCAGACTGTTGCTCTCATAATAGTTGATTTCTTTGCTTCCGGTGGATGTACGGATCGTCTCAGAACCATCTAAGATACCCATATTTTCCAGCCCCGGCACTCTCGGCGCCATGTTCTGGTTGGTAATAATCTGCTGATCGTAGGTAAACTGGTTCATGTGAGGTCCGACAAGCGCCATCACAATCAGAAACAGAATACAGACAAAGCTGAACATTGCGCCCTTATTTTTCTTAAACCGTGCAATTGCCTCTTTCCAGTAGCTCTGGCTTGCAAAGTTTGTATCGACATGTTCAAAGCCGTCTTTGTGCTGGAATTCAAAATCATCGTCCAGAAATTCGATCTGGCTTAAATATTCTTCGGGTGATAACACATGCTCCCGAACGGAAGCCGCATCCCCGCCTGTCATTTTCTCATCTGTCTTTTCGTCACTCCGTTTTTTCATGCCATCACCTCTCAATCCGATTTCTTCGCCAGACGGATTCTCGGGTCGATAATTCCGTACAGGACGTCAACCACCAGCATCAGGACAATGTACATGACACTGTAGATAAATGCCAGCGAAATCGTCACGTTGTAATCGTTGGACTGAATCGCTGCAATCATTAAACTTCCGATGCCCGGAATCGAGAAGATCTTCTCGATAACCAGGGAACCAATCATCAGATCGACAACCAGCGGCGCCAGTACCGTAATGATCGGGATCAGCGCGTTTCGAAGTGCATGGCGCACCAGAAGCGGGCGTCCCGTGATTCCCTTGCTCTCCGCAAGCAGCATGTAGTCGCTGTCCAGCACCTCCAGAAGGGAGGTTCTCGTAAATCGAGCCACCGTCGCTACCGTAAACATCGACAGCGCCAGCATCGGCATGATCGACGATGCGAAGAACTTCTTGCCGTCAAACAGAAGCGGCAGCCACTGTGCCTTGTAGCCGATGAAATATGCCATAACCAATGCAAAAACATAGGACGGAAGGCTGACGCCCAGAACTGAAATCACAGTACAGATGGTATCAAGCCAGCTATTTTTCTTGAGCGCTGCCAGAATACCTAAAATCAGTCCGACTACCGCACCGAAGGAAACTGCCTCCAGTCCGATTCCAAAGCTGACCGGCACACGGTTCTTTAACAGAACCGAGATGGAGGTATCCTTGGAGATAACATACGATACACCAAAATCGCCCTGCAGCAGGTTCTTCACATACGTGAAAAACTGTACGATCAACGGTTTGTCCAGTCCATATTTCTTCGACATCATCGCAATCTGATCCGCGGTCAGCTTTTCATCGTTGAACGGAGATCCCGGCATCAGCTGCAGCAGCATAAAAAGTACCAGGATGATGATCAGAAGCGTGACAAGAGAAATCATGATACGTTTTCCGATATATTTCTTCATGTCCGTACTCCCTTCTTTCTTAATATAATACGTCTCTCTCCTTCTCTTATAGCCCGGATATTCTTTCAACTCCGAAGTATAAAATAAGACAAACGGTTTTATCTCTCTATTCCTGCATCCACACGCGCATATGCGTCATGCCGCGGTTGCACCATGCATAGTACGGAATTGCCTGCAGGGTTACCACCTCTTCCGGTGCCGCATCTTCTGCATAAAGCGCCGGATTAACCGCCGTTTTCTTCCGGCAGCCCGTCACGCGCAGCGCCACGATACCTTCCAGCAGATCCGCCTGATACGGAAGCACTTCAATCTTCGCCTCCCGCGGAATCCGCAGTGTCTGAAGATCCTCTCCGTTGTCCACGCCCTCAAAGGTGTAGATGATTGGTCCGCGTCTGAGTGCCACGCATCCGGCATCCGCCCGCACCATCGGGTGTGCATAGACCCGCTCCGGCTCCATCTCCATCTCGCAGGAAACAGTATCACCAGGCTGCCAGCTTCTCTGGATCATCCAGTAGCCCTTGTCTGTCTTGACTGCCCCGGAAACCGGTATGCCATTGACCTTCACCTGCATCTGATGGCACCAGCCCGGATAACGGACTGCCAAAGTAAATTCTGCTCCCGCCTGCTCCGGTTCTACCGTGTAGGTAACGGAGCCGTTCCACGGATATTTCGATGTAAGCGCTATCTTCACGCCGCCCGCTGTTTCAAAGGAAGCCGTTCCCCCGACAAACAGGTGGGAATAGATCGTATCTTCACTTGAAGACCATACATAAGAACCAAGTGAAGTCATCAGACGCGCCAGGTTCGGAGGACAGCATGCACAGTCATACCAGCCGATCCGCTCCGGTGTGTATTCTTCTTCGCCATATGCGTTGGTCGGCATGCCCGGATTGGCTTCAAGCTGATTGATATAAAAGAATTTCGTTCCGTCTAACTGCATGCCGCTGATGGTTCCGTTGTAAATCTCCCGCTCTAGAATATCCGCATACCGCGCGTCCGGATCCGCCTCCAGCATCTGTTTCGCAAAAAAGCAGACCCCCACCGCCGCACACGTTTCCGCGTAAGCGGTATCATTCGGCAAATCATAATCCACGGTAAATGCCTCGCCGTAATAGGTGGAACCGATTCCACCCGTTATGTACATCCGCCGGTCTACCATGTTGTCCCACATCTTCCGGCAGGCTGCCATCAGCGCCTCATCGTGATTCTGCGCTGCCAGGTTTGCCGCCGCCGTCAGAAGATACATACAACGGACCGCGTGTCCTTCCACCGTATCCTGCTCACGCACCGGCTTGTGGTTCTGCATGTAGGACGGCGGCTGCTTGTCCATGTAATCGGTGCGGCTCCAGCTTCTAGCCGCCGCTTCTTTATGGAAGAACTCCGGATCCCGTCCGCGCTCATCGATAAAATATGCCGCCAGCTTCCGGTATCTCTCTTCCCCGGTTGCCTGATAAAGCCGCATCAGCGCCAGCTCGATCTCCTCATGTCCCGGAATGCCGGTTACTTTGCCTGCTTCCCGTCCGAACCGCCGATCGATATGATCGCACAGCTTGCAGCAGATATCTAAAAGCTTCGTCTTTCCCGTCGCCTGATAGTACGCGACGCCTGCCTCCGTCATATGTCCGGCACAGTACATCTCATGGCAGTCCGTCAGGTTCTGCCACTTATGTTCCGACTCCGCCGCAATGAAATAGGTATCCAGGTAGCCGTCCGGCTGCTGCGCCCGCCCGATCAGGTCGATGATCGCATCGGCACGCGCCTCCAGCTCTGGATTTGCCTCGACGGTCAGTGAGTACGCCACCGCCTCCAGCCATTTCGCCAGGTCGCTGTCCTGAAATACACGCCCGTAATACGTTCCTTTCTCATCTCCCGCTGCAATGCGGAAGTTTTTAATCACATGGCTCTTTCGGATTCCGGACACCTCATCGTGAAGCACCCGTTCCTGATACGGAAGCATCGTGTGAATTACCACATTCTGTACCCGCGAAAAGAACGGGTCGTCTATCTTTACCTGTTTCAAATCAATGAAACTTGTCTCCTTTTTTATCATTCACAGAAAACCTCCTGATTTATTATTCACTTATCCGTAAGCGCCTATCAATAATCTGAAAAAGGCTTCTTTTTTTGTATGTTTTCTTATAAGTATACCATTCAAATAGTGGAAAAGCGATCTAACACATTTTGCATATTATAGAAAAGAATACGCGTATTTTTATAGAACAAAATCAGCCTGATTTCATTCCTTCTTTTTCTCTGATTTTTCTTTATTCTTCATTCATCCCCTCTTATTTTCCCAAGTAGAGTGTTTTATTTCTGCAAATATAAGGGATTTGCCAAACAGATTCTTGCTGTTTTTCTTTCTATTTGATATAATAAAATTGATATTTTAAATTTGTTTAACAACCTGACAAAGTTGTCCTGTTTTTCGTTTGCTTCTCTGCGGTTCAGACAGGATTCCTGTTACGTGGCTGTTTTTATTTAAACGGGAGTACATACATCATGAATTTTATTAATTTAAACTGTCCGCCCCTTCCTTATTTTATCGTCGGAGGCGGATGTGTTTACCGCCCCGGCGATATCCATGAGCGCCGGACGATCCGAAATGTCTTTGATCTTATCTATGTTCACAGCGGAACTTTATATCTCGAACAGGATCCGTTCCGCGTTGAACTGAATGCCGGGCAGTTTTTTATCATTACCCCCGATACCCCGCACCGCGGCAGCCGCGTCTGCCAGGAAAAGACCACGACGAGCTGGGTGCATTTCTATACCAACGGTAAATACAGCCTGTCCGATGAATTTTACCCGGACAACGTAACCCGGCGCGCCGCGCCGAAATTTTACTATTCGCCGCAGAATTTCATTCTCTCCCTGCCGCGCACCGGCACCGTGCCGGAAGCCAACCGGGAGAAGCTGGAAAAGTATCTGCAGCGGATGAACCTGGTTTCTTTCAGCAAATACACACAGAAAAAGAGCTTTCCATCCTCCGTGCGGACGCCGTTTGAGCTCCAGCATGATTTCATTGAATTTCTCCAGGTTCTCTATGCGCCGTACTGCTACAGTCGCGAGAAGGAAAGCATCGCCCGGACGCTGCGCGACTACCTGGATGCCCACTACACGGAGGAGATCTCCTTAAACGATCTGGCGCGCCAGTATTCCTACAGCCCGTCCCACTTAATCCGCAGTTTCCACCAGGCATACGGCGCCAGCCCGATGCAGTACCTGAAAAAACTACGCATCGAACACGCCTCCCAGCTTCTCCTCCACTCCGACGCCACGATCCAGTCGGTCGGTGAGATGGTAGGACTGCGGATCCCCTCCTATTTTATCCGCGTATTTAAGCAGGAGATCGGCATCACCCCGGCGCAGTACCGGATGTTTTACGCAGAAGAGAACGGGGGGAGTGAGGCGCCTTAAAGGCGATTCACAGCTGATGTTTTTTACTATCTATTTGTTTTCGTAAGAACTGCCATGAGCGTGGCAGTTCTTTTTTTATACCCAAACCAGTGAATCGTTTCTAATGTATCTATAAGTTCCTCTACATCAGCTATTGTTTAAGCCAGTTATCCGCACATTGAAAATCCTTTATATTTAAGGTAACACTGTGTGTATACAAAGGAGGAAATTCCGAATTGAAAACTGTCACGATTAAACTTCGCATTCATAAACTTTTGGCTGAAAAGCGTCTGACGAAATACCGTTTTATCGCCATGACCGGGCTTGGCTATAAAAATGCCAGCCGAATTCTGGACAATGAAACTGAATCCATCCGCTTCAGCACCATCGCCCGCATCTGCTCCGCACTGGACTGTACGCCCGGCGATCTATTTGAAGTTCATGAGGAAGAAGATCCTTACGATGGAATGTATTAAACATTCGGAAACAAGTGATTTCATGTGCGGATCGCACGCCAAAAAAGAGCTGTCAACCGACGGTTTGCACCGGCTTTTGTGACAGCTCTTTTTAGCGATCCTATTTTCAAGTAAAAAGCATTCTTACGCGGTTACTGCAGCAATTTCTGTAACTCCCTCTCTGTAAACCTGAACTTTCCTATTTTCCCTGCTTCCGCAGCTTTTTAAGCTCCAGAATTCTCTGGTTCCGGCTTCCGCGAAACTGCAGGGTCAGATCCTTCTCCGCTTCCACGAACTCTCCGTCCACCAACACATCTACATAGGACAGCATCTCGTCTGTCACCTCTGTATGGACAACGCCGCCGGCTGCCAGATCCCGATCCCAGAGATAGCCGCTGTAGCACCAGATATCCTTCTCCGGATACGTCTCGCGCACCTTCCGGAGTAAATGTACCAGTTCCATCTGGTTTTCCGGCTCAAACGGTTCTCCGCCGAGCAGCGTAAAGCCCTGTATATATCCCGGCTCCAATGCCGCTAAAATCTCTTTCTCCGTCTCTTCTGTATATAACTGTCCATATCGAAAATCCCACGTCTCCGCATTGAAACAGCCCTTGCAGTGATGGCGGCAGCCCGACACAAACAAGCTGACGCGCACGCCCGGACCGTTGGCAATATCATGCTTTTTAATGGTTCCGTAATACATCTCTTCCTCCCCTAGACCAATGTACTCTCGGAGTCTTTCTACACTCGCTTTTGCGGCTGATTTTCCGCCAGCCGTGCCCGAATTTCATCAACGTACGCACCGCGTACGTCTCAGAAATTTGGACACAACTGACAAAAAATCATCTCACAAAATCAAGCACAGAAAGATTCCGAGAGTACATTACCAGAAAACCGGAACCGCTGCCGGGCAGTGATTCCGATTTTCCGTCTCATTTTCCATTTATTATAATCGTCCGACGCCTGGCAAGCCAAAGCCTTCACCACATCCTACAGATGCAGCACCCGATCCCGGATCTCCTGGGTACGTCCCTGGTTCCAGAACTGGGTTCCGATGTAGCCGCAGGTACGGCGTGCGACAAAGAGCTTGTTCTGGTCGCGGTTGCCGCAGTTCGGGCACTCCCACACCAGCTTGCCAGCCTCATCCTCAACAATCTTGATCTCGCCGTCATAGCCACACTTCTCACAGAAATCACTCTTGGTGTTCAGCTCCGCATACATAATATTATTGTAGATAAACTGCATCACAGAGAGAACTGCCGGAATATTAGTCTGCATATTCGGCACCTCGATGTAGCTGATCGCACCGCCCGGGGAGAGCTTCTGAAACTCTGCCTCAAATTTCAGCTTACTGAACGCGTCAATCTTCTCGGATACGTGTACATGGTAGCTGTTCGTGATATAGTTCTTATCCGTAACGCCCGGAATGATACCGAAGCGCTTCTGCAGGCATTTTGCAAATTTATAAGTCGTAGACTCCATCGGCGTGCCGTATACAGAATAGCTGATGTTCTCCGCCTCTCTCCACTCTTTGCATTTATCATTCAGACGCTGCATAACTTTCAGTGCAAATGGCTTCGCCTCCGGATCGGTGTGGGATTTTCCTAACATCCGCATACACATCTCATACAGACCTGCATATCCCAGAGAAATCGTAGAATAGCCGTTGTACAGGAGTTTGTCGATCGTCTCACCCTTTTTCAGGCGGGCAAGCGCACCATTCTGCCACAGAATCGGCGCCACATCGGAGATCGTGCCGAGCAGCCTCTCATGACGGCAGCGGAGCGCACGATGGCACAGTTCCAGTCTCTCATCGAGAATCTGCCAGAAACGGTCCATATCTCCCTCCGAAGAACAAGCCACATCGACCAGGTTAATCGTGACAACACCCTGGTTGAAACGTCCATAGAATTTATGCTTGCCGTTCGGCAGCATCTGGGAATCCTCTACCGTCAGGAAAGAACGGCAGCCCATGCACGGGTAAACCTCGCCCTTCTTTAATTCTTTCATAATCTTAGCAGAAATGTAGTCCGGAACCATCCGTTTCGCGGTACATTTCGCTGCCAGCTCAGTCAGGTGCCAATATTTCGAACCTTCCGTAATATTGTCCTCATCCAGCACATAGATAAGCTTCGGGAACGCCGGTGTGATCCAGACGCCCTTTTCATTCTTGACGCCCTGCATTCTCTGCAGCATCACTTCCTCGATGATCATCGCAAGGTCATCTCTGGTCCGTCCCTCCGGAACCTCGTCCAGATACATAAATACCGTGACAAACGGAGCCTGTCCGTTACAGGTCATCAGGGTGATAAGCTGGTACTGGATCGTCTGGATGCCGCTCTTAACCTCCTCGCGCAGACGGCGTTCGGTCACGCGGTTGATGATATCCTCATCCAGTGCCTCGCCGCACTCGGTGCGCTCTGCAATCACGTTCTTGCGCAGCTTCTGACGGCTGATGTCCACAAACGGTGCCAGATGCGCCAGAGTAAAGGACTGTCCGCCATACTGGTTGCTGGCTACCTGCGCCACGATCTGGGTAGTCACGTTGCAGGCCGTAAAGAAACTGTGCGGCTTCTCGATCATCGTCTCACTGATCACAGTGCCATTCTGCAGCATATCCTCCAGATTGATCAGGTCGCAGTTGTGCTCCTTCTGTGCAAAATAGTCGGTATCATGGAAATGGATGATGCCTTCCTCATGCGCGCGGACGATCTCCTCCGGCAGCAGCACACGCTTGGATAAGTCCTTGCTGACCTCGCCCGCCATGTAGTCACGCTGGGTCGAGTTGATGACCGGGTTCTTGTTGGAGTTTTCCTGATTCACTTCTTCATTAATATGGTCCAAAAGTGCCAGGATGCCGTTATCGGTCGTGTTGGACTTGCGTTTTAACTCCCTGCGGTAGCGGTAGCGCACATATTTCTGTGCAACCTCATAACCACGCATCTCCATAATGCTGGTCTCTACCATATCCTGGATATCTTCCACATTCACCGCGTGCGGCATCTCCTGCACCTGCTCGGCGATCGTATCTGCAATCGCTTCAATCTGGTACGGGTTCATCTGGTGAATACGCTCCACATTGCCGTTTGCTTTCGTGATCGCATTTACGATCTTCGCCCGGTCAAAATGTACTTCTTCTCCATTTCGTTTGATTACATTGGTTGTTACTGTGTCTTCCATCCCTGTTCCCTCTCCTTACCCTTAAGCCCGTTTTATGACTTGTCTTCTATAATCTATAAATTGACTCGCCGGTTCCCGTTTCTGTGATTTCTCTTTCTACTTTTATGGCATACATCGAACATCCATCTGTATCCATTTCCCGTCCCCCAGCTTACTCTCATTTCCTCATTCATGAGAGCAACGCCTTCTTCTGACAGGCTATTTTTCATGTCCGGATGCCTTCACTGACAGGATTCTTTTCCGTTCCGACTTGTCTTACGATTGGCTTTATTTTTGATTTGTATTTAGGTAATTTTTAGAATTACACACAAAATATTGAACTCGTTTTCTTTCATAACACAATATATAGTGTGTTCGTCGTGACGTATTTAAGCATACACCAATTAGATTAAAAATGGAAGAGGATTCCCCTATATTTTTTCGAATCAGAATTTTGCACAAAAATCATTTTCTCCCTTTACAAACACCCAAATCTGTGATCCCCTTTCCACGACGTTCTTTCCAGACTTATCCACCGTCCCATGTGCAAAACCCACCTCGTCATTTCTCCCATGGCTGCATCCCATATACCCTCTGAGTCTCCTTCGCCCATACCCTTATCTGTTTTAAAAATACCGAAAATAATGCTTTTTAAAATATTTTTAAAAATATTTAAAAAACTGTTGACATTTTATTCTGGATGGAGTAGAATAACACATGTCTTACGGATGAGGCATCCGCAAGAAAACAAAATAAGCGCCTTTAGCTCAGTTGGTAGAGCAGTAGACTCTTAATCTATTTGTCCAGGGTTCGAGTCCCTGAAGGCGCACTATCAAGTGCTTGTTTCGCAGACCGAGAGCTGTGGGGCAGGCACTTTGTGCGTTAGCAATGAGGCGTGCAAAGAAAAAAAGAGATGGCGGATGACGCGTTGTGCTTGCACATAAACAGCATCCGTTATCTCTTTTTTTCTTTATAGGGCGAATGCCCGACAGCGAGGAAAAGCGCCAGCTTTTTCGAGCTGCCGCACGCCGGATTTCAAAGATGCGACTCTTTTCAAACTGCCCCACGCCGGACTCCAAAGACGCAGCTTTTACAGCGCCCGCCCAATCGCCTTCTCCACTTCCTTCTTTGAACTAGCGCCGACTTCCTTGCTGAACACTTCCCCATTCCGGAAAATAATCATCGTCGGGATCGACATAACCTTATACTGGACTGCAATATCCGGGTTCTCATCGACATTCAGCTTTCCGATCTTCACTTTTCCCTCATACTCGCCCGCCAGCTGCCCGATCACCGGCGCCATCATCTGGCACGGACCGCACCAGTCTGCATAAAAATCAACCAGTACCGGAATCTCCGATTTCAGTACCTCCTCCTCAAAATTCGCGGTCGTAAACTTCATTTCCATCACTCATTTCCTCCTTTCGTTCTATCCATACAGGCAGTCAACAGAAGTGCCCTGTTTCTCTTTACGACGGCTTCTTTTTACCGCCTCCCAGTGCCTTTGCTGCCTCTTCCATCGATTTTTTCCATTTTAACGCCTGTTTATTCAGTTCTACCTTATCGCTGGTCGCCTGAATGAGTTTCCGTGTAAGCTGCTTTTTAATATCCATTCCTGACTTCTGGCAAACGCTCTGCGCACCTCGTTACCATTCATGTGAGTCCAGGTTTCTCACAAAAAGCACCGCCGCGCATCCAGCCATCCTTCTTTATATTATAGTAAATATATGCAGCTTTTATTTTCTTTATTCCGGCTCTGCCAGCTCAGATAACCGTTAAATACGGCAAATTCCTGCTACCACCACGTTTTCCTACGGCACTTTCGGTTCTAAAAGTGCCTACCCGTGTACAGTAACGATTTTCCTACCGCACTGCTACCAGCTTACAGATCGGCTTGCCCTGCGCCGAGAACTTTGCCTCGTACTCGGTCATGACGTTGCCCTCTGCCATCTCGCTGTGGTGCAGGTCACGGGTATATTCTGTGATGCGCCAGCCCGCCTCCGGGATGGCTTCCAGGGAATAGGAAAATAAATCCTGGTTGTCCGTCTTGAACTCGACTCTTCCATCCTTCTGGAGAATCTGATCGTACACTGCCATAAATGGCGGCGAGGTCAGTCTCCGTCTCGCATGGCGGTCCTTCGGCCACGGATCCGAAAAATTCAAATAAATCCGCTCTACTTCCCCCGGTCCAAAAATCTCTGCCAGTTCTCTGGCATCCTCACATAAGAAATAGATATTGGACAGTTCCATCTGTTCTCTCTTGCGGATCGCCTTTAAAAGAACCGTCGAATATTTCTCAATACCAACAAAATTCACATCCGGGTTGCGGGACGCCTGCTCCAAAATAAACTGGCCTTTACCCATACCCACCTCGATGCGGATCGGATGGTCATTTCCAAAAATCTGCTGCCAGGTTCCCTTCTTCTCCTTCGCCCCATGAACCACATGCGGGTTTTCTTCTATCATCTGCTCTGCGCCCGGTATATGGCGTAATCTCATCTTCGTTCCTCCTGCTGTCTACAATCTGCGCCGCCCCGGATGGACTTTCTTCCGTACCGTATCATTCCGTTGAGACGCCCCGGCTTACCCGCCGGATCTATCCTTATCTTACCATTGAAGCCCCCATTTCGCAAGCAAAGGTGCTCTATTTTCACACCATTTTACGATCCCCGTGTTACTGTTCACGCATACATGCCCAGTAACGGAATTTGCCGTGGCTTCGCATTTAAATATGGCAAATTCCTGCTGCCCCCACGTTTTCTTGCGGCACTTTCGGTTCCAAAAATGCCTGCCCATAAACAGCCTCCCCTCTCCTTCATGCCGTCCTTTCTAATCCGTCCGACTTTGTGTCCTTTTCTTACAAATTTCATAACTTTTCCAATTTTTATCATTTTATAGATGAATAATTCAAGCGATTATATTATAATAATTTTAGGACAAAACCAAACATACGGTCACGAAATGACTGCCGTCTTTTCACCCCTTCGCCGGACATTCAAAAGTCAGGATCCGTCCGGGAACAGCCGCCGGCACGCCGGTTTCGGACCTGCATCATATACACAGGAGGATATGCCTATGGGAACAACAGCTAACACAGGTCAGAGCACCTGGGAACAGATCCACGGCGGGGTCCGCGAGACCGAGCGCCTGATCGGACAGAAGAATTATAACCTGGCGATGGTGAAAGCCCGCCAGACCCTTGAATACATGGTCAAATGCCTCTGCGAGCGGTATGGCATTCTGGAAACCGGTCTTCTGGAGATGATCGACGCCCTCTACAGCGCCGGAAAAATCAGCAAGACCACCTGCGAACATTACCACAAGATCCGCACGATCGGCAACAAGGCGATCCATGAGGGAGACAACAGCGCCTACAACGCCAATCAGGCGCATCACCTTCTGTCGCAGGAGGTCTACACCTTCGCAAATGACTACAATGACACAAAAAAATCCACCCGGGCTTCCCGAAGTGCAGCTCCAACCCCCGCTTCTTCCCGCCTTCGCGGGAACAGCCGACATTCCTCTGCCAGCTCTGGAAACGGAAAACCTGCCGGCACACGTTCCGGCAGCTCCGAGGGACGCCGTCCGCGCGCCTATGCAGGCGGTCCGTCTTTTGAATTTCGAAGCATTATTAAACCAGTGCTTCTGATTATTATTATCATCCTGCTGCTTTTGATCATCAAGATGATACGCCCTGCGACGGATGCCAAACCGGATTCTACTGCAGCCGTCAGCACCGAATCGCTGGCTCCAGAAACCGAGGCAGAGACCGTTGCCGCAGAATCGACCGTTTACCGGACCACCGACACAGTCAATGTCCGCCCGGAACCATCCACCGACACCGACAGGATTGGTGTTCTAGCACCAGATACCGATGTGGAATATCTCCGTGATTACGACGAAAAATGGGCGGTAATCAGCTACAACGGACAGGAAGCCTACGTTTCCAGAGACTTTATCCGGCAGGTTTCGCAATAATCAGCCAAAAAAGGAACCATACATGCAGTGATTCTTCTCCCTGACATACATGGTTCCTTTTCATTTTCTTTGTACAATGGTTCATCACTTTCGCAATTATACTTTCCGCAATGAATCCCTGAATTTACTCAACTCAAATTTTACTTTAAATCCCGAATTTTCTCCGCCAGCGGCACAATCTCCTCCAGCGAATTTAACTCATAGTCCGCCAGACTCCGGTCAAAGGAAAAACGGTTATCGATGAGCGCCGCCACTGTCATTCCCGCGCAGTGCCCCGCCGTGATGCCGACCGTCGAATCCTCAATCACAAGGCACTCCTCCGGCTGCAGACCCATCTGCTCCGCCGTATAGAGGTAAACCGCCGGATCCGGCTTGCTGCGCTTGAACGTACTCGCACTGATCATCCGCTCCAGACGGGACGCCACGCCATTTTCCTTTAAAATGCGCTCCACCTGCTCAATATTCGTCGCGGATGCGACCGCCAGCCGGAAGCCCTCTGCTTTCAGGCGGTCCATCACATCCAGAATCTCCGGGCGGAAGATCGAGAGATAATCAATCGAATTAAAAATGTCCGTCCAGCGCCCCAGATACTCGTCATGCAGCTCCTGCCAGGTCTGACCATTGTGGATCGCCTTCTCCACAACCATCCAGCAGTCCTGCTTCGTCGTCCCCACCGTTCCGTGCAGACTCTCCAGAGTCACCTCCGGATTTTTCGTTTTTGCATATTCATACAGATAATTCAAATAAATTCCTTCACTGTCAATGATGACCCCATCCATATCAAAGATGACTGCCTTTATCATATTCGTATCCTCTCTCTTTCTGCTCCAGATTATAACATCTTCCCCCAGTATACAGGAATCCCCCGCCAGCTGACAAGCCCCTATTCCACCCTCCCGCCATTCTTTCGAAAAATTTATTACTGTTCACGCATCGTGCCCAGTAACGGAATTTGCCGTGGCTTCGCATTTAAATATGGCAAATTCCTGCTGCCACCATGTTTTCTTACGGCACTTTCGGTTCCAAAAGTGCCTACCCGTAAACAGTAACAAAAATTTCACATATTTTTCCATTTCGCGCCTTTTCATGCTTCCCCGAAACTGTTATACTGGATAACGAAACGGAAACTTTAACATACAGAGCCGTTTCAAGGAAAATAGAACAAACGACCTCTTTACAAATTTATCACATAAAATGAAAGGCTGCAGCTGTACCACAACCCGACAGCCGCGAAAGGTTTTATATGACACAGAAAAAAACATATTTAAGCTGGCTTCTGGGGCTTATCTGTGCTTTCAGTCTGATGATCGTGTTTCTGATCACTTCGGTGGAAGCCGTCGCCTACTGGACGCCGCATTATTATGAAAATGAATACACCCGCTACCAGGTTGCCGATGATGTCCATATGGAGATGGACGACCTGCTTTACGTGACGGACGAGATGATGGCGTATCTGCGCGGCAGCCGCGACGATCTGAACATTGACACCGTCGTAGACGGGACGCCGCGCGAATTTTTCAACGCTAGGGAGAAGGCGCACATGGCGGATGTCCGTAACCTCTTTCTCGGAGGACTGGCGCTGCGCCGCCTCTGCCTGTTTCTGGCAGTGGCATCGGTTGCACTGCTGGCACTTTTCAAGGTTCCGTTAAAACACCTGCTGCCACGGATGCTCTGCGCCGGGACGGTTTTATTTCTGGGCGTGACCGCCCTGCTTGCCGGGATCATTTCCACTGATTTTACGAAATATTTTATTATTTTCCACAAAATCTTCTTTACCAATGATCTCTGGCAGCTCGATCCGCGGACCGATCTTCTGATCAACATCGTGCCGGAACCATTTTTCATGGACACCGCCGCCCGGATCGGCATCACCTTCTGCCTGATGACCGGCGCCCTGTTTCTTCTCTGCCTTGCATGTATCCTGCGGGAACACCGCAGGGGCAAATCAGGGGCAGAAAATTCCGGAAATTCCGGAGGCGTCAGCTCTCCAGGTAGTTCCAGCCACCCGGCTGCTCCGGATTTGAAGACGAAAATAGCTGGCAGCACAGGCAGCAAGTTGTCCTTGTTTTTAATTGGTACACTTTTGCTGTCCCTGCTCGCCGCCCCGATGCAGGCGCTTGCCTCCACCGACTGGCCAGCGGACATTTCCATTGACTCCGATGCCGGGATCGTCATGGACGCCAACACCGGAGTCGTTTTATATGGAAAAAACATCCACGAAACCTACTCTCCTGCCAGTATCACGAAGGTTCTGACCTCCCTCATCGTTCTGGAGCACTGTTCCCTCGATGAGACAGTCACCTTTTCCGAGAGCGCGGTCTACAACGTGGAATCCAACAGCAGCAGCGCCGGATACGATACAGGCGATACTGCCAGCGTCAAGGACTGCCTCTACGCCCTGCTTTTAAAATCAGCCAATGAGGCTGCCAACGCACTCGCCGAGCACGTTGCTGGCTCCGCTGATGCATTTGCTGTTTTGATGAATGAAAAAGCCGCCGAGCTTGGGTGCCAGGATTCGCATTTTGCAAATCCGAGCGGTCTGAATAACGAGGAACACTATGTCAGCGCCTACGACATGGCGCTCATCACGCGGGCGGCATTTGAAAATCCTACGTTTGCCAAGATCGTCGAGACAACCTACTATAAACTGCCGCCGAACCAGAAAAATCCCGAGGGACAGGGCATCTCCCCGGGCAATAAGCTGGTCAAAAAGAACTGGCCGCAGTACTACCGTCCGGACGTTCTCGGCGGCAAAACCGGTTATACCTCCATCGCCCTCAACACACTGGTCAATGGTGCCAGACAGGGCGATACGACACTGATTACCGTCATCCTGCACAGCAACAACACGCAGTATGAGGATACCAGCCGGCTGCTCGACTTTGGATTTAACAATTTCCAGTCGGTCAAAATTGCAGATTATGATCAAACTTTTTCAAATATCGGAAAAGATTTAAAAATTGCAGATGTGTCTACCGCCGGGGGCGAATCCCTGTCCATCGACCCAGATAGCCGCGTGGTACTTCCAAAAACAGCGGATTTCTCGGAGACAACGACCTCCTTCGACTATGAGATCCCGGCTGGCGCACCGGACGGCACGATCGCCTGTGTCACTTATTCGCTCGGCGATCACAAGGTTGGCCAGGCATATCTGACCCTCACCGACAGCAGCCAGACAGCGGCAGATATTCCCGAAAAGCTCGTATCCCAGGCGGCAACAGCTACCGCGCAGGACAGCTCCGACACTGCCCTCTCAAACGGCTCCTCGGAGGCCTTGCCGCTCTCCAATCCGCCCGAATCGGCTGCTAATCAGGAAAATAGTTCCACCGGTAAATCCTTTGGACAGCTGTTTCATATTTCCGTCCGCGTTCCACCGGCATTCATCGCCGCACTGACCGCCATTCTTGTCGTGATCGGCGCGGTCACCGCCGGCATCCGTTTTCTCCAGATGCAGCGCCGCCAGGAGGAGGACGCCCTCGCAGAACGCCGCAGACGGCGCGCGGAACGTCTGCGCGACAGCGGAATGTCCGAAGCAGATTTCGACCTGATGATGCAGGACCGCCGAACGGCGCTGGCGAAAAAAAGGAAGAAACGATCGCATAAAATCCCATAACTGACACAAAAAGAGTTACCAGATGTGGAAATTCTCTTCTTTTACCTTACTCTAAACAGGCAGGAGAAACATTTCCATATCCAGTAACTCTTTTCTATGAATTTTTTCTTTTCTCTAATTCCTATTTCATACGCTCCATCCGCTCGGCTGCCTTTACCCTACTCGGCTGCTTCTGCCGCCTTTCCAGACTTCTTCGCCTTGTTGCGTTCCGCGCGCTTCTTCTTCGTTTCCTCCTTCTTCTGCTCCACGTAGGCCGCTCCCTCTTCACCGACCAGCTTCGTCGTCTTAACAGCAAAGAACGAGCCGTCCTCCGACTTTTTCATCCGGATCTTTCCCTTCATATAACCGTGCTCCGGGCAGACCGCCAGACAGAAGTAAAATTTCTGGTTTGAGGAAAACCAGCGGATCTTTTTCCGCAAGGTCCGGCGGCATTTGTAACAAACCATCTCCGCCACACGCCGTTCCTCCAAAATCTCTTCCTTCGTCTCATGCTCACGCGACACAAATTTCGCATATTCTGGAAATTCCAGATAGATCTCTTCCTCCTCCGTCAGCGGCGGCTGGTAATAATCCACTGAAACATACTCCATCATGCTGTAAAAGTCCATCTCACTCATGACACGCCCCGTGTAGTACGCATCATCCAGCGCCCGGTGGAACGGGCGGTCTTCCGTGAGGTGCAATTCCTCTACCACGGTATCTAACGACTCCTTTTGCTTGGTGCCGTGGATCAGGGCATAGATTTTCTGCAAATCATAATAGAGAAGCGGCGATGGAAACTGCAGCTCCATCCCGTGATATACCATATTCCGCTGCAATTCGGTCAGATCCATCGAGCCCCACGTACAGAACCGGTAATCATCCCCGCACCATTCTAAAAATTCGGTCATCGCACGCACAAAATCCTCGCCTTCTGTGTCAAGCTGCTCGATCGACATATGCGTCACTTCTGATATCTTATAATGCATCTGCCGGTACACCCGCGGGCGGATCAGACGGCGAAATTCCGAAATGATTTGAAGATTTTTATTTAATTTTACCGCGCCTATCTCAATAATCTCAAATGGAAGCCGGTTCATCGAGCCTTCCTTGCCCGCCGGACTCTGGTTCCATTCCAGATCCAATACTATAAACTGTCCCATAATTCTCGTCTCTTTGTAACGGTTCCGTTTTCTCCGCGTTACCTCTTACTTTTCTTTCTTCACGTTGTCACTGTCCATAACTTTACCACAAATCTGTGTATAAGTCCATATCAGGTTACCGGGCACACATGTGGGGACAGTAATCTTTTTGTTACTATACACGGGTAGGCACTTTTGGAACCGAAAGTGCCGTAAGAAAACGTGGTGGCAGCAGGAATTTGCCGTATTTAAATGCGAAGCCACGGCAAATTCCGTTACTGGACACGTATGCGTGTACAGTAACATATTTTTTACATAGAACCACTGGCAGAGTGCTTCCATCTTTGCTATACTTCATGATAGAAAGAAGAAGCATTTCTTTTATCAGAATGCTTTCTTCTAAGCTTTATTATGCACCTTGGGAGGGGCTGCTTATGGATTTAATACAACAATTTATCGATACATACAAGATGAAATGGACGTTCTACGACGCAGCCGGGCGGCTCGCGGCAGAGAAACTCCAGCTCGCCCTGCAAAATGCCGGTATCCGGGCGATCGTGACCTCTCGCGCCAAGAATCCCGCCAGACTCCGCACAAAAGTGCAGCGGCGCAATTCCAGACGTGAAGAACCATACCAGACACTCGAGGAAATCTACGACGACATTGCCGATCTGTCCGGTGTACGCGTCTCCCTGTATTTCCCCGGTGATCGCGGCAAGGTAGATGCGATCATCTCGGAGCTTTTCAACATCCTGGAATTTAAACAGTTCCCGGAACAGTCGAAACCCCCGACTTACCACAAACGGTTTTCCGGCTATTGGGCGAACCATTACCGCGCGCGGATGCGCGATGAAATTTTGAATGAATCACAGAAAAAATACGGATCGGCGCGCATCGAGATCCAGGTGGCATCCCTGATCATGCACGCCTGGTCCGAGGTTGAGCATGATCTGATTTACAAGCCAATGCAGGGAACTTTATCCGAGGAAGAGCTGTCGATCTTAGATGAGTTAAATGGTCTGGTCCTTGCCGGCGAGATCGCGCTGGAACGCCTACAGGCAGCCGGAAATGAGCGGCTCCGCAGCCGCAATGCCGCGTTTGGAAGCCAGTACGAGCTGGCGTCCTATCTCTATAATTTCCTGAGCAGCCATCTCAAAACCGAGGACATCGAGCTTCGAATGGGAAATATTGCCCTGCTCTACCGGCTTTTGCAGCGTTTACAGCTCACCGGTCTCAAAGATATTACCCCGATTCTGCGGTCTGTCAAATTTGAAAAGGATCGGCGCACCATTTCCCAGCAGATCATCGATCAGATTATCTCCGGCAATGAAAAGCGCTACCAGTGCTATCAGGAGCTGCGGACGGAACCGGAGACCGCCTCACCGGAAACCCTGCAGGCAGTCAACCAGTTTCTCGAGGAGTGGGTGCCATTAGAGCGCCTGCTCAACAAGACTGCACGGCGCACCTCGACGCGTTCCCGCGGTGCCTTCAATATCAATACACTCAAGCGGATGGATCTCTTTGACAAAGAAATGATCAACCAGATTGTCCAGCTCCGCAAGCTGCGGAATGTCCTGATCCACGACATCGAGCTGCCGGACCAGGCACAGATTCTCCGCTGTACGGAGGAAGCGAAAGCACTTCTGGCGCAGCTGACCGGACAGCATGACGCAATGGCAGACGGAGAAAACGGTGAGAAAAACAGCCACGCAGAAAACGCATAGGACACAAACGCGCCAATCACCAAAAATGCAAAACATCAGATAACAAAAAAAACAACGATAAAAGCCATCCAGTTTTTAGCCGGATGGCTTTTTATTTTACATATTTGATTCTTTTCAGAACCGCTTCCAACATCGAAACACGATGTTTTACATTCTAATTTTGCATTCTAAATTCAGAAGCTTCTTAAATTAGAAATCAACCTCTGTATCATAGAAGCAGCAGGTCAGAAGTTTCGCCATCTGCTCCGGATTGATCGAACGCGGGTTGGAACCGGTACATGCATCGCCAACTGCCAGCTCTGCTACGGTTGCCAGTTTGTCATTGAATTCTTTCTCGTCAATGATTCCGCCCTCATAGAGCTTAATGCTCGGAGCGATATTTAACTGCTTGTTCATCTCTTTGATCTCGGCGATCAGAGCGTCAACCAGAGCCTCGTCGCTGTCTCCCTGTAAACCGATGAACTTCGCGATATCTGCATAACGGGAAGCTGCCTCTGGTTCCTTGGAGTTAAATTTAATAACCTTCGGAAGATACATCGCATTTGCTGCACCGTGAACGATATGTCCGCCGGAGTAAGCTGCACCGGTCTTGTGTGCCATGGAATGGACGATACCAAGCAGTGCATTGGAGAATGCCATACCTGCCAGGCATTGTGCGTTGTGCATACGTGCTCTCGCTTCTTTGTCGCCATTGTAAGATTTAACCAGATAGGTATGAATCATCTTGATTGCGTGAAGTGCCAGCGGGTCGGTGTAATCACAATGAAGTGTGGATACATACGCCTCGATCGCATGGGTCATCGCATCCATACCGGTGTTTGCGGTCAGCTTCTGCGGCATGGTCTCAGCCAGCTCCGGATCCACGATCGCTACATCTGGTGTGATATTGAAATCTGCTAACGGATATTTGATACCCTTATGATAATCGGTAATAACGCTGAATGCCGTAACCTCAGTTGCTGTACCAGAAGTAGACGGAATCGCGCAGAATTTTGCTTTTGTACGCAGTGTCGGGAAATTGAACGGAGTGATCAGATCCTCAAACTTGGTATCTGGATACTCGTAGAATGCCCACATCGCTTTCGCTGCATCAATTGGAGAACCACCGCCGATCGCTACGATCCAGTCCGGACCAAATTCCTGCATAAGCTTTGCGCCCTTCATAACGGTCTCAACGCTCGGATCTGGCTCTACTCCCTCAAACAGAGCCACTTCCATGCCAGCTTCTTTCAGATAATCTTCTACTTTCTGAAGGAAACCGAAGCGTTTCATGGAACCACCGCCAACGACAACGACTGCCTTTTTGCCTTTCAGATTTTTCAGTTCCGCTAAAGATCCTTCTCCATGATAGAGATCCCTCGGTAATGTAAATCTAGCCATATTGATACTACCTCCTGTTAATTTTTTAACCACCCTATACCCAGATTATAGCACGCATTCTGGTGGATTTCAACTGTTTTAACTATTCACTTTTGATATATTTGTGTATTTTTCAAAAATTTTACATTTTATTACTTTGATTTCCATAGAAACTGCGTTCCTCGCTTGTCAATCATCCAACAAACTGCTTCTTTTCTCCATTTTGAACCGTTCCTTTTCTGTCTGCATAATACCCCTGTGCCTTTGCCTCTATCACAAAGAATTCCTGCTGCCACCATGTTTTCTTACGGCACCTTCGGTTCCAAAAGTGCCTACCCGTAAACAGTAACGGAATTTCTCCACTCCTATTTCCATGCAAAATCTTATCTTGACATCCCTGTTTTTCCGTACTATAACAAGGGCAAGCATAAGCCGCCTGTGCGCTTATGCCCGTTTCATAGCACCTTACAGATTATATCTGTACAAGACTGACACGGAGGACATTATAATATGAAACAGAACTCACGAATCCAACTGGAAAACACCTTGATCGGCGCACTTGGCGTTCTTTCCCTTGTACTTTTTATTCTCAGCTTCCTGCCAGGGCTGGGACTGGCAAACCGCGTCGGTATCCTTCTGGAAATGGGTCACATGGTACAGCGTGCTTTTTCTGTCGTGCTCTTCATCCTGACCTTCCAGCTTTGGAAACGGAAGCGCGCCGCCTGGAACATTGCTGTTATCCTGCTGTTTTTAAGCTTTTTACGCGGGCTGACAGCACTTTCTTCGCCTTTGTATCTTCCGTTCCACCTGGCAGAAGCCGTATTATTTCTGCTTCTCCTGTGTTTTCGGAAGGACTTCTGCTGCCCGTCTGACCGGCGCAGCCTCGGACGCTCTCTCCTGTTTCTGCTGCTGGCACTGGCAGGCATCATCGTCAATGCCGGTATCAGCTATCATTTTTCGGTAAAACCGCTGGGAGAAACCTCTCTTGACTCGCTGATGGATAGTCTCATTCAGGGAACTGCCATGATTTTCGGCATGGGAAATCCGAGCAATGTTTCACGTGAAACACATGTAGTCGAACTGGTTACATTCTGGTTCAGCTGGGGCTGCATCCTCGCCTCCATTCTGTATGCGGTCCGCCCATGGCTGCTGCATCCAGTCAGCCATGCTTCGGATTTGATGCATGCCCGCACCCTCGTCAACCTGTACAGCCAGAATCCCAGCGCCTACCTGACGCTGGAGGATGACAAACTCCTATATTTCGGTCAGAAGGTAGACGGCGTCATCCCCTACGGAGTCGTCGGCAGCACCATCGTCATCAACGGCGATCCCATCTGCGCGGACAGCGATTTTCCGGTTCTCCTGGCAGAATTTAAAGAATTTTGCCAGCGCAGCGCTCACAACTTGTTTTTTATCAGCGTCACTGACCATTTTCTGGAAGAATATAAAAAGCAGGGCTTTGGATGGGTCAAAAACGGGGAGGAAGCCCGTTTCCACCTTGCGGACTATGAAATCTCTGGCAAGAAAGGCGCCAAGATGCGTATGAACATCAACCACGCCCGGAAAGCCGGGGTCGTCGTCCATGAATACTGCCCGCTGAAACAGCGGGATGCACAGATTGAGGCAGATCTGAACCGCATCACGAACGAATGGCTGCAACAGAAAAAGAGTTCGATGCTGACTTTCGTTATGGGAACTGTCGGGCTGGAAAATCCGATGGACAAGCGTTATTTCTACGCCACCGACGCCGACGGAAAAATCGTGGCATTCATCGTGTTTGTCCCATTTCTCGGCAAAAGAGGCTACATGGCGGACGTCACCCGCCACGGAACCGGCGCACCGAGCGGCGTGATGGAGACGATTCTTTACGACGCATTTCAGGTTTTCAAAGACGAGGGCATTGAGTATGGCAGCCTCGGTGTTGCCCCGCTCGCTGGCTTGGAAAATGACAGCTCTAATCCGGTCGAAAAGCTGCTCTGCTTCGCTTACAACCACCTGAATGACTGTTATGGATTCCGCGATCTCTACCGTGCCAAGGAAAAATACAGCCCGACCGAATGGGTTCCTTCTTATTATATTTACCTGCCGAAGATTCCAACACCAGACATGTTTTATGCCCTTGTGACGATTCAGAATCCGCATCAGATCCGCGAGGCAGCGGAGGATCTGGTAAAAGGATGCGCGCAGCGACTGAGAAACAAGAGGACTTCCCCGACACATCAAAGTAAACCATCTCGCCAGGTAAGTTGGACTGCTTCTTCCAGCACGAAGCAGCCCGACACAAGAAAGCAGACAGATGCAGATAAAAAGGCAGACTAAACTTAGCTTTTATCATGCTGGATGCAGCCTGATAAATTTCATTTTTTTACCAGAAAAGAGGCGCTCTTATGATGAAACATTCCGGTTATCTTACCACCTCCGGCGCAGAAATCTACTATGAACAGTACGGCAGCGGCACACCGCTCCTTATCCTGCATGGAAACAGCCAGTCCCTTGCCGTCTTTTACCCATTTCTGCGCACGTTTCTGCCCGATTTTCAGGTGATTCTGATGGACAGCCGGGGACATGGGCGTTCCCGGCTGTCTGTCCACACAGCGCTCCACGGGTTCTCTACAGAGGATATGGCAGACGACGTTATCGCCCTGCTTAACCACTTACATCTTTCCTCCGTCCACCTGCTGGGATTCAGCGATGGTGCCAATATCGGGCTGGAGATCGCATGCAAATACCCGGAGCGGCTGAAAACGCTCATCTGTATCAGCGCCAACGCCTCACCGGACGGGCTGCTCACGCCGCTGCACCTTGCCGCCCAAATGCTGCACAGCATTTTAAATCTCCTGGGGAATCTCCTGCTGCCTGTTTTAAAATGCAGCTTCTCTTCTGCCTCTGCGTCCTCCGGGTCCTCTGTGGTCTCTGCACTGTCCACCCCGAAAGTTTCCCTGCCATTTCAGAAGAATTTCTCTGTTTCCGCCACATCCGCAGTTTGTGCCGACAAAGAAAGGCAATGCCATTTCGGGTCAATTTTCCCCCGGATTCCGGCAGAACAAAAAAAGAAGCCTGACTTTCTTACCCGGCTGACGCACCGCGTCCTCCGCCGCCGAAATCTGACTTCTCTTTTACTTCACTCGCCCCGTTTAAGTGCCCGGAAATTGCAAACCATCTCCGTTCCTGTGCTGCTGATCGCCGGAACCCGGGATCTCATTAAGCCCTCACACTCCCGCTGGTTAGCAAGGCAGATTCCAACCAGTCGGCTTCTTTTAATGACCGGGGGACGGCATACTTCCATATTCCGGACACCGGCACCTTATCTGCGCGCAATTCTGGCATTTCTGCGCCGCAGCTAAAGTCTCCTCACTCTTCCTGCTGCTCCGCTTTCCTTGCTCCATTCACTTTTAGGTTCTATACTTTTCCTCTTCAAACATCTCTACCGGACAGCATCCGCAGCTACCGTGTTTCGAGCACTCAACTCAAAGCACCTCTCAGCACAACTTCCGCCCATTATCCACTTCTTCCTTCTGGCAGATCTCATCCAGCACCCAGTTTCCATCTTCCAGAACAAACCTCCAATATTCGAAGAAATCTTCCATTTTCCGGGATCCCTTCAAAAGTTCTCCGGTTTCTTCGTGATACACATAGTCGATCATCTTTCCATGGATCAAATACCAGATATAGTCGCGGTCGTCGCCGTCCTCATTCTCCGCTTCCACCAAAATCGCATCCAGAAGCTGGATCCCTTCCATGACAAACACCTCATGGCGCATCCTGCTCCACTCAAATTTCGTCTGAAACTCCTGCTGCATCTTCTGGCTCAGGTAAGGATGCCCTTTTTCCAGATCTCGATCCCGCCAGCATTCCTGAATCCGGTAATATGATTCCCGCACCCGCTCCTGTATCTCACTCCGATCCCAATGATCTTCTCCAATGGAAAATTCTTTCAATTTTTCACGGGCTGCTGCCTGTTTCTTTTTTGCCCGGTGCAGGTATGTAATGGTTCCGGCACTTCCCAGAATCACAAAGGTTCCCGTAAGCAAAAGCGCCTGAAACGCACCCGCCCGTCCGCCTTGTCCCCGGCTGCTGCTTGTATGATGATGGGAAGAACCACCTCCGCCACCTCCGCCGCCGGAAGCACCTCCCGCTCTGGCAAAGGCGGTAAAAGATCCAAGAACCATCATGGCTGCTGTCAGGCAAAGCAGACGGACGAACGTTTTCCGGCACAGGCGACCTTTCTTTCCCAATCTGGAACCCACCCTGATTCCGCCGTTTTCATTTTCTCCCCTGCTTCTCCCCGTTGCTTTCACATCTCTCATATGAATTCTCCTAAAATCTCCCACACCTACTCGTGCTGCTGATCCTCCGGCTCCCTGCAGACATCCACCCAGCCTTTCGCTCCGGACACTTCTTCCAACTCCGGGATCGTGAGACGTACCGCACTGTGGTCGTCTCCCGCTGCCGGATAAACCGTCTCAAAACGCTTCAGGCTCTCATCCAGATACACTTCAATTCCATCCTTGATACCAAACGGGCAGACCCCACCCGGCGCATGACCGGTAACCTCCTCCACCTGCTCAAACGGAATCATCTTTGCTTTCACGTGAAACGTATCTTTATATTTCCGGTTATCCACTTTCGCAGTACCTTCTGTCAAAATCAATACCGGCTGTTCTCCCTGCAAAAAGGACATCGTTTTCGCAATCATCCCCGGCTCCACGCCTAATGCCTCCGCTGCCAGCGCAACCGTCGCTGTGGACTCTTTTAACTCAATAACATGATCCAAAAATCCGGCTTCCTTTAAGTAACTTTCTGCTTTTTCCAGTGACATGATTGTTTTCCTCCCGCATCCTCTATCGATTGATCTGCCGTATCAATTTCTTTTATATTTTAGAACTCATTCATCTTTCCCATCATATCACACTTTCATTTTCCATATCAATATTTCTATAAATAAAAAAGAATGCTCATCATTGGCACGTTAGTGTCTTTTTGTGTAATAGGGAATTCCAAGGAATTTCCTATTACACGAAAAAGGCAGTTCCCTGCATTTGCCAGAGAACCGCCCCCTATTTCACTAACTGCCATTTTCAAGATCGTTCCGACCGCTTTTTGTAAAACCAACACAGATTTTTTGCAAATCTATCTCCAGATTTCAGATCCAAATTCCGACTTTGTTCGATTCCCTCTTATCCAGTTCCGTCCTGTATTTATCACTTCTCCCCGAAAAATAATTCCACATCGCTCTCCACGCTGTCAATTCCCGCGATTCCAAACTTTTCCACCAATACATTTACCACGTTCGGACTTAAAAATGCCGGAAGCGTCGGTCCAAGATGGATATTCTTGATACCGAGTGAGAGAAGCGCCAGAAGAACAATGACCGCCTTCTGCTCATACCAGGCAATGTTGTAAATAATCGGCAGGTCGTTGATGTCATCCAGCCCAAAAATATCCTGCAGCTTCATCGCAATGACCGCCAGGGAATATGAATCATTGCACTGCCCCGCATCCAGGACACGCGGAATTCCTTCAATATCGCCCAGATTCAGCTTATTATAGCGGTATTTCGCACAGCCAGCCGTCAGAATTACCGTGTCCTCCGGCAGCGCCTTTGCAAAATCGGTGTAGTAAGTGCGGCTCTTAGCACGCCCATCACACCCCGCCATGACGACAAACTTTCGGATTTTTCCCGCTTTGACCTCATCCACTACCTTATCTGCCAGCGCCAGCACCTGTGCATGGGCGAAGCCGCCGACAATCTGCCCCTGCTCAATCCCGGTCGGCGGTTCACAGCGCTTCGCATGCTGGATGATCACTGAAAAATCCTTCTTTCCTCCGATTCCACCGTTGATATACGTGCAGCCCGGATATCCCGCCGCACCGGTTGTGTAGAGGCGATCCTTGTAGCTGTCCTTCGGCGGCACGATGCAGTTCGTTGTCATCAGGATCGGTCCGTTGAACGTCTCAAATTCCTCCCTCTGGCACCACCACGCATTGCCGTAATTACCCTTAAAATTCGGATATTTCTTAAATGCCGGATAATACTGCGCCGGAAGCATCTCTGAGTGTGTATATACATCGACGCCGGTTCCCTGCGTTTGCTCCAGAAGCATTTCCATATCGCGCAGATCATGTCCTGAAACAAGAATGCCCGGATTACTTCCGACACCGATATCAACCGTAGTAATCTCCGGATTTCCATAAGTCTCGGTGTTTGCTCGATCCAAAAGCGCCATTCCCCGGACACCATATTCGCCGGTTTCCAGCGTCAGGTGAATCAAATCATCCACACTCAGACCGTCATCCAGCGTCGCCGCAAGCGCCCGCTGTAAAAATGCATCCGCCTCCCGGTCCTCCTGCAGCAGGACGTTCGCATGCCGGGTATAGGCAGACAAACCTTTCAAGCCATACGTAATCAAGCTGCGAAGGGAAATAATATCCTCGTTCTGCCCGATCAGAACGCCCGCTTCCGACGCTTTTTTTATAAATTCAGACGGCTCACCTGTCCAGCCAGCCGCCTCCGGCAGATTGTCCCGACGTTCCAGCTGCTCCCACAGTGCCGTCTTCATTTCCAGCGTCTTTTCAATTCTTTTTTCAATCGCCGCCTTATCAAAATTGGCATTCGTGATCGTCGTAAACAGATTTTCGGTAACCAGATGATTGACCTCATCTGCCACCGCACGTCCCTCCTCGCGAAGCCGTGTCGTCACCGCGCTGATACCCTTCGTCACCCACACAAGCAAATCCTGCATTGCCGCCACATCCGGCTGCTTACCGCAGACACCGACCACCGTACAGCCCTTGCATCCGGCCGTTTCCTGACATTGATAACAAAACATTTTCTGATCCATTGTTCACTCCTCCTATCGCATCTATCGTGTCTTATATAATCTGCATTTCTCGTGATTTATATTCTTGATAGGGATAGATAACGAAGCTGCCTTCCATATTATCAGCGCCATGATTAGCGCCATCAGCGTCAAGAATAGCGTCATCCGTGGTGCTATTTGTCATCTGATTTAAAAGTTCCGGAGGGATTTTTGCAGCCTGATACAATTTTCTGTAATCTCCGTCATTTCAAAAGAGAATGACGGAGATATTTCGCCCTGCTTATTCTTGTAGCAACCAATCGGCTATATCATGGATTTCGATTCCTTCATAACTATATTTTGGATGTTTGGTTCTGGCAATAATCATTTTCGGATAAGCATCTCGGATCTGAAGCAGAGAAGAGCATTCTCTCTCAAATGTTTCCTGCCCGGAAATGTTGTCGCTGACCTGAATATAAATCTTCTCGCTGCCTCTCTGAGCAACAAAGTCGATCTCCTTTTGATAGAGCTTACCGACATAGACATCGTATCCACGGCGAAGAAGTTCGATGCAAACGATGTTTTCATATACTCTGCCGTAATCCATATTTCTGCTTCCCAGTATTGCATATCGAATACCGCTGTCACACAAATAGAACTTTTCAGAGCTTTCAAGGTATTTCTTACCTCGGATGTCATATCTCTTAATATCATAAAATACAAAAGCATTGCACAAATACTTAATGTACTTGCCGACGGTTACATGATTGGTCGGAGTCTCATTTGCTGTCAGCAGCTGACTGACCTTATTAGGAGAAGTCAGGTTGCTGATATTATCCATAAGGAACTCGCTCAGACGCTGTAAAACCAAAGTGTCCGGGAGCGCATATTTCTGCACCAAATCCCTTGTTACAATCGTTTCGTAGACCTCTTTGATATAGTTTGTTCTGTCTTTTTCGGTTCTGTAAGCGTAAGAACCTGCTAAACCGCCCTTGATAGCGTAATCATCAAAGAGCTTATCTTTATCACTAACATCATCATAATACTGGCAATATTCTTGGAAGCTGAAAGGAAACACATGAATTTCAATATAGCGTCCGGTAAACAGAGTTGCCAGATCCGCACTCAACATGAAAGCATTGGAGCCGGTTACATAGATGTCGTATTTTCCCTTAGAGTACAGGCTGTTGATTGCCAACTCAAACTTGGGACACATCTGAACCTCGTCTACAAACAGGTAGTTCGTTTTACCTTCCTGATAATGTTCTTCCACATAGGCGTGTAAGGCATGGTATTCCTTGATTTCCTCATACGCCAAATCCATGAAGTCAATGAAGATAATATTGATGTTTTCAAAATGGCTTTTCAGATACTCAATATACGCCTGCATCAGCTTGGACTTACCGGATCGACGAATGCCCGTGATAATCTTGATGTCAGGAGTACCATTCAGTTCAATGATTCTATTGAGATATTTTGCTCTCGTGATTGTTTTCATATCGTCACCCGCTTTCAAAAATTGAAATTTTTTCATTTCTCGAAACCGCTTCACTGTACTTATTATACTGTCTGCTAATAGTATATGCAAGATGTCGCTTTCAAAAACATAAAATTTTTTATTTTTTGAAAGTGGAAATTATGTAAAGGCACTCCGAAGGCTGCCCCAGGCATCAAGCCTATCCTGTTTACACAGGTTCATTATCATCTTCATCGACGGAGCTATCTGCATCATCGTTCTCAAACTCCGGATCGTACCCATAGTCCTCGTCATCGTCCACATAATCAGCATCCGGATCAGGCTTTGCCGCTTCCTGTTCCTTCTTCTTTTCCTGGACTTTCTTAAATACGAAGAATACCTTTGTGTTAAAATGAAGGAAGATAGGCAGGTATAAAAAAAGATCTGTCACCCTTAGGATTCTTCCCAAAGCCAACAGATCTTAAATTTTCCCTTACATCTTCATACTCTTCGCCAGACTCGTCAGCAAAGCTGCCATTTCCGGATTAACCCTTTTTCTTTCCATCCCACGTTATTCTGCATCTACGGTTACCACGTTTCCTTTTTTTGACATAAGCCAATAAAACACAGCACAAAATATTAATGCAAATACAACGCCAAAAACATTCTGAATCACTCTAAGACCAACTGCTCCTTTTAGTCCATAACTCTCTGTAGCAATGGCCAAAGCACCAAATGTGTTAAATACTGCCTGCCAGCCATATTTTGCAGAAAGTCCTACACCGATTCCACCAAGAATTCCTATATATGCATAGATTGACGAAGGAAGCAGAAAATATAATACTGTAAAACATATAACACCTGCAATATTTCCGACAATTCTTTTACGGACTCTATAGTGCATATCTTCCATAAACGGCAAAATCGCGGACATGGCCGCAATACCAGCCCACATTGCACGTGGCATATTACAAAGTTCTGCAATGTAAAGGACAATCGGTACGCATAAAATCTGACATATCTGCCATTTTGTTCTGGAAGAAGTGATATCAAATTCTTGTATCAGATCTTTCAGATTTCTTTTATAAGTTCTGTTTTTATGATTTCGATAAAATACGAAGCAGGTAAGTGCTGCACCTAAAGCCATTCCGACTAATCGCATCTGATAGCTTTTTCCCGTAACATCATAACCATATAGCAGCAGATACCCAAGAACCAATGTAGATTGATTAAACATGAATGGATTATGGCATCCGAACAGAATCAACACAGCCAGTGCCGCAATATTTAACAGCATTCCAAGTACCGGTGAAAACTGATTTGCTAAATGCGGACATACAGTCATAATTACAAAGAACAAAGCCAAAAGCATCGTAGATTGTCCGGTGTGGATCCCCAGATCCGCATTCCGAAATACCATAAGGCATAATAAAACTACTACACCCACAATACTATTCTCATTTCCAAATAAGATACTGAAAATAGTAACAAATAAAAAACAAAATGCCATTGTAACAGCTATCTTTACCAAATATACCAGCATATGATATGATTTTTCTTTCACTGTTTCACTCTTTTTCAACAAGTTTTTAGAACCTGCCTGATTTAACTGCAATTCCTGATAAAATGTCATGTAATTCCTCCTCTATCTGTTTTTCTTAAACTTATATGGCCTCATCTTTCTGTATTGGAAGCTCTACAACAAATCTGCATCCACCATATTCCCGGTTTTCTGCCTTGATCGTCCCGCCAGCACTATCTACGATCCGTTTCACAAGTGCAAGGCCGAGACCATTTCCTTCTGCTTTGTGAGAACCGTCTGCCTGATAAAATTTATCAAATATTCTGGTTTTCACATCATCTTCTATTCCCGGTCCTTCATCTTCCAGAATAAACATTACAGAATCCTTTTCCTGCTTCAGAAACATCATAATTGTCCCCTTTGCAGGACTGAACTTAATCGCATTATCTAAAAGATTCATCCATATATGCATAAAAAGTCCTTCATTCCCAGTATATTTAACTTCCTCCAGCTCTACCTGGAAACCAATTTCTTTTTCTGTCCATTTTGTCTCCAGGGAAAGAAATGCCTGACGGATCTGTTCATCCAAACGATATTCTGTTTTTTTCATTGGTATGTTCTGATTCTCTAACTTGGATAACAGCAAAATATTACCAACCAATCCAGAAAGTCTTTGGGTGTTAAATAAGATTTTTTCTACATATTCCTCTTGATCCGGAGACAGTTCTTCTCCCTGAAGCAGCATTGTATATCCTTCAATGGCATTGATCGGGGTCTTAAACTCATGAGAAACATTGGAGACAAAATCCATCTGCAGTACTTCTGTTGCACGAAGCTCTTTTGTCATCACATTAAAACTTTGATAAGATTCTCCAACTTCTGCGATACGGCTGTTCGTTTCCAAGTGCTGTTCAAAATCTCCCTGCGAAACTTCCTTCATTGCTTTACTGAGTCTGGTAATTGGTTCCAGTAACTTTGCATTGATAAAGGAAGTGATCAGCCCTGCAATCAATGTATTGAAAATCAAAAGCCAGCCAAGCACAGGTATGCTGCCCGGCAGATTAAAAAAATGATTCAAAAAAGCAAATAATAACGCAGATATGACTGTTGAAAATACAAGTGCCAGCCAGATTGCACCAGTCAGACAGGATCGGATCCGCAATCCTTTTTCTTTCTTTTGTTCCATTATTTTTTCACCACCTTGTATCCAATTCCACGCATTGTTACGATTTCAAAATCCGGGTTATCTTTCAAACGCTCCCTGATTCTTCCTATATGTACCTCTATCGTATGTGGGTCTGCCTCCGTCTCGTATCCCCATACTTCATCCATCAACTGTTGTTTTGTAAATGTTCTGCCTGGCGAAGCTGCAAGCTTATATAAAAGCAGGAATTCTTTTTTAGGCAAAACAAGACTTTCCTTATCAGTTGTAACCGTCATTGCATCATAATCAAACTCTGTTGAACCGATCACAATTTTGTGTTCATTCAATATCTGTGCACGGCGAAGCAGTGCTCCGACTCTTAAAACCATTTCATTCACATTTACCGGTTTTACCATATAATCGTCACTTCCCGAAAGAAATCCCTGGCGCATATCATCAAAGGAACCTTTCGCAGTGATCATAAGTACCGGTATCTGATATCCTGCTGAACGGAGTTTCGACACCAGTTCATAACCATCCATAACCGGCATCATAATATCGGAAATGATCAGATCAATATACTCTTTATCCAATATTTCTAATGCCAGTGCTCCATCCGATGCACTTTTGACCTGATATCCATTCTTCTCAAGCACTTTTTGGAATAGCTGGCTTAATTCTTTATCATCTTCTACAATTAATATTTGAAACACGATCTTCTTCCTCCTTTATCAGAACAGATATCTTGCCCATCCAAGCAAATGCTGTACCAAAAGTACGTTTCTCTGACGCTTCTTTGTCAATTCAATTGGCTCTACATGATACGGATCACGATAGGTTCCATCTTCCAATACCTGTCGGGACACTCTTTCATATTCCATCATGCCTTCTTCCAACTGTTTATTAATCTCTTTGCTACGTATTACAAGCATCAGTTCCGTATCCAGATACGTGCTTCTCATATCCATGTTAAAGGAACCGATTACGGATAGATCATCATCGATCAGGATGCTTTTTCCGTGGTAAGAATAACCGCCTTCATACTCCCAGATATCAATTCCTGTATTTAAAATTCTGTTTCTGTTTCTCGCATAATCAGCAGAACCAAACGGATTTCCATTGTTGGCAACCGAATTGGTCATGATAGAAAAATCCGGAACTCTCTCCGCAATCTCTTTCCATGTATTATACATCATATCATTGCAGATAATATATGGTGTATGAATTTTCACGCGCTCTTTTGCATTTTTCATTAGTTCTCCCAGTTGATACCAGACTACTGGTTCCTTGGGACCTGTGTGGATAGGATTTGACACTAATGCAATCTTTTCTGTCTCAAAAGTTTCGTCCGTGTAATCGGTATCGCAGATTCTTTCCTTATTCTCTTCAAAATATTTCTGATAGCCGTTCTGCAGCTCTAAAACTGCGTTCTTTACAGATTTTCTATTTGCCAGTTTTTTATTGTCATGAAAATAACCACTGTCTTCTTGTTCCCATATCGTTTCAAAATACTCTAACAACTGGTTAACTGAATTTTCTTTCTCAGGTTCATTGCAAACCACTAACACATCTCTGTCATAGTTCTTATGTCCCGGAAAATCACCCAGGAAATAATTGTATGTATTTCTTCCACCAAGAATATATGTCTTACCATCTGCAATCAAATATTTATCATGCATTCTCCCCATCATCTTCCATGGTTTCAACGGATTGGCCTTATTATACAGTTTAATTTCAACATTCTCATGGGAAGATAATCCATAGAAATACGGATTTCCTTCCATATCAATCCAGCTCTCCATTCCATCTACTAACAGACGAACATGCACACCTCTGTCTGCCGCATCATGCAGTGCTCCTAAGATCAATTTTCCACTTTCATCGGATTGAAATGCAAAAGTAGAAAGAATAATTTCCTTTTTTGCATTCTTGATCAAACGCACTCTTTGTAAAAGCGCTTCTGGATTCTTTTCTATGATTACTGCCCGTTCTGTATTTTCACTGCATTCGTTCCATGACCCATTTTTTGTTTCTTTTTTGGTTGTATTGGACACTTCCGGCTGCTTTTTATATGCAACGCAGATTCCGAGCAATTCATAAAAAGCCACACATAAAAAAATTGCCAGTATAACAAGAAGGATTTTACATATTTTATGCTTTTTCATTGTACAGCACCTGATTCCTTTTTATTTCATACTTATACAATACAAAGTCAATCTCAATTTAACCTCAACAAAATTTATTTTTCATAAAAAAATATGACCGGCTTCTTTTTAAAGAAAGCCAGATAATTGAGTTCATCCAGACTTTCGTATTCTCCCAGCATTTCATACAGCCCATCGACATAACAGTCATAATCACTTATGAACCATTCTTCATAAGGATTACCAAAGTCATCTTTTGAACCGATTCCAATTCGTTCAAATACTTTTTTCAGATCTTCTGATGTGGTAGGAAACTTTACCCATTCGCCTACCAACTCCCCTTCGTTATATTTTCCGAGATTCGTGATGTAAGCTTCAAATGGGCAATCGTGGCCATATTCATATGCCATGCTATTTCCTCCTGTTTCATTTTTCAGGTCATCACCCGGTTTTCGGCATCAAAAAAAGCGCCATACTCATCACCATTCCGGCAATGAGCAGACGCTTTATATTTTGTCCGTATTCTTTTGCAAAAGAGAAACAAATGAAATGTAAGTTTGTAGCTCATGTCTCATTTGTCTATGATAATATTAGCACAGGTCAATTCTGAAAAAAAGAGGTAGAATGGTAGCAAAAGGATAGCAATTGGTAACAACATGGGAGTAATACGGAAACATGCTGCACATTCCCCTATCCTCTATCCGCAGACTCTACACATATAACCATAATCTGTTCATCTTGATCTTCTATCTCATCATTATGATGTTCTATAAATTCATCAAGTTTGTGTATAAATTTCAGATGTTGAACTTTCTGTGTAAATAACTTCTTATAATTAATAGATTCCATATACTGCTCTTCATCAGTAAAGTGTTTTACTGTATAATCACGAAGATTTTCCAATATTATGTCAATTCTATCATATTTATTCCATTATAATATTCTGGTTTCATTTCATACATCCATTAGTCCTGCTTTCATTTTTATTCAGCCTTTGAAAACTGGTCTTTGCCTACAAAACATAACGGACATTCAAAATCTTCCGGAATATCCTCCCACTTTGTACCAGGTGCAATACCACCTTCTGGATATCCCTTCTCCTCATCGTATTCCCATCCGCAAACATCACATACATATTTCATTTGTTGTTCCTCCTTGTAAATACATTAATACACAGCCTATATTACGGTTATATTTGTGTTGTTCTTAAATCTTAATATGTATAAATGCTTTTAGCATTTCCATAATCCATGCAGGTTACAATATGCATATACTTCTTCTACCTGTTCACCATCGCAAAGACAAAAATCTGCTATCGGCTCCTGCCCTGGATTTAACTGTTTTCTGTATATTCCCTGATTGGTATTTAATGTAATCCACTCAATGAAATGTTCTTCAAGCATTGGATGTTTTGTCTCTCCGACCACGACATGAACATAATTGCCTTCCACTGTATATACAGGCACGTGCTTCTCAACAGCCGCATCTGTCACACCGGCTTTTAATTCCTGCATAGGTTCTCCGCAACAAATTACAGGAACACCTTTATCCTTTACCTTTTCAACAATGTTTCCACAATGCTTACATATATAATACTTTACTTCCATGCTTTTATCTCCTTCCATGTGTATAATTTATAGTTCAATCGTCTCTATAATCTTTTTCAAAGAATCTGCAGATTTCTTAAGCTTTAATGCTTCCTCACCACTTAAATTAATAGGTATATTAGACTCAATACCATCAACACCTACAATAACTGGCATACTTAACGATACTCCGTCAATATCATATACGCCATGAATTATGTGCGATACCGGAAGTATTGATTTTTCATTTCTCATAATTACTTCACAGATTCTTTTTACAGACATTGCCATTCCATAATATGTAGCGTGCTTTTTATTTATTATTTCATAAGCACTGTTCTTGACTGCTAATAATCTTATCTCCTTAATAATTCTCTTCATGTACTTCAAAATAGCTTTGTGGATGGTTACATACCGGACATACCTCAGGAGCCTTTGTTCCTACCACAATATGTCCGCAGTTACGGCATTCCCATACCTTAACTTCGCTCTTTTCAAATACCTGTGCAGTTTCAATATTCTTAAGAAGTGCACGATATCTTTCCTCATGGTGCTTCTCAATCTCACCTACTGCCCTGAATTTTGCTGCAAGCTCAGGGAATCCTTCTTCCTCAGCTGTTTTAGCAAAGCCGTCATACATATCTGTCCACTCATAATTTTCGCCTTCTGCCGCTGCCGCCAGGTTTTCCTTTGTATCACCAATTCCTGCTAATTCCTTGAACCACATCTTTGCATGTTCTTTCTCATTATCTGCAGTCTTTAAAAACAATGCTGACATCTGCTCGTAACCTTCCTTTTTCGCTACAGAAGCAAAATAGGTATACTTATTTCTTGCCTGTGATTCCCCCGCAAATGCCTCCTGTAAATTCTTCTCTGTCTGTGTTCCTACATATTTGTTTTCTGCCATCTCTTTTACCTCCGTTTTCTTTACTACTTTTTCAAAATCTGATGCCGGGTGCTTGCACAAAGGACATATAAAGTCATCCGGTAATTCCTCGCCTACATATTCATATCCGCAAATTCTGCAACGCCATATTGTCTGACTGTCCTCTGTTTTTCCAACCTCCTGTGGCTTAGGCTTAATGTTATTCTGATAATAATCATATGTTACTGAAGGAACATTGCTTAAAACTTCCATATCGGTTATCTCACCGATAAACATCGTATGTGAACCTAAGTCCTCTGTTTTAGTAACTGTCACAGAAATGTATGCATTTGTACCTTCTGTAATATAATAAATACCATTCGTGCCCCTGGCACACTGCTCAAATGCTTCAAACTTATTGGTATCCCTTCCTGATTGGAAGCCAAAATGTTTGAACAATTCAAATTGTGCCTTCTGACTTAAGACTGATACAGTAAATTTTCCGGTTCTTTGAATCATATCATGCGTATAATTTGCCTTATTTACACAGATACTTAACTGGTTTGGTTCCGAAGCTGCCTGAATGGCTGTATTAATGATGCATCCGTTATCTTTTTCTGCTTCTTTAGCGGTCAATATAAACAGTCCATAACTCAACTTATACATTGCTTTCCTATCCATGCTGTTCCTCCTTTACCTTCTCCCTGCATTTCGGGCAAATGCCTTTAAATGAAATATCGTAATCCACAAATTCAATTCCATGAGTGTTATGAATTCTTTCCAGCAAATCCGGTATTTGATCCATATCCACATCAAAAATTTCACCGCACTTTATACATCTTACATGGTAATGATTTTTCAATGTAAAATCAAATCGGTTCGGTCCATTCGGAACTTCAACCTTTCTTAATGCACCTTCCTCTACCAATATATCAAGATTTCTATATACAGTTCCTTTTCCAATTGATGGATATGCTTCTTTTATAAATTCATACACTTCAATTGCCGTAACGTGTCTTCTCATTTCGTATACGGTATTTCTTACGAGATCTTTTTGAATGGTATTTCTCCTACTTGTCATCCGTCCTCCTTATTAGGATTAGTTCTTAATAAGGATTATATACCACTATTATCCTGTTGTCAATAAAAATAGTAATATTCTCATTATTATAAAAGGTGCTAAACTGAGCATCTTTTACCTGAATAACTATTTTATTTTGCGTTCAAATACATATTCTGAATCTGAAGATAAATCAGACCTAAACGAATATCCGAGTCTGTCAAATTTCTGAATCTCCACCGGATTTTCAATATTATTTTCCGCTATGAATCTGACCATTTCACCACGAGCCATCTTGGCATAAGTACCTTTTGTTACCAATTTATCTCCGGATAACTCACAAAATACAATCGTAATATATCTGTCCTGTGGTGTCAGATACTTTTCTATACATTTCGAGTATTCTTTTGATGCAAGATTAATGATAATCCTGCTGTCATCAATTACTGAATGATATAACCGGTCCCCCCAGTAATCATATAGATTTGTTGTTTCTTCAATCTCAGCTTTTGCCTGCATTTCAAGGCGATAAGGAGTCACACCATCCAGTGGTTTTAAAATGCCATAAAACGCAGACAGGATTCTTAAATGATTTTGCAGATACTCAAACTGCTGGATTTCAAACACAGCTGGTGCCATATATTGAAATGCAATTCCTTCATATGCTAAAACAGCCGGAGTAAGTCTGTTATAAAGATCCATATTTTCCAATCTGTTAACGTTCTGCTCTGCAATCTTGTCATTACATTTCCAGATAGCTTTCAGTTCCTCTTTTGATTTGCTTTTCATCCAGCTTAATATCTCTGCTGTCTTATCAATAAAGGCAGGCAGTTCAACCGGTGCTATGTTATCTGTATCTACAATCATCTTTTTTGCAGGTGACAATATAATCTTCATCAATTTAATTCCTTAAGCATATTTTCAGGATCATCTGCCGCCTTGACTTTATCATTTGCCTTTCTAATGATTCCCTGCTCGTCAATAAGATATGTGGTTCTTACCACACCCATAGAAACCTTGCCATATTTTTTCTTTTCTTTCCAGACATCATATGCTTCGATCACCTTACGCTCCGGATCTGCCAAAAGTGTAAATGCCAATCCATATTTTTCCTCAAATTTCTTGTGAGAGGCTACAGAATCCTTACTGACTCCAAGGATCACCGCACCTTTCTCGGTGAATTGTGGATAACGCTCAGAAAAGCCACATGCCTGCTTCGTACATCCTGGTGTATTATCCTTTGGATAAAAATATAAAATTATTTTTTCACCTAAATAATCACTTAATTTATGCACTTCTCCGTTCTGATCCGGCAATTCAAAATCCGGTGCTTTTGTTCCTATCTCTAACATTTACTATTCCTCCGCTTTTGTATTTTCCACCTGTTTTCTTGTTCTTTTATTACCTGAAATCATTTTATGACCAGAATAGACTGCCATAATCATGCATATCAGAGAGCCAAATGCAAAGTATTTGTGTGCTTCTTTTAACCCTTTATATCCTGTATAAAAAGTTCCAACCATTGTAACTATTGCTCCGATTGACCAATATTTATGTGCTTTCATTTTATACCTCCAAATTGATTAAGCTGTTTCCAAAATAAATATCTCTGGATCATTAACAATATTATACCTTCCATTCATCACTTTCTACAAGTAAGAAAAGAAAAATACTCAATCCATGTAGAGATCGATGTAGCATTCACAGTTTTTAACCGCCTTATTGAAAATGTAATCTGCCATCTTATCAAATAATACAAAAGGATGTATCACGATAATTCTCCCATTACCTTGACGCATCCTTTCGTATTGTATTTTTTTCTATTCTTCTTAATGACAGCTATGGTTTCCACATCCATGTTTACCACATGTATGTCCCTCTCCGTGGCTGTGCTCATGGTGAGAACACTTAACATCTGGATTATAATCAAGTGTATCATTGATAAAAGCTTCTACTGCTTTATCTGCATCTCCTGAAACTCCGCCAAAAAGCTTAATGCCTGCTGCCGCTAACGCAGTCTGGGCACCTCCTCCTATTCCGCCGCAGATCAAAACATCGGCATTTAATGCATTAAGAACTCCTGCCAATGCACCATGTCCGCTTCCATTCGTATCTACTACTTCTGAATACAATCTATAATGATAAAATCATAAAATTCCCTTAATCTCTCAATAAGTGACCTCATAATCAGTTCCCTGCTCATTGCGTTTACCAAAGATACCTCAATCGCTGATAATTCTATATTGGCCGGTATCAGATCCACACCTTCCTTATGATGAAGGATTGTTTTTTCCATGTTCAGTTTTTCATCATTCACAATATTTAGCATCAGCGTTGCAAGAGAATACTCCATTTCATCCGGTTCCTCATACCCTAAACTAATTGTGAGACTGCCCTGCGGATCTGCATCTATCAGAAGAACCTTTTTCCCTTCCTGTGCCAGTCCGATTCCTAAATTCACGCACGATACCGTCTTTCCAACTCCACCTTTTTGATTTGATACTGCCATGCACCTGCTTCGCACTGTCACCACAAAGTTCTCCGATTACGTCAATACTCCTCTTTCCTGTATTGTGGTCAACTTGACTACAATTCTTTCTGCCTGCCTTTTTTTTGATGGCATCATATTTCATCTTATAGGCATAGGCCTTTTCACTTGGTGTAATTTGCTCTCTCTGCAAATTGGAATCGACCATGATCACTACTGCTTCATCATCCTGCAACATACAAATGATTACCGGAATTTTCTTATATCCCAGCTTCTCAGCCGCATATTTTCTTCTGTGACCAGAAATAATTTCGTAGTAGCCTTCAATCTTTGGACGAACAATCAATGGATTCAGTACACCATACTTTTTTATGCTGTCCTGCAGCTCAATCATCTGACTGTCTCCGATCACTTTAAATGGATGATTTGAAAATGCTCTTAACCGTTCCATTTCAATCTCAACAACTTTTTCATCCGGATCTCTTACATCCGTTTTTTTATCCATAAGCTATCCTCCTCTAAAATATCTGTAACGAAAAAATCCGCCCAGAATAGATTCTTAATCTAATCTGAGCGGATAGATCCGTCAGGCCTGTTTTGTTCAGGCAAGAAAACCATATTTACATTCATTGACACCCCAATCCTTATCCTACGCTGTAGTTATCTCCGTTCGGTACCAGGATTGAATTATTGCATTGGTGCCCGTTAAGAAATTTCGGTGCTCAATATCTGCGTTTAAGTGTTCTCTCGGTGCTCACGAGCACCGGAAAAAAGAAAAAGCAGCAATGAACTTTTACGATCATTGCTGCAAAAAATGCACGTTCCCAGGGGGAATCGAACCCTCAACTAGTGCTTAGGAGTAGACCCGATACGACATCGGGAAGTGGCATCTAATGCTTAAAAATGCTTGGAAATACAAGGTTTTTCAGCATTTCAAATCCCATCTGATACTACGCTGTGATAGCTAATTCAGAGGGATTTTACACCGTCCGATTGGCTCGAAATTAGCAAGTCTTTCGATTTTTGGTGGACGTTGCAAGTGCAAGTAAATGTCACTATGTAACTTCTCGTGATGCGAAATGATAGGAAATCCTATTCATTCTCGTGTGAGGGTGCGGGTGTCCTTAGACACAGATTTCAGTCTGTTTTATATATCATTTCAAAATGAATTTTTCAACCAGAATTATTAAGAATTTCAAAGGTTTTTCAGACTCAATGATTCTATGTAATTTAGACCCGCCGAAGCAGGTCTTTTTTTATTTCAGCATAATCTCTCTATCCTCAGCGCCGAGCATATAAGCACCCTTGGCAAAAGCATCCCTTGCAAGAAGCTCTGCTACATCAACCCTATCGAACAGCATCCATATTTCTTTCTCTTTCGGAGTCAGTTCATGGCTATGGTCAAACAAATGCTCAAGTCCCAATCCTTCAAGCAATGCCGACTTTGCTGCTTTGTATTCCTCAGCTCTGCCAACATATTCGTCGTTCCTTTCCTTGGAAAATGCCTCGATATTGTCAGCTCTCAGATGCTCGTAATACTCGTCCATAAAGATTCTATCCATACTCGTTGACCTCCATAACAAAAAAATAAGGGCAGACCCTTTTACAGCTATTGTAGCTATGTAAAAGGATCTGCCCTTGCAGTTACTATAATGTTTTTGCCAGCGACTTCAGGAGTGCTGCCATTTCCGGATTTTGCAGAAGCTTCAGAAGAAGTTCTTTATCATCAGCGGAGCTTTCCGTTGCGGCTGGTTGAACCGGCTCAGGCGTTGCCTGTCTGCCTGAGTAGAACGCAGCTTCCATTCTTTCAGCGTTCAGTCTGCGGTCATCGTCGATGATATGGGAGTAAACATCCGCTACCATCTTGACCTGTGCATGACCGGAATCGCCTTGAACGGATTTCATATCGCCGCCGTTCAGCTTCAGCTTGTAAGTGATACTGGAATGTCGGAGACTATGGAAAACCACTTTCGGCAGTCCCTTCTCCTCAATCAGCTTATTGAAAGCACGGTTGATAACCTGCCCCTCAATCGGCTTGCCATTGGAAGAACAGAAAACCAGATTGAAGTCTACGAACTCGTCACCGAAAAGGTCTTTCAGTTCTTCGATGTCAGCCTTTCGCTGTACCAACATTTCCGCTACGGTTTTCGGTAAGAACACCTTGCGGACACTTGTTTTGGTCTTAGGAGTTTTGAGAACCAATGCGGTATGCGTACTGGCGAAGGTCGGTGGGAACTTGAACATGATGTCCTTACCGTCCAGATCTGCCATCGCTTCACGATTTACTCTCTGCAACTCCTTTTCAACGAAGATGCTTGCCTGACCAAGTTCAATACTGGTGGGGGAAATGTCAATACAGTCCCAGGTAAGCCCCAGAAGCTCGCCCATTCGCAGGGAACAGGAGAAGGCAAGGTTAATAGCCAGACGAAGAATATCATCGTCACAGGCTTCCAGAGCCTTCTGGAGCACTTCTGCTGTCCAGATATCCCTGGTCTTGTGTTCTTCTTTCGGCAGCGTAGCGTGCTCCACAGGGTTTCTGGTCATCAATTCCCACTTGACCGCTTGATTGAAAGCATTTCGCAATGTCTTGTGAACCTCTCGGACAGTATGCGGAGTCAGATATTCTGTACGGGCTTTTACATACTTAGAAGAAACCGCTTTGACAGAAAGCAAATCTCGGTAATACTTGTCCATGATTCTCGGCGTGACATCCTCCAGCTTCATATCACCGATGAGGGGACGAATATAGTTTGCAATCAGGCTCTTTCTGCTTTCATAGGTAGACATCGCCCAGGTGTTCACACCATAGATTGACATATACTCATCCAAAAGATCATTGACGGTTTTAGCAGAAGGGGGAATAAAGGTTCCGGACTCCTGCTCATATTCAACCTGCAACTTCCTTTTCTTTGCTTCGGCATTCGTTTCAAAGGTTTCCCACTTCTGACGCTTGTTGCCGTTCTCATCGGTGTATGTATAAACCACAGAATACTTCTTTTTTCTCTTAACGATAGATGCCATGTAATCAGCTCCTTTCCTGTCTATCTTCCGCTAACTGGTAGCGGGTCTGATTGTGATACCATTTTTCAAAGCTCTCTTTGGTAGCTCGCTTATACCTGCCAACCTTGATAAGCTCAAAATCTTCATTGGCAACGATATAGTAAATGGTCTGACGATGTACCCCAAGCATTCTTGCCATTTCCGGCAGACCGTAGGTGGATGCCATAATATCTGCATCCAGTTCCTGATCCTCTACCGTGCGGTAATCGGTTTGAGAAGCATACCATCTTTCAAAGCTCTCCTTTGTCACTCTGCGCTTGCCCAGGACATCGACCACATCAAAATGCCCTTTGGCAACCAGTTCGTAAGCAGTCGCTTCTTTCAGCCCAAGGCGCTGTCCAAGCTCCTCCATTGAATATGTAGTTTTCTTCAATTCCTCGCCGGGAGGGGTTCCATCGACCTTCTGGTATTTGAACTGATTGGCATACCATTCTTCAAAGCTGTCGATCATCACCCTCATGGTGTTGCCGACAAGAATGGTTTTGAAGTAATTCTTCTTAATGAGCCAGTATGACTCCGTTTTACCAAGACCGAGCATCCTGCCCATTTCCAGAACAGACATACTCGTGCGTTTTCTCATTTCCGCCATCGTACAACCTCCTATGTAAAAAATGTAGCCATGTGTTTCTTGTCATGGCTACATTTTATCGAACTCTCAATATGTTTTGAAGTTTGTCGCCGGGTTGTACGACGCCCTTGACAAATCTTACATTTGATGATCCAACCACTCATCAAAACTCTTTTTGGAGATTCTGATACTGCCACCGATGCGGACGCTATGGAAAACTTTCTTTTTCACAAGGTTGTATGCGCTGGTTCTGCTGATGCCCAGAATATCCTGAATCTCATCAACCGTATAGGTTCTCTTATCAAACTGAACTGCGTTAGCAGCCATCGCTTCTTCGGTGCGCTGATTCATGGCAGCGATTCTTTCTTCAAACATTTATGTTCACTCCTTCGCTCTCTTTGCTTTATGTTTTGGGGAACGCTTTTTCAGCTGTTCCATTGCCAGGCTGACAGATAAGGCTTTCTCAATCGCTACCATTTCACGGGGCGTTACCTTACCTAAGTAATTATCAATCCTGCTTTTATCAATGGTACGAATCTGTTCCAGCTGAACAACGGACGCTTCTTTGAATGCAGGATTGTCGTAAATAACAAAGTGCGTCGGCATATTCGCTTTCTTATGGATTCTGGTGGTGACCGTTGCCACAATCAATGTGGGAGCGTGTTTATTACCGGTATCGTTCTGAATGACGATAACCGGACGGATGCCGCCTTGTTCCGACCCAACTACCGGGTCCAGCTTGGCGCAATAAATATCACCACGGCAATATACCCAATTTTCTTTCATCATGTGCCATGACCTCCTTTCGTTGGCTATGTAATAACTGACTGCCAGAAAGGAATCAGGCAGTCAGTCCAAAAGTCTATGTGTCCCATATTTGCCACGCACCCCTGGGAAAGAGGGCTTACGCCCTCAGGGAATCACCGAACGACTGATTGCGAATCAGTTCCATAGGAATCTAACCTCTGCCGGGTTCTCCGCCAGCTCCGTAGAGAAGTATCTTTAATCCTGTTGCTTTCATGGCCGTATTGGGAGCAACCCAATATTTACAAGCCAGTATTGATCGCTGGCATCGGGAGAGAGACAAGCGCTTAATTTATAGAAGAAAGTCGTTCTGTTTCTCTATCCGATACGTCTCGGCGTACCGCTGATGTGGCTGATGCTCTCGCACCGGCAACAGGAACGTATTCGATGACTGTGTATTCAGTTTTCAAGGATCAAGCAGCCGATTTTCTTTGGCTGTATCTAAATTGTACCTGTTCCTCATGCAAGTTTTTATTGCCTCGTAGGTATAGTTTTGAGGTTATTCACGACCTAAAAATATGTAATCAAGGGTTGTCTCAAAGCGCACAACCAGTTCGATTGCCAAATCAATAGAGATACCTCTGTTGCCGGTTTCAATTCGTGCAATGGTGTTTGCGGCAACACCTAACTGCTCCGCAAGCTGTTCCTGTGTAAGCCCATGTTCCTTTCTCAAGGCTTTAATTCTTTTTCCGCTTTCAACCAAGTCGTAATACATTTTCGTTCCTCCGTGTTTTTGAATTTGTGAAGTTGCAAAATCAAAAACAGCGGGAGGAGATCGTGCCCGATTCTCAATACCCTTTGCCATCTGCCTGTCCTCCTTGCAGGCATAAAAAAAGAGCCGGAGTAAATTACTCCAAGCTCTCGTTCATGCCTTTGTGTTAATTATGGGGGAAAATAGGCAGGTATAAAAAAAGCCCCGTACCCATTACAGGCACGAGGCGTAACTCTCTCTATTCAATTTTATGCCGCTATCTCCCAGCATAGCCATTTTAACACTGGACAAGTCGGACTTTCAGTAGGGGAACCGTCGTATTTTCATCGGATTTTAGTCGGACTAAAATCCTGTCTTAGCATTCACAATAACACAATGCTTCTTCCTCCCGGGCACTTTCCAGGAAATCTTTCAATTTAGGAATGGCTGTTCCCCAAAGTGACAGACCAAATAACAGTATCGCTTCTTTCTTTCGGTCATAGTAGGTGCTGCGTTCCATATTCAAAACCTCCAGCATTTCTGATTCCCTGTACTTGAAGCGGTTGAGATATGCCTTTGAGATAATCTCACAGTACAGAGCGCCTTTATCTGGATATTCTCTGATTTTCAACATAGCCATATCTACCAGTTCAATGATCCACTTTGTCTCAAATAAGCTGCGAATGCGTTCTTCAAATCGTTCTCTCGCTTCATCCGGAGCAAAGTTCTCCAGATAAATCAATGCACCATCTAAGCTGTCACCGTAAGTACAAATAAGGGTATCACATACATCATTCGCACGATCAATGGTAGACCAGCACACCTCTCGATATATGGATAAAATCAGCTTTGCTCTTTCATACAGAACCTTCTCGTCAATGTTCTGCATCCGGCAAAGCATTCGAATACTGCTTAATACCTGTGTATTATATCTGCTCATTCAGAATCTCCTTTCAGCCTAATCCATAAAATAAGAATTCCTTTCTAACTCCTGTCACTTGGCTAAAGGGAAACAAATACCATGGGACAAGAATGACTATAACTTCCGATATTTGATTAAAATAACAGAAGTGAAATCGGAAGTTCTTGACTTTATAAAAGTTCCGATATATAATTAAGTGGAATTAAAACTTCTGTTATGATTCTTATTATAGCATTTTCCAGAAGTTTGTCAACAAATAATCGGAAGTTACGAATAAATATTTTTTGAAAGGAAGGATACTACCATGACATTTGGAGAAAAAATTAAAGAAGCTCGTTTGGCTATGAACCTATCTCAAACGGAGCTTGCCCAGATGACCGGCATTTCCGAAAGATCCCTTTACACCTATGAGCAGCTCGGAACACTCCCCAGAAAAAGCAACATCAGAAAACTTGCTGAAGCACTGCATATCTCTGTGTCCTATCTTTTGGACGAATCTGAAACGGATAGCCAGAGCCATATAGATCAGGATATGTTTATTTTAGAGGCAAAGGAAAACTTCGGTTCAAAAGGAGCAAAAGAAGCTCAGGAAGTGTTGGGTCGTGTAAATTCTCTGTTTGCCGGTGGAGAATTGGACGAGGACGCAAAAGATGTATTCTTCCAGGCGATTATGTCAGTTTATATGGACTCTAAGAAAACAGCACGGGAAAAGTACACTCCGAAGAAATACAGAAAGCATAAAGATAAAGAGTAAAATCCTCAAGCACAGAATATGTTTTCTGTGTGCGATTCGGAGGTGAAGCAAATGAAAACGGCAGAGCATATCATTGAAACTGTCGATAAGCTTGTGCGAAAATATCACACCAGAGACCCTTACGAGCTATGTCAGCTGTTAGGTATCAAAATCCACTATTACGATTTACAGAAGAAATTGAAGGGCTTCTTCTATTACCAGTCCAGACAAAAGAATATCGTGATAGATCACAATGTGAACGGTATCCTGGAGCGTATATTAGTCGCACATGAATTAGGACACGCTGTCCTGCATACAAAAATCGCTATGATGCACGGCTTTCAAGAAATGGAAGTTTTTGATGATAGATCAATCGAAGAAAATGAAGCAAACTTCTTTGCGGCGGAGCTTCTGTTAGAAGATGGGAAAGTCCTGGAATGCCTTTCGGAACACACATTTTTTGAAACGGCTAAAATGCTCTATGTACCGGCAGCATTATTAGACTACAAATTCAGCCTGCTCCACGAAAAAGGAGAGCTGGTAAATTCGATGTATATTCGTAAAGCAGATTTCCTGAAAGAAGATCTTCATGCCTACGATAACGACATTGGTTATGGCGATATATGAATATCTATTTTTATATCTTTACAGAAAAAGTCCACCAGTACGATGCGTAGTGCATCATGACTGGTGGACTTTTTGCTTCTTAAAGAATCAGTATATTGTGCTGCAAAAAAGAACCCCATAGCAGTTCACTCTGTACCGTCAATGGGCTTCTTTTTCATTATATCAATCAAGCTCCGCTTTTTTTATCATCTCTTGCTGGTCAATCAAGACATCAATCAACTTTCCTACGGTTATCAATGTTGTTACATTACACTTTTTCAGTTTTGCAGCAATCTCATTATCAATGATGCTGTCGCATTTTGCATATGGGGTATCCAGTAAAAAATAGTCAAAGTTCTTTTCCAAGACGAATGCCAGTTTTAGAAGCATTGCCAAAGAAACTTTCGTCTGTCCAACTTCAACATGGCTCATATGATTGTTCGAGCAACCAACCAACGCACCCAAATCAGCCTGACTATAACCCTTTTCCAGTCGGGCAGCTCTAATGCGCTGACCAATCTTAACGTAATCAATTTCCGGTTGCGTTTCAATCACCTCCATGCTGTGTATGATTCTGCTATACATTATAAAATGTACCAAAAATCTCAACAACCAACATCGGGTGCAAGTTGCATTTATAAATGCAATATGATAAAATTTTATAGGCAGATTGCATTAAATGATAGAATGAAAAGAACCCCAAGACGACAATATGAGCTATCTTGAGGTTCTTTAAAATAAAAAATTCGTAGAGTACATTACTCCACGAATCGCATTCTTCTCTGTTTTTTTTAGTTTATATCTTTATTTTACAAATTGTCGCACTGTTTGTCAATATGTTAGGGACATAAAACACGAGGTTTTGCACAAAAATCCATCTTAGAAAGTTCCAAAGTCACAATTTGCCGTCAGAATTATAGTCATATTGAAGGAGGTGTACCTTATGGCACGAAAAGGAGAAAATATTTACAAAAGGAAAGACGGCAGATGGGAAGGAAGATACATTAAGTCCCGATCTTCTACAGGCAAAGCCAATTACGGTTATGTTTATGCAAAGTCATATCGAGAAGTCAAGGCAAAACTTATCAGTCAAAGTTCGTGCACGAGTAATTCTGTCACTGTCGATCCAGAAATTAGCTCAGATCAATTTGAACAGGTTGCTATGGAATGGTTTCAAGCTATATGTCCTAAAGTGAAGGAATCTACAAGCAACAAATATAGGAATCTTCTCAGCTCGTATATACTTCCTGTGTTCGGAAGCAAACAATTGCGTGATATAACACACGAGTTTATTGAAACGCAGTGTAATTTTTTCCTTGTTTCTGGTGGATTAAAGGAGAATGGACTTTCCTCTAAAACTGTTTCAGATATTTTATCTCTAATTCGAAATGTCTTACAATTTGCCACCCGAAACGGGAAAGCCATTTCTTGTGACGCACGATCTATACAGATAAAACGTCAAACGAAGGAAATGAGAGTTTTGAGTCGTGCTGAACAGGAAAAATTATGCCAATACTTGTATTCTAATCTTGATTCCTGCAATATTGGTATATTAGTATGTTTATTCACTGGTCTCAGAGTAGGTGAAATTTGTGCGTTACGATGGGAAGATGTTTCATTCTCAGATTACACAATCCACGTGCATCAAACGCTCCAGAGAATCCAAGATAGAACCAACAGTGAATACAAGACAAGGATTGTTGTTACCACACCAAAAAGTGCTTGCTCCATCCGTACTATTCCAGTACCCCATGGCTTAATGACTATTCTTACAGCACACAAAGCTTCTTCTACTGGCTACATCCTAACCAATAGCGATCAGAATCCATTAGAACCAAGAACCATGCAAAATCATTTTAAGAAGGTATTGAAAAACAGCGGAATCACCTCCGCAAATTATCACTCGTTACGTCATACATTTGCTACAAGGTGCATAGAGCTTGGATTCGATGTAAAAAGTCTCAGCGAAATATTGGGTCATGCCAGCGTGAATATTACAATGAATCGCTATGTACACCCATCCATGGATTTAAAAAGAGAAAATATGCAACGGCTTTCTGATTTATTAGCCGTCAAATAAATTGTCAACACCGTCAAATAATGCTGAGTTTTCAGTGTTTGGCGGTGTTTTTTCGTGGAGTAATGTACTCTACGAAAGAGTATACCCAGGAGGAGATTTATTGATTCAATTTGTAGGGCGAGATGCTTATAAGCAGTTTTGGAATTTTAGTAAAGATGAGAAAGAGAACTTGGCCACTCAATTGGCGATTGAGTTACCCGCACTCAGAGGAAAAGTTGGTGCATCACAAGAAGAATTTGCTTCGGCTGTTGGTATTTCACGACAAACTTATAGTGCCTACGAAAATCGGACACGCCCAATTCCATGGAGTTTATATCTAGCACTATTGTTTTATTTTGATTACATTCCAAGTACACATTATATGATTCGCCAGCTTGAATTATTCCCAAATGAATTAGACGAATGTTGGTTAGCTGGTAGAGTTTTTATTGAGGAAGAAAAATGAGCGAATATTCACAGCAAATAAAAAGGGATATTACATGAACAAAAATATAAAATATTCTCAAAACTTTTTAACGAGTGAAAAAGTACTCAACCAAATAATAAAACAATTGAATTTAAAAGAAACCGATACCGTTTACGAAATTGGAACAGGTAAAGGGCATTTAACGACGAAACTGGCTAAAATAAGTAAACAGGTAACGTCTATTGAATTAGACAGTCATCTATTCAACTTATCGTCAGAAAAATTAAAACTGAATACTCGTGTCACTTTAATTCACCAAGATATTCTACAGTTTCAATTCCCTAACAAACAGAGGTATAAAATTGTTGGGAGTATTCCTTACCATTTAAGCACACAAATTATTAAAAAAGTGGTTTTTGAAAGCCATGCGTCTGACATCTATCTGATTGTTGAAGAAGGATTCTACAAGCGTACCTTGGATATTCACCGAACACTAGGGTTGCTCTTGCACACTCAAGTCTCGATTCAGCAATTGCTTAAGCTGCCAGCGGAATGCTTTCATCCTAAACCAAAAGTAAACAGTGTCTTAATAAAACTTACCCGCCATACCACAGATGTTCCAGATAAATATTGGAAGCTATATACGTACTTTGTTTCAAAATGGGTCAATCGAGAATATCGTCAACTGTTTACTAAAAATCAGTTTCATCAAGCAATGAAACACGCCAAAGTAAACAATTTAAGTACCGTTACTTATGAGCAAGTATTGTCTATTTTTAATAGTTATCTATTATTTAACGGGAGGAAATAATTAAACTATGTTTTGAACCATGAATTAAATAAAAATGACTCTCAATTATTGGAAGTCAATTTATTAAACCAATTAAAGCTTGCAAAACGTGTAAATCTTTTTGATTATTCTTTAGAAGAATTACAAGCCGTTCATGAGTATTGGCGGTCAATGAATCGTTACTCAAAACAAGTTTTGAATAAAGAGAAAGTGGCTTAATATGGCAAATATAGTCAATTTTACTGACAAACAGTTTGAGAATCGCTTAAATGATAATTTAGAAGAATTGGTTCAAGTAAAAAAGCGGTTGAATCGCCAACCGCTTTTTTACTTGGTGGGCAATCAGGGTCAGGGAAAACCAGTTTGCGAAGAAGATGATTGAGCAGGCAGGAACAAAGTGATAAATTCAAATTGTGAGGGAAAATACAGATGAATCAAGGAAGAATTATTGTGATTACAGGCTCACCGGGGACAGGAAAAACAACAACTGCGTCAATTGTCGCAAAGGAATCAGATATGGATAAATCAGTGCATATGCACACCGATGACTTTTTTCATTACTTAAGCAAAGGCGCAATACCACCACATTTGCCAGAATCCAACAAGCAAAATCTGGTTGTCATTGAAGCCTTTTTAGAAGCTGCAAAGCGATATGCTCGTGGCGGATATGATGTAATTGTAGATGGGATTGTCGGGCCATGGTTTTTGGAGCCATGGAAAGCTCTTGCCCAAGAAGATTACGAGGTACACTATATTGTATTAAGAGCGAGTAAAAAAGAAACTATGAAGCGAGCTGTGGAACGCTCAAAATTAGATAGAAAAACAAATATTGAATTAGTGGAAACAATGTGGGAGCAATTTTCCGGTTTGGGGATATATGAATCAAATGTCATAGACACAACTACATTCACAATTAAAGATACGGTTTCCGCAATAAAAGAAAGAGTTGCATGTGGGACGTCTTTACTATCTTAGACATTCCCATTTGTCAGGAAGATAGCAAAGCCAGCCGAGCCAGTCAACGGTCAAGATGAACGGCGCATTTCATGCGCCGCCGTTGACAGTCACGCCCGTCTTTGCTAAAAAGTAATCAAGGCGGGAAAGCCCTAAAATGGCTTCCCGCCCATTTCAATTTTTAGAAAAGAAACGCTCCAAAATCAGAAAGAGAGCGTCCAAGCACTTTGAGGGATTGGCCGCCTTGTCCACCCATTCAGCGGGACAGCGGGCGGAGGTCAAGGCCGGGTGTAAACCCGTTCATTTCAGCTTAGAAACCCTTCATAAAACGGGCTTATTTAGCGATATAAGGCTTTATAATAGAGAAGGAGTGAAACTTCTATTCAAGTTTAGAAACGCCTTCCATTAGTCCGAAAGAGACCTTAGAAAGAGAATTAAATCGTAAAGTATCAGGGAAAGAAATTCAACCGACTTTGGAGAGAATAGAGCAAAAAATGGTTCAAAATCAACACCAAGAAACCCCTGAATTTAAAGCAATTCAACAAAAATTGGAAAGCTTGCAGCTACCTACACCACCAATACCCAAAACACCTAAACTTCCAGGACTTTAAACCTTAAAAAAGGAAAAGAGTAGTTACCAAAAAACGGTAACTACTCTTTTTTTATAAAAACCTTTCCTCATGTTTGAAAAGCTGATCGAGAAATAAAGCACACAACGGTATTCTTTCTTTTTTCAGTTGGTACATTTTGCAGTCTGTAACGTGTCATTTACTGTTTGTTACCTTAACATATCCAGTCGAAAACACAAGGGTATATAAACGAGCAAGCTCGCCCTTGTGTTTTCTTTGTGTCTATGTTGCGTTCTCGTCACAGCAAACGACACGAACACACTGGCGAAAATGAACCAACAAAACGAAAAAAGAAAGGAGCGTATACTTCACAGACGGTGTTAAGGATACTTACCAGATGAAACCGTACATTGCACCGACCGCTGCTGAGTTGGAACAATTTCTTTCCTCTCTAAATTAAATCTTGCCGAAGCAGTGATGTGTCAGACTTTCCTGACACATCGCCGCTTTGCACTTCACAAAATCCGCTGCCAGGAGGTGATGAAATGAGTATGGTAAATGCTGACTCCGTTCAGCTATTCGCAATGCTGAAAAAAATGCAGGATTCCATTTCCTCCATCGAAACTACCAAAAAATCTGTAAAGATGAAATATGAACAGTTAGGTGCTGGATGGCAAGATAAAAAATACAACGAGTTGGGCGTGGTTGTAAGAGACTGCAACAAGGCTCTCAATGACATATTGGTAATTATGCTTCAAGCAGAAAAATATGTGGCTTTACTCGCCAAGAGCCTTAGTGAATACGAAAGTGTTCAACTAGGATCTACAAATGGAATATCTGCAAGCACACCTCAGACCAGTAGTTTTGCTGTTACACCATCAAGTGCAGATACAACCACCTTTGAGTCAAATACCTTTGGTTCTAATCTTGCATTTGTTCAAGACAGACTATCAGCTGAACGATATTTTTCCCGTGGAAATCACTATGAAGAATATCGAGATTATTGGGAGAACGGGAACTATACCTTTTCTCGAAATGAAAATCCAGAACTCGTATACGTTAGAGCAAGGGATATTGAAGGAGTTTATCTCAGTGACCGAGAACTTGGGAACCCGGAAGGATTTTGGACACGGAATGGTCGAGAGGGATGGTCGAGAGAAAACATTCTAAGGCGAGCTTCGCACATCCAAGATGTTCGTCAAAATACTGAGTCAGGAATGTCTTTGGATGAGCTTTCACAAAACCCAGTGTTAGATGATACCATTCGTAGCTATTACAATAATCCTGTCCAGGTTGCGCAGGTAGGTTCTTATTATGTATTTCAGAGTGATGGGCGACATCGAACACTTGCAGCTCAATCGCTTGATACATATATCCCGGTTTTAGTAACAGGTAGCTACACTCGAAATGATTAACAAATGAGGAGGTGAGTGTTTGAGCAACGTAAATGCTGATGCAACTCAATTACTGACAATACTGAAAAATATGCGGACCTCCATTTCTTCTATCGAAACTACAAGAAGTTCTGTGAAGATGAAATATCAGCAATTGGGAATTGGATGGAATGACAAGAAGTACGATGAGCTGGGAACTATCGTAAAAGATTGCAACAAAGCCCTGAATGATATTTTACAGATTATGCTTCAGGCCGAAAAATACGTTGCTTCACTTGCCAAAAGTGTACAAGAATATGATAATGTTAATTTGGACACTCCTTCTGCACGAAATTCTTTCCTCCAGGGTCTGCAAACACCTAATGTTGGTAATTCGTCTTATCAGTATTGCCTTGGCGTGCTAACCCAAGGTAGCACACCAGACGGATATATCGCTGTTATATCACAACGCCATGAAAATGCAGAGCAGAATGTCAGAGAAGTGTTTGACCATTTCGCTGGTAAACTGATGATACAAGATTCTGAATATCCACCGGATCAGACAGCACATTACTCACCGGGAAATTATATAGGGCATTCACGAGGAGTCTACTACAATGCAGCTTCTGATATGACAAATCCAAGAGGTGCAGGAACAACTTATTTCCACGAGCTTGCTCACATGATCGACCATGCTTCGTGCAACTATCGGAGCAATCTATCCAATACTCCAGAATTTGCTGAGGCACTGGTTGAGGACGGACAAAGAATCCTGAGCTTATATAACAATCTTCCAGTGGAAAAGCAAACTGCTTTTCTGACCCGTATTAGGCAGGATTCAGCTCACTCCTTCTCGGACTTAATTGATGCGACAACAAATGGTCAATTGCACGGAAATTATGGTCACTCAAGGAACTATTGGACGAGACCGGGCAATCTACAAGCAGAAGCCTTTGCCCACTTTTTTGAAGCGTCTATGGGAGACCAAGGCAAATTAGAGCTATTAGCAAATTTCTTTCCTACAGCGTTTGGTATTTTTTCTTCAATGATTGATTCTATTAGACCAGATAATCATGTTAGGGTCTTGAGCAGAGAAAGGTAGGTGCATACAATGGACAAAAACAAGAGCGTTGCAGATTTTATGAATAGCTTCCTTAATACACCTGAACCGAAAATTGATAATGAGTATTATGAAATCGAAGAACAGTATTTTCGGCAATTCGGTCATGGTGTCCCAAGGGAAATGTTGCCTGATAGCATTTCAACGGAACAAATTAAACAAGCCATGAAAAAATGCATTCTTTCCAAAAAGGATAATCTCTTTGAACTATTAGGCATCATTATCAACGATAATTATTTATATTAAGAAAAGGAACGACGACATGGATGAAGACAACATTATAACTTTGAATGATGAGAATGGGAACGAAGTTGAATTTGAATTTCTTGACTTAATACCGTATCGCCAGAACGAATATGTTGTCCTGCTTCCTATTGGAGATTCGGATGGGCAAGTTGTTATTTTGCAGCTGAAAGAAATTGACGATGAAACAGAAGAATATGTTGGTGTTGAAAACGAATTTGTGTTAGAGACTGTCTTTGCTCTGTTCAAAGAGCGAAACAAAGATTTCTTTACATTTGAGTAATTAAACAATGCAAGCTCAAACCAACAACACGATAAAAGGGGGGTGCATTATGGATATTTGGCATCGTGTAGGCAGAATTGTTCGCTTCTCAAACTTAGGAACTCTTCTGTTCTTTACTCTTAATATTCTGCTGATTGTTGCTGTGTTCGGTTCGTCAGGAAGCATTGTTGAACTGATTTGTATTTACTTTTTCACAGTAGCTATCAGCTTATCCCCATTAGGCGAAATGTGCCTGGCTGCCTTCGCAGGAGCAAGCGATATAAAAAGAGTAGATATAAAACTTCGAGTTGTCCCGCTGGTTCAATATGTTTTAGATAAAGCAAAAGAGAACACATCATACTGTCCTAAAAAAGTGAAAGTGAAGATTATCCATGATCCTGCTCCAAATGCATTTGCTCTAGGTAGGCAAACACTATGCATAACTGACGGATTGCTTTTACTCTCCGATGATATGATACTTGGAATTCTCGCCCATGAGATCGGACATCTCTCATACGGACATACTGTTATCCAATTATTGATTGGCGGGGGCAATATATTTATATCCGGGTGCCTCCTGTTAATCAAAATATCCTACTGGATTTTTTCTGCAATCATGGGGCTGTTCGCAATATGCTCTCGTAGTGGTGTAATGGGTATAATTACCGCAGTTTTCGCAGGAATATCAACAGCACTTTCTTGGTTATGGGTAAAGTTCTGTATGCTTTTTCTGATGTGGTCTATGAGACAAAATGAGTATCTGGCTGATGAATTTGCTTATAAAATTGGTTTTGGTCTTGAATTAGCGACGGTATTAGACCAACATATCTCAGATGTTCCGCATGATGGTTTTCTCAGTGCAATATACTCAACTCATCCATGCAACGATGATAGGGTTGCAGCATTGCAAAATTTAGGTGTACCCTATTCTCGATACTAAATTCATAATCTCACAAATTGGCAAGCAGTGTAAACCTGTACAGGTTCACTCATTTTCTCGATTTTCCCTTCGGTGCAATCTTCGCAAATTTGCTTGTTGGGGAAGCATCCCCAATCCCCTTTGAACATCATCTGCCGATGATGGCTACACGATTTTCAATCGTTTCTCAAAGAACAGTAGAATAAAAATTTGCCCATGGTTGAAAGCACCGAAATCGAAAAGCAAAAAAGCAGCCACGATCCGCACCCTTTGGGGAGTGCAGACCGTGGCTTTTTGCTTTAACGGAAGTTCTTCTTTTCCTCTTTCTCTTTCTCTTTTTCCTGCTCTTTCTGCCTGTCGATATTCAAAATCGTTTCAACCGTCCGTTTGGCAATCAGCAGTTCTTCTTTCTCTTTTCTGATCTGACGGTACTCAGCGTAGTCCTGCTTTTTCTGGACTGCCAGCTGATGAAACTCCTCATACAATGATTGCATGGACGGGAGCTTTGTAATCTGCAATTCATCAAAGGCTTGCTTCGCCGCTTTATGAATTGTGATTTCCTGACGGTGTTCTTCAAAGAATTTTTTGCTATATCCAGACTTGCGGTACTCGATATAAATTTGCCTTGTGTTGCGATAATTTTTGATGTGCTGCTGCAACGCCTGAACCTCAACCATACGTTTCTCTGCGACCTTGATAGAATCAGAAAGCGCATCGAACCGGGCAGACAGATTTTCAATATGAGCAGTCAGATCGTCGTAGTTGCCCAAGCCTTTTTCTTTCAGTAGGATTACCGTTCGGGCAGCTTCTTTTCGGTTGAACTTCTTCGCCCACTTTTCATAACCGACCGTCTTGCCCTCGGCCATCTTTGCCTGAATATCAATCAGCATCTGGAACTGCTTCGGGGCAGGAGCCTTGGCAGAGCCGCCTTTTGATTTGTGCAGGTTCTTGCCGGAGATAACCGCTTGAATTTCCTCTTTGCTATATCCTTCGCCCAGGGAACGCAGCCGAATGAAACGCTTCTGATTCTCGCCCTTGAACGCAGGCTGCTTTCCATCCTTGAACTCAAATCCCATGTCAGCCAGAGCCTGAACAAAGCCATCAAAGCTCTTTGGTTTCTGCTTCAGCACCGCATCAATCGCATCACATAATTCGTCACGCTGGGTACGCTTCTTGGGATAAACAGTTCTTTTCTGGCGCTCCCGATACGGCTTCGGTGTAATAATGGACAGCCCGTGTTCCAGGCAAACCATATCACTGAGTCTTTGCACCGCCAGACCGGAAAGAAAGAAGTTTTTGAATTTCCGTGTGGCATCCAGCGAGGTCGAATTATAAATGATATGATTGTGAATGTGGGATTTGTCGATGTGGGTCGCAACGATGAAAGCGTGTTTTCCCTTTGTCCATCGCATCGCTGTTTCATAGCCGACTTGGTTCGCTTCTTCCGGGGTGATTTCTCCCGGCTTAAAGGACTGGCGTATCTGGTATGCGATGATATTGTTCTTCTGCTGTCTGCCGGTAATATGCTGATACTGCCGTTTGGAAAGCAGAAATTCCTCATCTGCTGTCTTTGGATCACACTCATAGGAACTGATAAATTCGCCATCATTGGTTTTTGCGGCATTTTGTGAGTAGTCGGTTCTGTCTGCCAAACATTGAGCGACCGTCTTTCCCTTATTCACATGGAGTGCAATCAATCTTGTCGCTGCCATTCCCATCACTTCCTTCCCAAAAAGAAAAAGCCACCGGTCGGTGACTTTTCTCTGATATTATCTTATGACCTGATAAATGCTCCCAGACTTTCTCCAATATTCTCGACTTTCATAACAGCCCAGACGAGCAAGAACACCGCTGCTATTGTCGCAATTCCAAGAACCACAAGAATAAGCAGGGACTGCCACAAAGCCTTTACAATGCAGTAAATCGCAGATCCGCCAATGACCAAGAGCAATAAACCAATTACATAGGACACAACATTTGTAAGCAGATTTCCAAGAATGCAAATCACTTTTACAACGAACAGCACCGGCAGTGCCAATATCTTCAATACCAGCTTCATAGGCTCAACCCCTTTCTTTTAATTATATTGTACAAGGGTATCTGCCATAACGCAATGATGTCAACCCTTATGTAAAAGCCGCAGCCGAAACTGCGACTTCCCAACAAGTTGTCGGATTACTGGATTGAGGACAGGCGAACAAGAACTTCTCTCATGTCCGTCCAGATCTCCTCCAGCCGTTTTTGCAAATCCTCAATGTCAGCACGATAGATGCTGCCTGTTTCGTTCGCTCGCTTTGCGTACTGGTTCAGGTTGTTGGAGCAGATTCGCAGGAGCGAAACCAGGGCTTTCACATCCTGCAAATCCAGTCTGATACAGTAACCATCCAGAGCCATTTTCCGCAGATAGGCTCCCATGCTGCGGATGCCAAGCTCGTCCATCTTCTCATGGATTCGCTCGACCTCCTCCTTGGATGCAAGGAAATGAACATCCTGATCTCGCTTTGCCATTACAACACCTCCTCACGGGTTTCAGAGTATTTTGCAGGCGGGATATGCTCCGCTTTGGATTTCAGATCAGCCAACACAGAAGGACGCTCTGACTCGCTTCTTTCGTCACGATTTTCCACAGAGTCCTCCATATTCAGGGCTGCATCCAGTTCTGCCAGTCGCTGACTTTTGGCTGTCAGCTCTGCTTCCTGCGGGAACGGTTTTCCAACCTCCGCCTTGGCTGCTTCCTGCTGATTGTAGAGATTATTCAACTGCTCATTGGCTCGTTCTAAGCGCTCAAGGATGCCTGCAAGGGCATTGTCCAGTCGGGTGATATTTCCTCGTGCGTCCGTTCCAAGGGCTACTCTGTGGCTCACAGCGCCCTTCAGGGTCACATCGAACTCGTTCCGGAAACTGTCAAACGAAAGCTCCATCTGAAAGCCACGGTAACTGCCAAGAGGAACCGGATCGGCACTTTTCGTGTCCTTACAAGCCGCAAGGAGGATTTCACCGGCATCTGCCTTTTCGGTGTAGGCTTTGCCCATGATTTCCATGCCGCAAAAGCCATCGGCAATCTGCGGGTGTGCTTCCACGGTTTTAATATCAGCTTCAAAGCCATGAATATAGCCTGTCTGCTTTTCAATCTCAGCCGGGAAGTATTTCAGAAGCTTATCTTCCATACGGTACTGCTGGCTCTGGTGGTCAGCTTTCAGCACCTTCAGCCTTGCCACATCAATGTCCAAGTCCATCTTTTCCTTGATAAGCGGATTGCCGGCACACAGCGCCTTGATCTCCGCATAGGACAGCGCCTGCTCATCCACATCGTCACAGGAGCGAACCGGTGATTTGGAGGTCATAATCTGAGAAATAAACTTCTGCTTGTTTTCCAAGGTCTGATACAGGTAGGCATCGAAGGTTCCCTCGGTCACATACTGATACACCTGAACCTCTTTGTTCCGGTTGCCCTGACGGATGATACGACCGTTTCTCTGGGTCATATCAGACGGACGCCAACCCACATCCAAGTGGTGAACTGCCACCAATTTGTCCTGGACGTTGGTTCCTGCACCCATCTTTTGCGTACTGCCAAGAAGCACTCGCACCTGCCCGGTACGAACCTTGGCAAAGAGGTCTTTTTTCTTTGCCTCGGTATCTGCATCATGGATAAAGGCAACTTCTTCCGCAGGCACACCGTTTGCAATCAGCTTGGTTTTGACATCATCATAGACATTGAAGGTTCCATCATTTTTCGGTGTGCTAAGGTCGCAGAACACCAACTGGGTCAATTTGTCAGCCTGACCGTCCTGCCAGATACGCAGGATATTTCCCACGCAGGCATTGAGCTTGCTGTCAGGGTCATCGGGTAACAGGGTGTTCATTAGCCGCTGATCCAGTCCCAATTTTCGTCCGTCGCTGGTAATCTTGAGCATATTATCGACGGACGGGTCTACAATACCGGCATGAACATCTGCTGCTCTCTCTGAAAGGGAAGCCACCATATCCTTCTGGTACTCAGAGGGCTGAACCACAACCGTTTCAAACTTTGCTTCGGGAACAGGGAGATGCAACTGGTCAGAGGTCTTGATGTCGGCAACCTCCTTGAACATATTCATCAGTTCAGGCAGGTTGAAGAACTTCGCAAATCGGGTTCTGGCACGATAGCCGGTTCCCTCCGGTGCAAGCTCAATCGCAGTTGTTGTTTCTCCGAAGGTCGATGCCCAGGAATCAAAATGGGTCAGGTTCTTTTGCTGGAGCGTACTGTACTGGAGATAGCGCATGACCGTATAAAGCTCGGTCATCGAGTTACTTACTGGAGTACCGGTTGCAAAGATCACACCACGCCCGCCGGTCAGCTCATCCATATAGCGGCACTTCATAAACATATCCGAAGATTTCTGGGCTTCGGAGGTGGACAGACCTGCCACATTTCGCATTTTTGTGTAGAGGAACAAATTCTTGAACGCATGGCTTTCGTCCACAAACAGCCGGTCTACACCCAACTGCTCAAAGGTAATGACATCATCTTTCTTGTCAGCGGCAAGGAGCTTGTCCAGTCTGGCTTCCAATGATTTTCGTGTTTTCTCCATCTGCTTGATCGTGAAGTTTTCGCCACGCTGCCATTTCAGCTCCGCAATCGCACCCTCGATCTCATCAATCTGCTCCCGCAGCTGCCGTTCCTGTCGTTCGGCAGAAAGCGGGATTTTTTCAAACTGGCTGTGACCGATGATGACTGCATCATAGTCACCCGTTGCGATACGAGCGCAGAACTTCTTACGGTTTGCTGTTTCAAAATCCTTCTTGGTGGCAACAAGGAGCTTGGCACTCGGATAGAGGTGCAGGAACTCGTTTGCCCACTGTAAGGTCAAGTGATTCGGCACAACGAACAGGGATTTCTGGCTCAATCCAAGCCGTTTACTCTCCATAGCCGATGCAGCCATCTCGAAGGTCTTGCCCGCACCAACTTCGTGTGCAAGCAGCGTATTTCCACCATATAGCACATGAGCGATAGCATTTCTCTGGTGTTCACGGAGGGTAATATCCGGGTTCATGCCGCCGAAACGGATATGAGAGCCATCATACTCACGAGGTCTGGTGGAGTTAAAAAGTTCGTTGTACTTGGTGGAAAGGGTTTCTCGTCTGTGCGGATCTCTCCAAATCCAATCTCGGAACGCATCCTTGATTGCCTGCTGTTTCTGCTGTGCCAGGGTAGTTTCTTTTTTATTGAGGACACGCTTCTGCTTACCATCTGCATCTTCAATCGTATCATAGATACGAATATCCTTCAGATTCAGCGTTTCCTCCAGAATCCGATATGCGTTGGCTCGCTCTGTACCGTAGGTGACATACGCCGCCACATCGTTGTAGTTGGGAGAACTCTTACCGTTGATGCGCCACTCTGCGGTCAGCTCGGAGAACTTGACCTCAATGGAACGGCGCAAGTAATACGGCGTTTCAAAGGTTTCCTCCATGAACTGCTGAATATAATCGGCATCAATCCATGTTGCACCCAAACGCACATCAATCTCGGACGCATCCAAGTCCTTCGGCTGTGCTTTCTGCAAGGCTTCCACATTGATGTGGAAGGAAGAATCCCTGTCTGCCGCCATCTGTGCGACACGCAGCTTGCTTCTTACATCACCGGAAAGGTAATCATCGGCAGTCTGCCATCCAACTTCCACAGCATCGGGAGCCATCGGGTCTTTGAAGATCACCCCTCGAAGCTCTGCCTGAATCGCATCGTATTCTCCAGGTGTTCCAAGCAGCTGTGCCATAAACGGCAAATCCACCTTGCCACGCTCACCGATAGAGATTGCCAGAGCTTCGGACGGCGTATCCACGCTCGTCACTCTGCGTTCCGGCTTGATGGTTCGCTTGGTGAACATATCCGCCTTGCTTTTCAGATTGCCGTCCTCATCCACATTTTCCAGAGAACACAGGAGATAGTAGGAGGAATCGTCAGCAAATGCCTGACCATTGGCTCGATTATTGATAAGCCCGTTCTTTGCGGCAAACGCATCGTAGGCATCATTCAGTTCTGCCTGTTTCTGAGTAATCATTTCATCCGGGTAATCCTCAAGCTGATATTCGATCAGCTCGTTGACGATACCACGAAGTTCCACCATGCCCATCACACGGTCTTTTGCTTTCTCATTCAGGTCTACACGGCGCATCAGGGAGTTTTCACGGAAGTACACATTGCCATCCACCACGGTATAAGAGAAATTCTTTACATCCGGGGTTGCAGGAATGGTTTCGATTTCCTTACCCTTGTCAGCTTCGGGAAGCTCCACAGCCTGATAGGTTCCTTGGATGTGGGAAACTGCTTCTTTCAGAAGTTCGGACAGTTCCATGCCCTCAATGGGACGCACTGTAATGTCCATGCCGTAGGCGGTACTTTCTTCCACCGTATCGCCCAGAACCATTTCAGGATGAGCGACAAAGTAGCTGTTCATGGTGTGTCCTTCTTCGGTGCGGTCAAGGTTTACCCATTCCGGTACAATGTCAATCGGATGGTCACGCTTTTGCAGGAACAGGATGTCGGACACGACTTCCGTGCCTGCGTTTTTCTTAAAGGCATCGTTTGGCAGACGGATTGCACCAAGCAGTTCCGCCCTCTGCGCCATATATCGCCTTGCGTCAGAGTTCTTGGAATCCATGGTGTAACGGCTTGTCACAAAAGCGACCACACCACCGGGACGAACCTGATCCAAAGCCTTGGCAAAGAAATAGTTGTGAATGGAGAATCCCAGCTTGTCATACGGCTTGTCGGACACTTTGTAGTTGCCGAAAGGGACATTACCCACAGCCAGATCGTAAAAGTCTCGGCGGTCTGTCGTTTCAAAACCGGCTACTTTGATTTCTGCGTTGGGATAGAGCTTCTGAGCAATTCTGCCGGTGATGGAATCCAGTTCCACACCATACAAACGGCTGCTCTGCATTTCAGGAGGGAGCATACCAAAGAAGTTGCCGATACCCATAGCAGGCTCCAGAATATTTCCTGTTTCAAAGCCCATCTGTCCGACCGCATCGTAGATGGAGCGAATGACCGTAGGGCTGGTGTAATGTGCGTTCAGGGTGGAAGCTCTTGCCGCAGCATATTCATCTTCGGAAAGCAGGTTTTTCAGTGTCTGATACTCCTTCGCCCAATTTCCCTTGTCCGGGTCAAAGGCATCTGCCAGACCGCCCCAACCGACATAATTCGACAAAATCTCCTGTTCTTCGGTAGTGGCGTTCCTGTTCTCGCTTTCCAGTTTGAACAGAGTTTCAATGGCTGCGATGTTTCTTGCGAATTTCTGCTTCGGTCCACCTTCACCGATGTTGTCATCCGTGATGTGGAAGTTCACCGCAGGAACAGGTGGGATTTCTCTGGTGGTGATGGACTGCTCAAGCTGAGCGATAATGTCCATGACTTCGGCATTCTGCCATCCGTCCACCTGGGCATAATCCTGAATGATGGTGTCCTTTCCATCTACGCACTGTACGAAGTCCAGACTACCCGGCAGATCTCTGGTATTCATTGCACCCAGGGCTTTTCTCTGCGTGTCAGGAAGTGCATAGTAGGCTCGCAGGGCATCATCAAAGGAACTGTATTCCTTGATGTCCAGCGCACCCCGCTTCTGAATGTCCTCGGCAACATAAAAATGATCGATGAAGTGTTCCGGTTCCTGCTGTTCGGGTTCCGCACTGGCTCTGACCTGTGCGTGTGCCTTTTCGTCAGGGTAGTCCCCATAGATACGGATGCACTTATGCTCCTGCTGATCGTAAACGGCAGCACCATCGTACTTGAATCCGTCATCCTCCATGGTTCCGTCCACATAGCCCTGGGCAGCTTTTTCCGCTTCTTCCAGAGTGTAGTAGTCCAGTTTATCATCGAAGCCGTTTTCAAAGTGATGGTAGGCGGCAACCAGATAGCGGGGAGCCATGCGCTCCTCGTAGCTGTTAATCATCTCAGGTGTCAGCCATTCTGGTTTGTCGGGAATCATTTCATACAGCTCACGCATCTTGGCAATCTGTGCATGGCGGTTGCCTGCCCACAGATGCTTTTCGCTGTGCTGTCCTGCACCAAGGAAGTATTCGCAGTCCATACGCAGACGGTCTAACAGCTGATACTCAGGGGTGTAGTCCCTCGGTTCGGTTTTGCCCAGAAAATCCTCTGTAACGGGCTTTTCTTCGGTTTGGGCATCAACCCTTACCGCATGGTTTCTTTCGTCCTGAGAGAGCATACGCTCGAAATTCTCACGATTCTCGGCACGGAAGATGGGATAAGCAAGCGTAGGGTCACGCAGCTGAACTTCTCTGTCCGTGATCTGCTCCACACGGAAAGCTGTATCGTCCAGATATACCGTGTCACCGACCTGATAATTCCATTTCGGTTCCTCGGAAGCAGATGCTTCCACAACTTCGGCAGGCTCTGCCACAGGCGCTTCTGGCTGAACCGACTCCATCGCAGCTACGGACTGACGAACTTCCTCCAAATAGTCATTGGCAAGCCATTCGTCCGTGAAGTATTCCGTAACGCCTTCCGGGTCTACATAGTAGTCATCGGTCTGATTATCCCAGATCGCATACTCGCCATCCTCGGTATCAATCACTGCGAAACGGTCATAAACATCTTCCAACGGATCAGTTTTAGCTTCTTCGATAGCCTGTCGTTCCGCTTCTTCCTCCGGGCTGAGGTAGCGTCCCTTTCGTATCAGACCGTCGATTCTCTGCACCACCTGCGCCCAGGACATCTGCAATTTATCGCAACCGCTCTTGGTGTAAGCAACACCCTTGGCATCGTGATCCTGACCGCTGTGCGTTGCACCAGAGCAGGCATGGGAATGACCACCGGTTCCGTATTCATGCTTCAGGAAGTCCATCTTTTCCTTGGCAGAATGATTCTCCTGCCAGTAGTTATAAATACGGGCTTTACCACCGGAAAAGCCGCTTCCACGGGTCAAGTCTGCATTGACTTCATCATCCGTAATGAACTGGCGGACAAGGGGCATCTGCATCATATCGGTCTGATACTCACGCAAAGGCATATTCAACTCATACAGCTGTTTCTGAATGAGATTCAGCTTGTGATAGTGAAAACGAAGCAGATCGGGATTTTCCGCAAGGGTTTTTCTAAATTCCGAATACTGCTGTACCAAGGTTGCGTGGAAACGAGGGTCATCCAACTTTTCAGCCAAGTCTGCGGTTTCGTCAGGGAAACCACGAAACGGTTCCTGATGAAGAATTGCCAGATAGTTGCTGGAACGGGCTTCTTCACTCAAATCGTGATAAAGATGCCACAGGGATTCTGCCAACTTCTGACGCTCATATCCGGATGCTTCTACCAGTTCCACATTAGTTGCGAACCGACCATTTTCAAGCAGTTCTCCAATGCGCTCGGCAACCGTTTCCCAAGAAACGATCTGCGCTCTGGGGCTGTCAATGGCAGAGGAACCTTTGGCAAGGTGGATACCGTCCTCGGCATACCACGCACAGATATTCCCGCTATCTTCTTTCAGACCATAGCCGCCGTGATAGACCTGCTTTAAGGTCTGAACGATTTCTTCCAACGGCTTCTGCTTCATATATTCCAGCGCTACGACTTTTCGGGCTTCATCGGTATTGCTACCAAGCAGAAGGAAGTGGTCGATTTCTTCCTGGGCAAAAGAAAAAGCAGAGGGCGTAAAGCTCTCTGCTCGGTCGATAAAACTGATTTGTTCATTTTCGGAGAGGAAAAGGTTCAGACTCAGCTGTTGATAAGCTCCGTCATCACGACTTCCTCCGCCTGTGCTTTCAGGCTGTTCATGTGCTGCACCCACGCCATCTGCTGCGTTTCCTTGTCCGGTGCGGGGCTGTCCTTCAGGTACTGCTCCATCAGAAACTCCACTCTGGCTTTCGCTGTTTCCTCGATCTCCCACAGGTGCGGGAACAGGCTCTCCGTCAGAATCATGTCGTTCAGGAGCATCGGATTGTTCTGTTCCAAAAATGCTCGACGCATCCTGCCGTACTTGCCCAGAGGTTTCTCTCCCTCGTTCTCCAACTGAAGGTTCGGAATCTGATAATCTCCGGCCTGTCTGTAAGTCATCTCGCTCATAATCTGTACTCCTTTCGGTAGCTTTAATCTGCTCATGTTCTCCAATCGCTTTTTCGATTTCCTGAAACATCCTTGTGCTGATGGCATTCACCGCAGTACCAAGGGCATTTACCGTCTGTCTGGTGTTAAAATCAAACACCTTCTGGAAATCCTCATGCTCGAAGTAGTTGTCGGGACTTTCCACGAACCGGCAATACATCGTATAGGATACGCTGTTTGCCACCGCATTTTTGAAAGCTACTTCGATGTTGAGTTCATCATACTCCTCAAGGAAGCTGTTGGCAACGATGTCGAGGAACTGCTTTTTGTAATCGTCCCAATACTCAGCCGCCAGTGCGGATGCAATATCTTCAAGCTGTGCTTCCAGTACCCCGTCAGCGGCAACACCGAAGGTACGCTCCATCGCTTCCATGACATAGGAGCGGTTTTCAGGCGTCACCTCCCACGGTTTCAGTTCCGGGGAAGAACGGCGAACGCCGGTATCCGCCACATCAAACACATAGCGCAGATACGGTTTATCCCTGTTCATCACAAACAGAGCAATGCCGGTAGAGCCACGCTTTACATATCTGCGGTAATTTTCAGCGTTCCAGTCCTCATAGGGCTTGCAAAAGGTCGCATTGGGGCGCTGAGCATAAATCATCACCTGTTCCGGATAGGTGAACTCATAGTTGCGGGACATCGTTCTCAAAAACGAAGTCCAGTTATCTGTGTTCGAGGTGATTTTCCCAATCGTTTCTTTTGCTAATCCGGAATAAAATCGCTCTTTTGCGTTCATTGTATCCCTCCAATCCTATCAATCCGGATAAAGGTTCAGCTTCTCAAAGGCGGCATCGTCCATGGCTGAAACTTTACGGAGAACCGAGTCTGCCAAAGCAAAAAGCTCTGACTCGTCCTCCGAAAGCTGTTCCTTCATCAGTGTCAGTGCTTCACACAGCCCTGACCTTGTGCCAGGGCTGTAAAGCATCATCATGTTCCGCTCATCCTGTGTGAAATCCATCATTCAATCTCCCTTTCCGGGTGGCTCTTGGGCGGCTTATGGGAAACATCCGGCACGGGCTTTTCCTTTAACTGCTCCAACACCGAAGGACGTTCCTCTAATCCGGACGCTTTTCCGTTATTGATGATACCGTCAATCATCCCATAATCATCTTCCATTGCCATCTCTGCGTTTTTCAGGTAGTTTTCGGACTTCATAAAGTTTTCCAGCTTCTGAAACCCAACAGAATCTACATAGTGAAAGGATACCTCACCGACTACCTTTAAGGCTACGATGTCGCTGACCGACATACTGTGACCACGGAAATCATCCGGGTGGTCAATATTGAACTTTACATACAAATCTTCCAGCTGCCGATTCACATCCTCGGACATAGAAATGGAGCCATGATAGACCACCTCGTAACGGTCAATCTCAGGCTCCATTTCTTTCTTCTGAAGGTAGCTGTAATTTGCAAACATGAGCGGGATATTATCGTCTACATCTTCCCGCAGCTGAAGAATCGCATAGGAATCCGTGGGGCTTTCCAGAAAAGCAACCATTCTGTCATCCGGGGTGGTATTTCCGTGAACATCATCCCATTTTTCGTTTTTCATATCCGTGTCCTCCTTATCGTTCAGGCTCTTTGCGTTTGGGAGAGGGACTGGCAGGCGCAGCTTTTTCTGCGGCCTGTGCCAGTTTTTCCATGACCGACTCACGCTTCGGAGAGTCGAGCTTATCCAGCTGACTTTTCAGCACTTTGGCAACCTCAACCGCAGTTTCCTCACGGGCTTCTTCAATGGCTGTATTCAGGAACTCACGATACGGAGCCGTATTACCAGCGGCAAGATCTGCCTTGATTTCTTGGATATGCGCCTGCACATCATCGACCTGATCCATATATTCATAGGGGTCGAAGTTCTCTGCAAAACGGTCGAGCTTAAAAGCAAGCTCAGCGATAGGGTCATTGACCACCACCGCCTGTCTGCCGACTTCAAAAGCCTGCTCCATGACATCCTCATAGAACATTGCCCGCAGTTCCCGGCGCTCCAGCCCGAAGGATTCCAGAATATCCCGGCGGACTTCGAGCATGGACAGTTCAGGGTTATCAACCTGACCGCCATCAATCTCGTTGTAGTTTTCATCCAACAGGGTGTAGTCGTAACCATCTTCGCAGGTCTGCACCGCAAGGATTCTATCCTTTCCGACCTTCCATGCGGCTTCATCGCCCATAATCTCAGGCTCCGGCATATAGCTTGCGCCGTTGCGCTCCATAATTTCTGCAAACTGGCAGATATGAAACACATTGTATCCGATCTGCGTATGATACTCGTCAATGAAGGTGCAGGGCTTCACAACCATTTCATCCGGGTAGTGAATCTGCACACAGCTGCCATCGGGGATATGAAACAAATCCTTATAATGGCTGTCGATAAATCGGATTTCCTTACCATCCGGGTTGTACTCATTTGTCATTTGCGCTTTCCTCCATTTTCAAATTCCATACTGAACTTCGTTTTGCCATCATCTGATACCTCCATAAAGACGGTGGCATCAAAGGTGTTGCCCGTTCTTTCGGACTTGCAATTCTTGAGCTTTACCTTGCCGGAACCAAGCAATTTCTGCGCCGTGGCAGAAGTCATGCTCTTGCCGATGCTCGCAAAGTAGCGATTGTTTTTCCAGAGGGCAAATTTGCAAGCTCTGTTGGAACAGAAAAATGCCTTGGCTTTGTCCTCTACAGCACTGCCGCAGAGCGGGCATTTGCCGATAGAATTGGCTTCTTTCGACATCATAACCTCGGAATCACGGATTACTTCATAGTTCTGAATCAGACCGGCAATCACATCTTTGATCTCGTCCATAAAGTCCTCGCTGGCATATTCGCCTTTCTCAATGAGCAACAATTTTTCTTCCCAATCCGCCGTCATGGATGGGGACTGAATCTGTTCCGGCATGACTGTTACCAGAGCCGTACCCTTGTGGGTCGGAATCAGGTGTTTGGTTTTCTTATCACCCTTACGCTCCAGAAAACCGATGCGAACCAGCTTCTCAATGATACCGGCACGGGTCGCAGGCGTTCCCAAACCTTTGCGCTCCACCTCATCAGGCATTTCGTCCGCACCGGCAGTTTCCATAGCAGAAAGCAGAGTATCCTCGGTAAAGTGTTTAGGGGGAGATGTTTTCCCTTCCTTGATTTCCGTGCCGCTGACGGTCATTTCGTCACCAACGGAAACAGAAGGGAGTGTCTGCACGTTTTCGTCGGATTTTGTCGAATCATTTTTCTGAACCAGAGCTTTCCATCCATCCTGCACAACAGTTTTGCCTTTGGTGGAAAACACGGTACCGCCACAGTCCAGCTCAATAACTGTCTCTGCGTATCGGTGCGGATCGCCAACAGCTACGCACAACCGATTCGAGATCAGTTGCAAAATTGCAAGTTCACCCTTGGGAAGTTCGCTCAGATTGCATTTCTGCAATTCTCTGGTCGGAATGATGGCATGGTGATCTGTGACCTTTTTGTTATTCACAACCTGCTCTGCATGAACTGGTATGTTATCCACATCCTCCACGGGGAATGTGTGGAAAGCCAGCTTTACGAGGTCGGTCAGGCTATGTGCCATATCTTCCGTCAGAAACCTGCTGTCGGTACGGGGATAAGTGACCAGTTTCTTTTCATAGAGGTTCTGCGTGTAGTCCAAGGTCTGCTGTGCCGTGTAGCCAAGCACACGGTTGGCTTCTCTCTGTAAACTGGTCAGGTCATAGAGCGCAGGCGGCTTTTCTGTTTTCTCCTTACATTCAGCTTTCTGAACGATTGCCACCGAACAGCTTTGTTTGACAGCTTCGGCTGCTGCCTTGGTTTTGAAGCGTTCGCTTGCAGCCGTAAAACCATCCAATCCAATCTGAACTGTGTAGAACAGTTCAGGCTTGAATGCGGAAATGGCAGCTTCTCGCATAACAGCCATAGCAAGGGTAGGGGTCATAACACGACCAACATTCAGGGTCTGCCCGTAAAGGGTCGAAAAAAGTCGAGTAGCGTTAATACCAACAATCCAGTCGGCTCGTTCTCGACACAGTGCTGCTTCATACAAAGCATCATATTCCGTTCCAGACCTGAGATTTTCAAAGCCCTCCTTGATTGCTACATCTTCCATCGAGGAAATCCAAAGCCGCTCAAACGGCTTTCTGCACCCGGCTTTGTGGTACACCAACCGAAAGATCAGCTCGCCCTCACGACCGGCATCTGTTGCACACACAAGACTCGCAACATCTTCTCTGGCCATGAGCTTTTTCAGAATCCCAAACTGTTTTTTCGTACCGGCAGAAACCTCATACTGCCAGTCCATCGGGAAGATAGGAAGGTCTGCATAAGCCCATTTGCTGTACTTCGCATCATAGACTTCCGGCTGTGCCAGCTCCACCAAATGCCCTACACACCAGCTGACCACATATCCGTTTCCCTCTAAGTAGCCATCCTCACGCTTGGCAGCACCTAACACTTTGGCAATACTCTGTGCAACCGAAGGCTTTTCAGCCAAAACTAATTTCATTTGCATCTGCTCCTTTCACAAAAAAATAAGCAGCCACACACCGTAGTGCATGACTGCTATGTAAAAAGTTCGGAAAGGATTTTTGCAACCTGATACAATTTTCTGTTCTACAATCTCCGTCATAATAAAAATATCTCCATCATTTCAAAAGAGAATGACGGAGATATTTCACCTTGCTTATTCTTGTAGCAACCAATCGGCTATATCGTGAATTTCGATTCCTTCATAGCTATATTGGGGATGTTTGGTTCTGGCAATAATCATTTTCGGATAAGCGTCTCGAATCTGAAGCAGAGGAGAGCATTCTCTCTCAAATGTTTCCTGCCCGGAAATGTTGTCGCTGACCTGAATATAAATCTTTTCGCTACCTCTCTGAGCAACAAAGTCGATTTCCTTTTGATAGAGCTTGCCGACATAGACATCATATCCACGGCGAAGAAGCTCGATACAAACAACGTTTTCATATACTCTGCCATAGTCTATATTTCTGCTTCCCAGTATTGCATATCGAATACCGCTGTCACACAAATAGAACTTTTCAGAGCTTTCAAGGTATTTCTTACCTCGGATGTCATATCTCTTAATATCATAAAATACAAAAGCATTGCACAAATACTTAATGTACTTGCCGACGGTTACATGATTGGTTGGAGTCTCATTTGCTGTCAGTAGCTGACTGACCTTATTCGGAGAAGTCAGGTTGCTGATATTATCCATAAGGAACTCGCTCAGACGTTGTAAAACCAAAGTGTCCGGGAGAGTATATTTCTGTACCAAATCCCTTGTAACAATCGTTTCGTAGACCTCTTTGATATAGTTTGTTCTGTCTTTTTCGGTTCTATAAGCATAGGAACCTGCTAAACCGCCCTTGATAGCGTACTCATCAAAGAGCTTATCTTTGTCACTAATATCATCATAATACTGGCAATATTCCTGGAAGCTGAAAGGAAACACATGAATTTCAATATAGCGTCCGGTAAACAGAGTTGCCAGATCTGCACTCAACAGGAAAGCATTAGAGCCTGTTACATAGATGTCGT
>NZ_QUIH01000005.1:296536-305166 GCF_003479985.1 Clostridium sp. AM43-3BH
TGCACTCAACAGGAAAGCATTAGAGCCTGTTACATAGATGTCGTATTTTCCCTTAGAGTACAGGCTATTGATTGCCAACTCAAACTTGGGACACATCTGAACCTCGTCTACAAACAGGTAGTTCGTTTTTCCTTCCTGATAATGTTCTTCCACATAGGCGTGTAAGGCATGGTATTCCTTGATTTCTTCATACGCCAAATCCATGAAGTCGATGAAGATAATATTGATGTTTTCAAAATTGCTTTTCAGATACGCAATATACGCCTGCATCAATTTGGACTTACCAGATCGACGAATGCCCGTGATGATCTTGATGTCAGGAGTACCATTCAGTTCAATGATTCTATCGAGATATTTTGCTCTCGTGATTGTTTTCATATAGTCACCCGCTTTCAAAAATTGAAGTTTTTTCATTTCTCGAAACCGCTTCGCTGTACTTATTATACTGTCTGCTAATAGTATATGCAAGATGTCACTTTCAAAAACGCAAATTTTTTTATTTTTTGAAAGCGGAAACTATGTAAAGGCAACCCGAAGGCTGCCCCAGGCATCAAGCCTATCCTGTTTACACAGGTTCATTATCATCTTCATCGACGGAGCTATCTTCATCGTCGTCCTCAAACTCCGGATCGTACCCATAGTCCTCGTCATCGTCCACATAATCAGCATCTGGGTCAGGCTTTGCCGCTTCCTGTGCCTTCTTCTTTTCCTGGACTTTCTTAAATACGAAGAATCCACCACCACAGGCAAGCACAATCAGAGTAAGAATCGCCGGGAGCATATTTGTGGATTTCGGCTTTTCCTCCGGTGTCGGTTCTGTAATTTCAGGAACTGTTTCAACTACTTCCGGCTTTGTTTCCTCAACCGGCTTGGTGAACTCTGCAACTTCTTCCTCGTCCATCAGCTTGAGCAGGTCGGCTTCATCCACCTGATTCAGAAAATGCACGGTTTCCTCGCCCTTATCATCACGGTCAATGATGATATAGAAGTAGTTTCCGTTTTTGGTTACAGCGGTAATGAACTGCTTTCCGCTTTTCGTAGGCGAGCCAGCGTCATCAACCAAAGTCAGATTGCCGTCGGGAGTAAGCGGTAGCATCGGCTCCTCCGGCTCTGTTTCGGGAACTTTTTCTTCGACCGCAGGTTCTTCAGTCGCTACGCTTTCATCTACATAGGCAAATGCCGTTGTAGAAAACACGCCAAAACACATTGCACACGCCAGCAATGCGGCTCCAATTTTCTTAAATCTCATTCTGCGTTTCCTCCTCATTCATAGTATTGATCGTATCAGGCTTCGGAGCCATATCCGCAGCAAACATACGGAGCAGCTCGGAAAGCTGTTCGGGATTCAGGTTCGCAGCATGAACCATCTCATGGATTTCGGAATTTTCCTCCTCACGGTATCTGCGTTCCAGGTCTTTCACCTTAGCATCCCATTCTGCCCGTTTCTTACGGGCTTTTTCAAGGTCTGCACCTATTCTGTCTAACTTGGCACTCAATCGCCATCCCTCCTTTAGTTTCTGATTCTGCCGAAGCAGTAAAAATGCTGTTGCCAGTAATTCGATTCGATAGAAGCGTAGGAAATGGGGTTTCCGCAGTGGATCATCATACCATTGCCAACATAGATACCAACGTGTGATGCACCGGAGGTATCATAAGTGCCTTGGAAGAAAATCAAATCTCCCGGTTTGGCAGAGCTTTTCGGGATAATGTCGCATACGCCCATCAAACCGTTTGCGGTCAAACGACCAACACTCCAACCGTTTCCGCAGTGATTGATTACATAGGAAACAAATCCGGAGCAGTCAAAGGAGGTAGACGGGCTGCTGCCGCCCCACACATACGGGTATCCCAGATATTTTTCAGCTTCCCGAATCATATTGGCAAATCTTGTGTCTGTCAGCGCTTCGCCCGGAATATCATAATCGGTGTACTCGCCGCCAGGGGTGGCGTAAATGTCATTTCCGAAAATATCCGGTCTGTTGCCCCTTGTCTGAAGCAAAATTCTATATCGCTCCATATCATCTTCCGACAAGCCGGAATTTGAAATCACACTGTTCAAGCCCTTATTTCTGAGCTTCACATTCAGAATATAATATTCGTAATCTTCTTCCTCTGTTGTTGTCTCTCCCGTTTCGGGATCAGTAGAAGATGTTGTTCGTGTACGAATCTCTACTACTTCCGTCAGGGTCAGCTCATATTGTTGCTCAAATAGCCATTGCAGGGTAGCCTGCACCTCATCTCTGGTGTAATCCTCAAACTTCACCGTCAAATACGCCGCCAGCTCATAAGGATTGTGGTTGATTTCATCAAGGTCATACCGGTACTCGTCATATCCGCTATGAGTACGCTCGATATTATTGATTTTATTGCGGAGCGCAGCTTCCAAAGCCTTGTAATCATTGTCCGCACCAATAATATCTTCCTCTTTTGCAGTAAAAGAAGTTCCCAGAATGATCTGTGTGCCGCCTTGGAACATAGCCGAACAAGACGAGAACATCCCTGAGAGTATCATAAAAAGCAGTCCGGCAATCAAAACAAACAGAATCGTTTTAGAGTGTGTGGTGCAGAACTCCGTTACTCTTTCTGTGATGTTCTTGGCTCCCTGAGCTGCTTTGCCCGTTGCCTTGCCTGCACCCTTAGATGCAGAAGCCGTTGTCGAAGCGGTATTCTTACCGGCTTTGGCGGCAGCATATTCTTTCTTGATTGCCCTTTTCTGTTGCCAACGGGAAAAGGGATTGGAACCGGCATCGGGGTTGTCCTTTTTGAACTTCTCATACAGGGCATTTACATTTGCTTTATCTGACTTCTCAACCAGCTTTTCCGCCTTGTCGTAGGCTTTCAGCTTGTGACTGTAAACGGCATGATCGACGGTATAGACAGTGGATTCAACAGCCTTGGTCGTTTCCTGCACAGCCTGAACGCCGATATTATCATCCTCATATTCTGACACCGCCCGATGTGCTTTGGATGTGAGCGTGACTGCGGCACCACGGCTTGCCATGTGCTTTGCCACAGATGGGCGCTCGATTTCCGTAAACTCCGCTTTTTCAAAACGGAGCTTTGCTTTACGGGAACCGGCTGCATCTGTTTCCAGCTTTAGCTTCGGCTTTGCCTTTTTAGAAGCCAATTTGTCTGCCGCTTTTTCAGCCCTATCAACCGCCTTATCTGCACGGTCGGCAGCTTTCTTCACATGAGAATCTGCAAGGTCATCTTCGGTAAAACGGAGTCGTGTAGGTCTTTTCGCCATACATTACGCCTCCTTTTCCTGTGCCACCTCGTTTAACTTCGTGGTCATAATGCGATACAGTTCCAGATCTGTCGGGAATCGGTCAATGAACGGCAGAATCACATTGCCATAGAACAGAAGTCCTTCGCCCTCACCGGAGTTGGTTACATAGGACAGCTGATGCGGCGAAATGTTCAACCGCTGTGCCAGAATACTTCGGTCATCGCTTGCCTGATTCAGCATATAGATGAAATCAGAGTTTTCGAGGATGTTGGCAATCTCCGGGGAACGAAGCAGGTCTTTGACATTCTGAGTAATACCGGTCGGCAAGCCGCCCCATTTACGGAATCGCTTCCAGATTTCTACGGAATAGGTTGCCGTCTGTTCTTCCTTCAGAAGCAGATGGAACTCGTCAATATAATATCTGGTCGATTTACCGGCAGAACGGTTGGCAGTTACACGCCCCCAGACCTGATCCTGAACGATCAGCATACCGATTTTTTTCAGCTGATTGCCCAGCTCCTTAATGTCGAAGCACACCAGACGATTCTGAATATCCACATTGGTTCTGTTGTTAAACAGTTTCAGAGAACCCTTAACATAGATTTCCAAGGCGGTCGCTACATGGTGGGCTTCCTTTTCGTCCTGTTTCAGAAGGGCATCATACAAATCCTCAAGGATCGGCATATTCTCAGGGGCAGGATTGTCGAAATATCTCTGGTAAATCTGATGCACACAACGGTCGATAACCGTCTTTTCGATAGGCTGCAAGCCATCCTTACTGCCCATAATCAACTCACAGAGGGACAGGATAAAATCAGCTTTCAGTGCTACCGGGTTGTCATCCTCAGAGTAGTTCAGGTTGATGTCCATAGGGTTGATATAGTTGGTACTGGAGGAGCTGATTTTTACCACCTGACCATTGAACTTGTGAACCAGAGCCGCATATTCCGCTTCGGGGTCGCAGATGATAATATCGTCATCCGTAACCAGGAACGCATTGGTGATTTCACGCTTTGCGGAAAAGGATTTACCGGAACCGGGAGTACCCAGAATCAGTCCGTTGGGGTTCTTGAGCTTCTTTCTGTCCACCATGATAAGGTTGTTCGACAGAGCATTCAGCCCGTAATAGAGCGTTTCTCCACCATTCTGGAACAGCTCCTGCGTGGTGAAAGGCACAAAAATAGCCGTGGAACTGGTAGTCAGGCCACGACGAATCTCAATCAGGTTTTGTGCCAAAGGCAGGCTGCTCATCAGTCCGGATTCCTGCTGAAAATCCAAACGACGCAGATTGCAGTTATGCTTCTGGGCGATGCTCTGTGCCTGGAACACATTGTTCTCCAGTTCCTGCTCGGTGCGCCCGGTGTTCAGCACCAGAAATGTCACCATGAACATTCGCTCATTCTGGCTCTGCAATTCTTTCAGAAGTGACTTCGCATCTTTACCATAGGTAGCAAGGTCAGATGGGATAATGTCCATGTCATAGCCAGAACGCACAGCCTTTTTCTGTTCCTCGATTTTGGAACGGTCAAGCTCGGTGATGATTCTCTTGATGGTCTTAATCGCCGCAGTCTGGTCAACCGACTGGATGTGCATGGTCACGATCTGCGTGGATTCCATATCCAGAAAATCCGCCAGCATACGATCAGACAGGTCTGATGCCGTAATTGCCAGATAAGACATCGAACCGAAGATACTGCCCATCTGGAAGGTGCGGTTGGTCTTAAAGGCAAACGCCGTCGGAGCAATGAAGTCCTTTACGGACAGCCCGGATTCCACAAGATACTTCCAATCGAAGAAGAACTTATCATTATCACCCATGTGGAACATAGAGTGCATCAGATGCAGCCGCTCTTTGCCGTTCATGGTAGTGGCAATGACACCCAAACGCCGAAAGTTATTGAGCAGATCGTTTTCGATATGGTTGAGTCTCGGCTTTGCCTGCCGCATGGATTCGGCTTCAATGCCGAATGTCAGGTACTTGGTTTTGGTCAAGCCGTTGTTGCCCTGCGCCAACTGCTTTTTCAGCATCTGGCTATACTCGGCACGGACGGGATTGAAGCTGTCCTTCTTGAACGGGATACGGATACTCTTTTCAAAGCTTTCAGCATCGGTACTCAGGTTCATAAAGGAAAGCTCAAAGTGAATGGAGCTGTCAAAGAAATTCAGGAAACTGCACCACTCATCGAAGATGGCAGTCTTATCTTCCTGCTGTGCCAGCTGATAGTTGATGTCCTGAAACTGAATGGTCTTGGTGTAATAACTGTCAGTGACACGGCAGATGCCATCCGGGAACATTCTCTGAAAGGGAATGGACTGCTGTGCAGTCTGCGGAATACCGTTGTCCTTCTTTGCCCGTTCCACAACAGCTTTAATTTCTCGCTGCTGCTTCCGATTCAGATTTGCAGGCATTTTGATGTTTCTTGCCTGTGGCTTCTTTTTGAAAAACAATTCGTTCAACCTCCTTTTCCAGTTTGTACTGACGCATCAAAGCGTCATAATAGTTGTCCGTCTGATAAGGGCGAACCTTGGGACGAACGAATTTGGTCTGAATGAAGTGTTCTACAACCACTTCCAACGGCTGACTATCCTTTTCATACATTGCCAGAAAGAACAACGGTAACATGACGATCATCATGGACAGTGCTGCAAGGCTCACATTTCCGGTTGCTTTGACCAGAAAGAAAATCGGCACTCCGATGAGCGCCGCCGCACCAAAGCAAAGTAACTGCCGTTTCGTCAGATTGAAGAACACTTTTGTTTTTACCCTCGTCAGGTCACGAGGTACGGGAATATACGCTGCCAAACAATTTCCTCCTTCCCTTAGTGAGCGCTGAATACACCCTTCGCAAGCGAACCAGTCTTAAACAGGGTGAAGCACAAAAGGACGGTGTAGCCCATAACACCCCAGATAGAACCGATGATGTCATCACTGAATGCGATAGACTGAATCAGCACCGCATAAATGCCCACGCAGATCATAATCAGGAATCCCTGGAATCCGATTGCAAACAGCGAACGCAGATAATTCTGTCCGATATTGCTCTGTTCTCTGTTTCCAAAAGTGGAAAGCGGAATCGGGGCAAGGCTGACCATCAGATAAATTTCAATCATTCGACCGTAGACGATCACAAAGATGATGATTGCCAAAGCGGACATCGTGACCTGCACGATAAAGGATTGCAGGAACAAGCCGAGCAAAGGACCCAAATCCATTGCCATCAGCGTTTCTTCCATTGTTTCCAATGCCGAAGCATCTATGGCAGTATTTCCGGATATGATACCGGCGCTTGCGTTTATAACGTGCTGTGTCACATCAAACACAGCCATCGTGATATTGAATGTGTTTGTGATTAACATGACCGCAACAAAAGTCTTGAACACCCATTTGAAGAAGATCCAGGTTTCAAAATTTGCCAGATTGTTGTGGTCAATAATCATCTGAATTAGCTCATAACAGGCAATGAAGGTCAGAATCAAGCCTGCGATTGGGATAATCACTGACTCGGAGATGTTTCGTACCATGGCAAAGACACCCGGCGAAAAATTCGCCGGGGTCATGCCAACGGAGGTTGCTATCTCGCCAACCTGGTTGTTGACGGACTCAAACATCCCCGACAGATTTCCCATAATAGCTGAAACGAGCATTTCTTTCAGCCAGTCTGTGATCTGTTGGAGTATGCTGTCCAAAGGCGATTACCTCCTTGTTTTGTGATTAACCGAACAGTCCGGAGAGCAGAGGTACAAGGGTGGTGCCGATGAGGGCAACACCGCCGCCAGCCATGAGCTGTTTTATCCCCAATTAGGTGTAAAACTCTGCTCGATGGCGGGCGGCGGCGTACAAAAAATCTATATGGTGTTTTTAAGAGAACCGTCCCGGTAGGACAGGTCAGGCAGTGACCTGTTCCACCTCTGGGATGGGTTTGAGATTAAAATGAATTTCGATAGAAATGTGTCTTGTTTTATCTTCGTCAATGCGCTCATGCACGACGATTTCTTTGATTAAGCGGTTAAGGGTGGCTGCGTCCAGCTCTGTGATGTTGGCATATTCCTGAATGGCTTCCACCCATTGTTTTGCGTCATTGGCAAGCTGGGCTTCATCGGACAGCCGCTTCCTGCCCTCGGACACTTTTGCTTTAAGCTCCGTCTGCTCGGTCTGTGTCTTTTCCAGCATGGTGTTGAAATTCTGCTCACTGATACGCCCTGCAATCATATCCTCATAAAGCCGCATGACCATTTTATCCAGAACCTCAATCCGTTCCTCGTCCCTTGTAAGGGAGCGTTCCATTGCTTCCCGCTGTTCCCGCTGCTCGGCTTCACAGGTATTAGTCAGGCGGTCGGCAACCGCTTTCCCGTCCATCAGGGCAGCTCTGGCACATTCCCGGATTTTTCGCAGCACATGGCTGTAAAGGGTGTCATAGTCAATCCGGTGCTGGGTGCAGTGGTTCTTTCCAAAGGCATTGTAGGTCTTGCAGGAATAAATCTGCTGGGGATGTTTTGCGTTTGTATAGCGTATCGTCAGCGACTTCCCACACTCGCCGCATTTTATCAGTCCGGCAAACAGGCTGATTTCATTGGTCTGCCCCGGACGCTGGCGGGATTTCAGCTTGTTCTGCACAATGTCAAAGCTCATGCGGTCAATCAGCGGTTCATGCTGTCCCTCCACTACAATCCAGTCCTCCGGCTTCTTTTCCCCAATCGTGCCGATTTTGAAACGGTAGTCTTTTTTCTGGGAAGCAATCGCCCCGGTGTAAACGGGATTCATCAAAAGGTCTTTGATAACGGAGAAGTCCCACATATACCGTCCGTTTTCCGGGTCTTTCTTTTCCCATTTGGTTCGGGTATTGCGAAGCCCCCGTTCCCGGTTCCACCATGTGGGGCAGGGGATTTTTTCTTCCTCCAGCCGTCTGCGGATATAGTTCGGACCATGACCGTTCAGGGCATATCCGAAAATCAGCCGCACAATCGGGGCGGTTTCCTCGTCAATGAGCAGATGGTTTTTGTCCTCCGGGTCTTTCCGATACCCAAACGGGGCAAGACACCCGGTAAACTGTCCTTTCTGCGCTTTCAGAAGATAAGAGGAATGGACTTTCTTGGAAATATCCTTGCTGTACATCTCGTTCAGGATATTCTTGAACGGGGCAATATCGTTGTTATCCCGCAGGGTGTCGATACCGTCATTCATGGCGATATAGCGGACACCATTTCTTGGGAAAAAGTCCTCAATCAAATGCCCGGTTTGCAGATAGTTACGCCCCAGTCGGCTGAGGTCTTTCGTGATGACAAGGTTGATTTGCCTGCGCTCAATGGCTCTCAACATTCTCTGTAAATCAGGACGCTCCATATTAAGACCTGTGAAGCCATCGTCCTGATAGACTGCCACAACCTCCCATCCCTGCTTTTC
>NZ_QUIH01000006.1:0-146916 GCF_003479985.1 Clostridium sp. AM43-3BH
AAACTATGTCATTGTTGCGGTTCTATAAAGAAAGATTTAAAACTTTCAGATAGAATCTACAGATGTGATTGTAGCTATGTTGCAGATAGGGATCTCAATGCGGCACTTAATTTAAAAGATGCTAAAACTTACAAGATTGCATAATGAAAAGCAAATGTAAGTATGTACCGAAGGCTATTTCGGGAATTAACGACTGTGGAGTATACAAGAACTTGTGAGTAGCATATCTGTTTACAGATTGTAAAAGCATATACGATGAAGCAGTAAGTAATGTTCGTGAGAACTTACAACATCTCGATGTGAGTCTATTTACACACATTTTGAGTGGCAGGCGGTTGAGCTTTGATGCATTTTGCGATTGTTGAGGACTTGAAGATAGATCAGAATCATCTGATTCATTTGATACAGGAGAACTTGGAGAAGCACGGGGAAACGGTGTACTTTGACTGCTACGAGAGCGGCGAGGCATTTCTGGAAGCATTCCGTCCAAGGCTTTTTAATGCGGTTTTTATGGATATTATGCTGGACCGGGACGGGCGCAATGGTATTGACACGGCGCTGGAGCTTCGCAAGCGCGAAAAACGTCTCCCCATCGTTTTCACTACAACGGAACGTGATTATTCACTGCAGGGTTACCGTGCCCATCCCCTTGATTATCTCTTAAAACCGGTGGAGGAAAAGGCACTTGCCTGGTGTCTCGATGAGATCCGGACATTTCTCGCCGCGCCTGCCTACATCGAAATTCAGGTGGCGCTCGGACGGGGACAGGCATCCACGCAGCGGATTCTGCTCGACGATTTTCTGTACGCGGAGACGCAGAACCACCGGCTGATCATCCATACCAGCTCCGGCGATGCCGCCACACGGCTCTCTTTTTCGGATCTGATGGCACTGCTCCCGAAGGGCAGTCGTTTTTACATGAGCGGACGCGGGCTGCTTATCAATTTTTCACATGTTACCTCGGTGGACGAGGACGGTTCTGTCCATCTGAAAAACGGTAGCTGCTTTTTCTGCAGCCGCCGGAAGAAAAAAGAGACAAAGGAAGCATTTGCAACCTACTTATTTGACACATTGCGGAAGGGAGGTACTCTATGAACTGGTCTGTGTTTGGCAAGGCATTTCTCGTTGAAACCGTCTATTCCATTCCTTTTTTTATTTTATCGATTCTGCCATTTAAAAAGCAGCTTCGATTTCCGATTAAAATCCTGATTCTGTTCATTTTTATCGGTCAGCTGCTCCAGTCCTCCCTGTATACCTACCTGATCAGCCACGGTAAACCGACCCGGGTCACCGACACGGTGTTTGCCCTCGTTTCTCTGGCGATCTATTTTTTATGTGTGAAGGCTAATTTCTGGAAACTTCTGTTTCTGGGAAACTTCATCCTGAATTATTTTGTCACAGTCCGGGGCATCTGTTTCTTTCTGGAAAGCCGTCTGTTCTACGATCCCAGCATTACCTATTATTCACTCCGCGATCAAAGCCTGCTGCTCATCTCGATTCTTCTGTTTCTGACGCTCCCTCTCGGGCTCAAATTTATGAAAAATGCCACGGAACGCGTTTTTCAGGTAGACAGCTCCGCATTCTGGCAGAAAGTCTGGTTTATTCCATTTTCATGTACCCTGATTATCTGCGCTTATAACTTTGATTTAAACATTGATACCGTCCGCAAGTTCCGTTTTATCCTCACGCGGCTCTGGCTCTTTGCCATGACAATTCTTATCTACTATGTCCTTTTGGAAGCGCTCAATGCAGTCCGCCAGCAGGCGCAGCTGGAAGAACGCGCGGCGCAGCAGGACACGCTCCTGGCGATGCAGTACACACAGTATCAGCAGCTTTCCCGCCACATCGAAGAGGTGCGGGAGGCGCGCCACGACCTGCGCCAGCACTTAAATCTCATCGAGCATTACCTGCAAAGCGGGAAAACGGAGGATCTGAATACCTACATCGAACAATACCGTATGACGCTTCCGCCGGACACTGCGCGGACCTGGTGTGAAAATTATGCGGTCAACACGATTATCAGCTATTACGGCGAGGAGGCGCGCAAGGCGTCAGTCGATTTTTCGGTCCGCATCCAGCTTCCGCCCTCTCTCCCGCTGGGTGAGCCACAGCTCTGCTCGATCTTCGGCAATCTTCTGGAAAATGCCCTCGACGCCTGTCGGGAATGTACAGACAGCGCGCCGTTTATCCGCATCTGCGCCCAGGAGGATGCCGGTCACATCGTGATCGCCGTTGACAACACCTGCTGCCATCCGCCGATCGAGGAAAATGGGCGGTTCCGCTCGACCAAACATGACGGGTTCGGCACGGGAACCGCCTCCATCCGTTCGATCGCTGAGCGGTACCAGGGCCTGGTGGATTTCCGGTATGAGGACGGGATCTTTTATGCATCGGTGATGTTGAAATTTGACTCTAAAATTTCTCACGGAAATCTTTGAAAAAAGATTGACTTTCATCGCGTCAGGACGCATAATATAAATAATAATCATTATCAATATTATTTAGAAGGATTGGAGTGTCGCTTATGAAAACCTTAAAATACAGCCGTCAGCGCGAATCGATCAAAGCCTGCCTGATGAGCCGGAAGGATCATCCGACCGCCGACGCCCTTTACACCAGCATCCGGGAACAGTTTCCGAATATCAGCCTTGGAACCGTTTACCGCAATTTAAACCTGTTAGTTGAGCTGGGCGAGATCCGGAAACTGTCCTGCGGCGACGGCACGGATCATTTCGATTATGATACATCCCCACATTACCACTACGTCTGCCGCCAGTGCGGACGGGTCATGGATATTCCGATGGAAGCAACCAAGGAGCTGGAGACAGCCGCCAAAGAATTTGCGCCGGGAACGATCGATGACCATACCGTGTTTTTCTATGGGATGTGCGATGAGTGTTTGAAAAGGGAAAAACACTAATAAGAATTATTTCTATTTTTTCATTGACAAACACAGGGATCTATGGTATCTTAATATCAGTAATCATTACTGATTTCATTCAAGCCAAATAAACGATTTCGTTTTAAAAGCTCCTATGAAACAGAATGGTTGCAAACAACTTTACTATCTATTTATTGTTTCTATAAAACACGAAATTAAAAATTTATTTTAGAAAAGGAGAATTGACTATGAAGAAATTTGTCTGTACAGTATGTGGTTACGTATACGAGGGTGAGGCTGCTCCGGAAAAATGTCCAGTATGCGGCGCTCCGGCTTCCAAGTTCAAAGAGCAGTCCAGCGAGATGAGCTGGGCAGCTGAGCACGTAGTTGGTGTGGCACAGGGTGTCAGCGAGGATATTCTCGAAGATTTAAGAGCTAACTATGAAGGCGAGTGCAGAGAAGTTGGTATGTACCTGGCGATGGCACGTGTAGCTCACAGAGAGGGCTATCCGGAGATCGGTCTGTACTGGGAGAAGGCAGCTCACGAAGAGGCTGAGCACGCTGCTAAGTTTGCAGAGCTTCTCGGCGAGGTTGTAACTGATTCCACCAAGAAGAACCTGGAGATGCGTGTAGAGGCTGAGCACGGCGCAACCGAAGGCAAATTTGACCTTGCAAAACGTGCGAAAGCTGCTAACCTGGATGCAATCCATGACACCGTTCATGAGATGGCTCGTGACGAGGCTAGACATGGCAAGGCATTTGAGGGTCTGTTAAAGAGATACTTCAACTAATCTGAGTGAATGAATGGACAGCGCATTACGGCGCTGGTGAATAAAAGAGAACTGATAAGGGCGTGTGAAAATAGGAAATTCCATTTTCACACGCCCTGTTTATTTTATGCAGATTTGTTTTATGTCTCTGTTCAAAAAGACGCCAAAATCTTATCTACCGTCTCCTTCTCCATCTTCCCAATCGGAATCATCTCCGCCGGTACGTCCTCATATGGCAGCAGCGCTTTCTCATACCAGGTAACATCGTGCCATTTTCCGCTCTTATAACCGGTATTTTTGCACACGCCCATCGTCCGGAATCCGCATCCGTTATGCATCGCATCGCTCTTCACATTCGGACTTGTCACCAGACTGTAGACTGTATGGACGCCCTGTGCCTTTAAAAGCTCTAAAAGCACCAGAAGCATCCGTTTGCCGATGCCCTTCGACGTCACCCGACTGTCCAGATATTCAGAAAGTTCCGCATTCCAACGGTACGCCGCGCGCTCAAGCTGCTTATGCCCATATGCATAGCCAATGATTCTGCCCGTTTCATCCTCGCAGACAATCCACGGATATTCTGCCGTGATCGCCCGGATGCGCCCCTCAAATTCCTCCAGGGACGGCAGCTCCGTCTCAAACGTGATCGGCGTGTCCATATATTGTGCATAAATTTCCAATATCGCAGGTGCATCGGCGATAGCGGCCAGACGCAGGCGGCAGGATGTATGGTCCATAAACTGGTTCCTCCCTATCATTTTCGGTCATTTTTCCTTTACAGGCAACTATATATGATTCTTCCCGTTTCGTCAACTATTCGCAACTAGATTCATGCCTGCCCGTGAACCCCCTCAATCCACCAGCTCATTCTGATGCCTCGATAAATGCTCATATGGCAGAATCAGCCGCCCCCGGTACAGCCCGCAGCCGTCATTGACAAGGTCGTTGTTGATTGCCGTAAACATATTGACATCCACTTCAGCTAAATTGAGCGATACCAGGCGCTGGCAGCGTTCATATGCCTCATCAAAATAAATACATGCACCTTCCGGTATCTCATCCCGCCTGGCCCGCTCGCCCTCCTGGCGCTTTTCGTAGCTTAAATGATTGGCCACGCCGATCTCCGCGATATCGTCCATGTGCTTTGTGCGAAGCTGTACCTCCACATAGCTTCTGGAACAATTATCGTAAAACGTAATATGCAGAGACTGGTAATCATCCGAACTATTTCCGCAGACATAATCACGGTAGTACGGCCTTACCTCCTCATCCATCAACGGGGAGGTACTCTCCTTCACCCCGTAAGCCGGTTCCGCCGTAAACCCACGTTCCTCCAGAAATCCCGGAAGCTCATTCGCAATCTGGTAGAGGTACCGGATATCTGCCTCCTGCTGCGATTCCCCCGGTTTCAGGTAACACTTCGGCAGTGAAATCACGATCCGGTACGCAATCAGGTCGCGGAAACAGCTCAATCTCTGCTTCAAATCGGAGATCGACGGAAATGCCTTATGTTCTGTATAACAGTCATAAATATATTCGACGATATATCCATTAAATTTCGCCTCCGAGCGGATCAGCGACTTGATTCTTCCCTTAAAGTTAAATGCCAGAAGCGGATATTCCTTTGCCATATGAATATAAAATTCCCGGATCTTCTGTGACTGGGTCGTCAGGAAATCATTGTGTTCCAAAAGTTCCCGGATCTGAATCAGGAAATTTGCATGTATCAGGTCTATCTCATTGTTTGTCTGTTTTGCCTCCGCTTTCAAATCCCGGCTGTAATTCTTTAAAATCTTAAACATCGTATCGCCGGAATACAGATAATCGTTTAAGGTCACCATGGTCCTCACCTCCCTGCTGCAGCAAAAAGGGGACGGTGCATAGGATAACAATGCCCCAGATGCACCAGCCCCCTCATTTATAAAATAGAGCTATTTATTTTCCGTAAACCTTCTTGATCCGCTCCATTGCCTCTTTTGTATTCGCAGTCGTACCAAATGCAGTCAGACGGAAGAATCCTTCTCCATTCTTACCAAATCCGCTGCCCGGTGTGCCGACCACATTTGCCTTGGCAAGCAGATCGTCGAAAAACTCCCAGGATTTCATGCCGTTCGGGCACTGCATCCAGATGTACGGTGAATTTTCGCCGCCGATGTGCCAGATTCCAAGCTCTTTTAAGGTCTCTGTCATGATCTTCGCATTGGTGCGGTATACGTCCAGGTGCTCGCGGCACTGTGCCATGCCCTCCGGTGAAAGAGCTGCCTCTGCGGCGCGCTGTACCGGGTAGGAAACGCCGTTAAACTTGGTTGTCTGGCGGCGCAGCCACATCTTGCGGATGGAAGAACCACCGCGCTCTAATTCAGACGGAACCACAGTATAGCCACAGCGGGTTCCGGTAAAGCTTGCCAGCTTCGAAAGGGAGCAGAACTCGATCGCGCAGGTCTTTGCGCCCTCAATCTCAAAAATACTTCTCGGAAGCGCCGGATCTGCTACGAAGGACTCATACGCCGCATCAAATAAAAGAATCGCATCCTGCTCGTTCGCATAGTCAACCCACTCTTTTAACTGCTCACGGTTGTACACACCGCCAGTCGGGTTGTTCGGGGAGCAGAGATAAATAATATCCGCTTTCTGTCCCTTCGGAGGCATCGGAAGAAAGCCATTTTCCACATTGGCATCCATAAATACGATCTTTCTGCCTGCCATCACGTTCGTATCCATGTAAACCGGGTATACCGGATCCGGGATCAGGACCGTGTTGTCCGCATCAAAGAGATCGAGGATATTTCCGACATCACTCTTCGCGCCGTCGCTGATGAATATATCCTCCGCCGCCACCTCAACCTGGAAGGACGCATAATACTTCTGAACTGCTACGCGCAGAAAATCATATCCCTGCTCCGGACCATATCCATGGAACGTAGCCGCCTTGCCCTGCTCCATAGCTGCTTTTGCAAATGCGTCAGCTGCTTTCTGGCAGATCGGAAGGGTTACGTCACCGATACCCATTTTGATTACTTTTGCCTCTGGATGGGCTTTGGTGTATTCATCTACTTTTTTAGCGATGGTGGAAAACAGATAGCTTTCTTCCAGATTTTTATAGTTTTCGTTGATCTTCATACTTTATTTTCTCCATATTTTAAGAATTTTTTTCCTTTACCTCCAGAGCCGCTTTCACAAACTCCCGGAAGATCGGATGTGCGCGGTTCGGGCGGCTCTTGAACTCCGGATGGTACTGAACTCCCAGATAGAACGGATGTCCCGGAATCTCCATCGCCTCTACCAGCGTACCGTCCGGAGACTGTCCGGAAAAGATAGCGCCATGCTCCATATAAACTTCCCGGAACTTGTTGTTAAATTCATAACGATGGCGATGTCTCTCTTCGATCAGACCTTTTCCATACGCTTTCATCATCAGCGTATCCGGACTGATGCGGCACGGATATGCACCCAGACGCATCGTTCCGCCCATGTCAGCCAGATCCATCTGCTCTTCCATCAGGGCAATGACCGGATGCTTGCTGTCCGGCGCAAACTCGGTTGAGTTCGCATCCTCATAGCCTAACACGCCTCTGGCAAATGCGATCGCCGCGATCTGCATACCAAGGCAGATGCCAAAGTACGGGATATTGTTTCTTCTCGCATAATCAGCTGCCGCAATCATGCCCTCGATGCCTCGGATGCCGAAGCCGCCCGGCACGATGATACCGGTTGAACCGCCCAGGATTTCCGGTGCCGTCTCCGGGGTGATCGTCTCACTATCCACCCAGTTGATCTCCACCTGCGCGCCATTTTCCCATCCGGCATGGTGCAGGGATTCTACGATCGACAGATAGGAGTCGTGCAGTTTGACGTACTTGCCGACCAGGGAAATCTTGACCGTCTTGCGGCTGTTCTTGATTCGGTCCAGCATATGTTTCCACTCCGTCAGATCGCACTCCTGCGGCGCTTTCTCGATGCCCAGCTCGCGAAGCACGATCTTGGCAAGTCCTGCTTCCTCCAGCATGATCGGTGCCTCGTAGAGAACCGGAAGGGTCAGGTTCTCGATGACGCAGTCCTCTTTGACGTTACAGAACAGTGCGATCTTGCGGAAAATGGATGGATCGTCCACCGGACGGTCACAGCGCGCTACGATGATATCCGGCATGATACCAAAGGACTGCAGCTGTTTAACCGAATGCTGCGTCGGTTTTGATTTATGCTCGCCTGAAGATTCCAGATATGGAATCAGGGTTACATGGATGAAGAGGCAGTTGCTGCGTCCCGCCTCGCAGGACACCTGGCGGATGGCTTCCAGGAACGGCTGTGACTCAATATCGCCGGTTGTTCCGCCGATCTCTGTGATAACGATGTCCGCATCGGTCTTTTCCTGCACGGAATAGATAAATGATTTTATCTCATTTGTGATATGTGGAATTACCTGTACCGTCTCGCCCAGATATTCGCCGCGGCGCTCTTTATTTAACACATTCCAGTAGACCTTACCGGTCGTCAGGTTGGAATACCGGTTTAAATCTTCATCTATAAAACGCTCATAATGTCCCAGATCCAGATCCGTCTCCGCACCGTCGTTTGTTACGAATACTTCGCCGTGCTGATACGGGCTCATGGTTCCTGGATCGACGTTGATATACGGATCCAGCTTCTGCGCTGCTACCTTAAATCCCCGTGCCTTCAAAAGACGGCCCAGAGACGCTGCTGTAATACCTTTCCCCAATCCCGATACAACACCGCCTGTCACAAAAATAAATTTTGCCATCTGCTTTTCCTCCTCTTCCTTTCTTTAAATATTAATCCACTTTTTTCCGTCATATATGATTCTGTCAGATTTTGCCTTCGCAAAAGATTTCAGCCTGCACGGATTCCGCAACCCTCAAAACGCAGAATCCATGCAGACCATCGTTCTTTTTAGTCGTTTTCATGCTCCTGAAGCACATAACCCGGAATCTGGATTTCTTCCGGTTTTTCCATCTGGCCCAGCTCTTTTCTAGCCGCTGCACCATGTGCAATGTGCGCGATATCTACCAGTTCAACGTTGTCCTCGTTGTACTTGCTTTCCAGTGTCAGCGCCAGGACAGCCGCGGTATCAAGCGATGTCAGGCACGGAATACCAAGCTCGACTGCCTTTCTTCTCAGGCGGACACTGTCGCGTCCCGGCTGGCGTCCCGTCTTGGAAGTGGAAATCACATAGCTGATCTTTCCTTCTTCCAGCAGGGAAATGGTCGTCTCCTCGCCCTCTTTGGCTTCCTTCGGCTTCTTGACTAACGTTGAAGAAATGCCGACGCTGTTTAACCGGCTTGCAGTACCGGAGGTCGCGTAGATGTGGAATCCCATCGCCACGTACTCTTTGACCAGCTCGCGCAGGTCGCTCTTATCGGTATCGCGGACACTGATTAAGACGCCGCCCTCGCGCTTCATCGTATATCCGGCTGCTACCAGGCCTTTGAACAGCGCTTCCTCCATCGTCCGGGCGATACCCAGTACCTCGCCGGTCGATTTCATTTCCGGTCCGAGCTGTGTGTCTACGTTGGACAGCTTCTCAAAGGAGAAGACCGGAACCTTGACTGCGTAGTACGGAGAGCACGGATACAGACCTGTCTCGTAGCCCATGTCAGCCAGCTTCTCGCCCATCATGATGCGGGTTGCCAGATCGACCATCGGCACGCCGGTTACCTTGCTGATGTACGGCACGGTACGGGACGAACGCGGGTTGACCTCGATGATATAGATCGTATCCTCATGCAGGACATACTGGATATTGATCAGGCCTTTCGTATTCATGGACAGCGCCAGACGGATGGAATAGTCCACCAGACGGTCTTTCTGGCTCTCGGTCAGCATAAATGCCGGATATACCGCGATGGAGTCGCCGGAATGGACGCCCGCACGCTCGATGTGCTCCATGATACCCGGAATCAGAACCGTTTCGCCGTCGCAGATCGCGTCGACCTCCAGCTCGGTACCCATCAGGTATTTATCAATCAGGATCGCATTCTCAATCTTGTGTGAGAGAATAATCTTCATATACTCATGAATATCGGCGTCGTTGTACGCGATAATCATGTTTTGTCCGCCTAATACATAGCTCGGACGCATCAGAACCGGATAGCCCAGATGATTTGCCGCCTGGATTGCCTCATCCTCAGTGTAAACGGTCTGACCCGCTGCCTGTTTCATATTTAATTTTTTCAGCAGGGCTGCGAAACGTCCGCGATCCTCCGCCATATCGATGCTGTCTGCCGGAGTGCCGAGAACCGGAATATTGTTCTCTACAAGACATTTTGTCAGACGGATCGCTGTCTGTCCGCCAAAGGCTACAACTGCGCCGATCGGCTTCTCGATCCGGATGATATCCAGCACATCCTCCGGTGTCAGCGGCTCAAAATACAGACGGTCTGCTACGTTGAAGTCGGTGGAAACGGTCTCCGGGTTGTTATTTACGATGACAACCTCATAACCGGCTCTCTTTAACGACCATACGCAGTGAACGGATGCGAAATCAAACTCGATACCCTGACCGATACGGATCGGACCGGAGCCAAATACCATAACAACTGGTTTTCCGCTTGCATTCTCTTTAATAAATTCTTCTGCCTCATCTTCCTCGCCGAAGGTGCTGTAGAAGTAAGGGGTACTTGCCGTAAACTCAGCGCTGCAGGTATCAACCATGCGGTAGCATGCCGGAACATGCTTGATTTCCGAAAGCCCGGTCATCTCCTTGATGACTGCATCCGGGAATCCGTTCTGTTTGGCTTCCATATAAAGCGCATCGCTCAGAGTCTCAGACTGCATCCGGCGTTCCAGGGACAGGATATGCATCAGTTTATTTAAGAACCACTCGTCGATCTTGGTCAGCTCATGAATCTCGGCAACGGTCACGCCGCGCTTGAAGCTCTCATAGATTGCAAACAGACGCTCGTCATCCTGCGCCAGAATTTTTTCTCTCAGCTCTTCCACACTCATCGGCGCCAGTTTCTTCATGTTTAGGCTGTTCTGGGAGATCTCCGCGCCGCGGACTGCCTTCATGAGCGCCTGCTCAAAGTTGCGGCCGATCGCCATAACCTCGCCGGTTGCCTTCATCTGGGTACCCAGCTTCCGGCGTCCGTAAACGAATTTATCAAATGGCCATTTCGGGAATTTAACCGTTACATAGTCAAGGGCCGGCTCGAAGCATGCCATCGTCTCGCCGGTTACCTCGTTCGGGATCTCGTCCAGATGATAACCGATCGCAATCTTGGTTGCCACGCGGGCAATCGGATATCCGGTTGCTTTCGAAGCAAGGGCGGACGAACGGGATACACGCGGGTTTACCTCGATAACGGCATATTCAAAGCTCTCCGGATTCAGCGCAAACTGGCAGTTGCAGCCGCCCTCGATACCCATCGCCTGGATAATATTCAGCGCTGCGGAACGAAGCATCTGGTATTCCTTATCCGCCAGCGTCACAGCCGGTGCGATAACAATGGAGTCGCCGGTGTGGACGCCGACCGGGTCAAAGTTTTCCATCGAGCAGACCGTAATCTCGTTGCCGATGGCATCGCGCATTACCTCAAACTCGATCTCCTTCCATCCGGAAATACATTTCTCAACCAGAATCTGATTGATCGGTGACAGGCGGATACCCGCCTCCGCGATGTTGTAAAGCTCTTCTTTATTTGCCGCAATACCGCCGCCGGTACCGCCCAGGGTAAAGGCCGGACGCACGATAACTGGGTAAGAAATAACCTCGGCAAAATCAAGTGCATCCTCGATGGTGGTGACAACCTTGGACGGAATGACCGGCTCACCGATAGCTTCCATCGTGTCTTTAAAGCACTGGCGGTCCTCCGCCTTATCGATGGTCTCCGGGGACGCGCCGAGAAGCGTTACATTGTGGCTCTTTAAGAAACCTTCTTTGGCAAGCTCCATGGACAGTGTCAGTCCGGTCTGTCCGCCCAGGGTGGACAGGATGCTGTCAGGCTTCTCTTTTTCAATGATTCTCTTGACAAATTCCAGGGTCAGCGGCTCGATGTATACGTGATCCGCGATGGCGCTGTCCGTCATGATGGTTGCCGGGTTGGAGTTTACTAAAACGACCTCCAGACCTTCCTCTTTTAAAGCCCGGCACGCCTGCGTTCCTGCATAGTCAAACTCTGCCGCCTGACCGATGACGATAGGGCCGGAACCGATTACCATAACTTTTTTCAGGGATTTATTTAACGGCATGACGCGCCCTCCTTTTCCTTATAATCTCTCATCATCTGAATGAAACGCCCAAACAGTTCTTCCGTATCCTTCGGACCTGCACACGCCTCCGGATGAAACTGGACGGTAAATGCCGGCATATCGTGGTAGGTGATGCCTTCGCAGGTGCCGTCGTTGACATTGATAAATGTCTCCTCCGCGCCCTCCGGCAGCGTATCGCGCAGTACCTCATAGCCGTGGTTCTGGCTGCTGATGTACACGCGTCCGGTGGTCAGATCCTTGACCGGCTGGTTCGCACCTCTGTGACCGAATTTCATTTTTCCAGTCTTCGCGCCCTTGGCAATCGCCAGAAGCTGATGACCCAGGCAGATACCGAACATCGGTTTTCCAGCCTTCGTAATCTTTCGGATCTCCTCGATGACCTCTGGGTTGTCCTCTGGGTTTCCCGGACCGTTGGAAAGCATGATTCCGTCCGGATTCATCTTAAGAATCTCCTCCGCCGTCGTACCAGCCGGAAGGTCAGCCACGCGGCATCCGCGCCTGGTCAGCTCGCGGATGATATTTTCCTTTGCGCCGAAATCCCAGAGCACAATCTGGAACTCTTCTTTCTCATCCGCCGGTTTGATCTCACATTTCTTTGGTGTAACGGTTTCAACCGCCTTTGTAATGTGGAAGTTTTTCACTTCCTCCAGCTTTTTTGCGTCATACGGCGGCTTCACCTCGGTCAGCCAGCCGTTCATCGAACCGGATTCACGAATGGTTTTTGCCAGCTTTCTCGTATCGATTCCATAGACGCCCGGGATGTTTCTTTCTTTAAAAAAGGTGTCAAGATCCCCACTGCATCTGAAGTTGGAAGGTTCCTGACACCACTCTTTTACGATATAGGCTGATAAATATACCTCTTCATTCTCGAAGTCCTGCGGAATCACTCCGTAGTTTCCGATTAACGGAAATGTCTGAACGACAATCTGTCCAAAATAGCTGGGATCTGTGATCGTCTCAAGGTATCCTGTCATACCGGTTGTAAATACGACTTCTCCGGTCACTTCACGTAAAGGAGCGCCAAAGCTTTTTCCCTCAAAATAGTCGCCGTTTTCCAACAGAAGATATACCGGTTTCTCCATCTGGTCACCATTCCTTTCTCTCTCGTACCCCGCCTGTGAATAGCTTCATGCAGGCAGTTTACTTTTTCATTCTCAATAGCCTCACATTTGAGCAAATCTGTTTTTCCTCAGATGCGTTTTTTACATCATTAGAGACATATTTTATAAATTGTCTGATTCTGCAACAAAGGCGTCCATGAGCCTAAGCCCATGAACGCCCTTGTTCATATTCTGAAAGATTATAGCATAGGAAAGTTCTATGCGTCAAGAGATTTTTTATACATTTTTTTATGTTTTATACGTCATTTATGCATTTTTATGCATTTCTGCCTATTGTTTTTCATTTTTATTTATTATGCAAACATCAAGTATACATATGTAAGGATTTATTAAGGAATAAGTAACACGGTTGTCTATTCCATCCTGTATACTGTCTCTATTACTTAACAGGAGGTATTGATTTATGAGTCTCTTTCTTTTAGTTTTATTCCCACTAAGCTTTTTACTTGCCATTCTTGCTTTTTTTACAGGTAAAACTATGGCATCCATCCTTACGCTTGGCAGTTATGCCTGCTTTGCACTCTTTCTGCTGCTTTCCCTTCATGACATCAATCTTCGCATGATGACTCAGGATATCAGCGGTATCCAGGATATCTATCCCTCTATTGAGTCTATCTGTATTCCTGCGTTTCTTGCTTTAAATGTAGTAGCTGGCTTCCGCGTTTTTAAGACTGCAAAAAAATAAGTGCTTGTTCTTATGCCTGTTTCTTTATATAATAAGGACAGGCATTTTTGATTTAGGAGGTATTTTTTTATGGATAAAATTACCAGTTTTACTATCGACCATCTGAAACTGCTCCCTGGCGTCTATGTATCCCGCAAGGATCGCGTGGGCGATCAGGTCATCACCACCTTTGATATCCGCATGACACGCCCCAACTATGAGCCAGTCATGAATACGGCGGAGGTTCACACCATCGAGCACCTGGCTGCCACCTGGCTGCGAAATAACGAGGAGTGGAAAGACCGCGTCCTCTACTTCGGACCGATGGGCTGCCGCACCGGCTTCTACCTGCTTCTCGCAGGCGACCTGACATCCGAGGAGATCGTGCCGCTGATGAAAGGGCTCTTTACTTTCATGCGCGACTACAAAGACGAGGTTCCGGGTGCTTGTGCAAAAGATTGCGGCAACTACCTCGATATGAACCTGCCGATGGCAAACTGGCTGGCTGACCGCTTTCTGCGCGAAGTCTTAGACGGAATTGGTCCAGAGAGACTGGTTTATCCGGAATAAAAGACAAGAATAGCAGGCGGTATGCTTTGAAACACAAAACCCCCAGATGCTGCAGCATCTTAGGGGTTTTATTCTATTATTTTCTATTTTTCCTATTTTCTTGCATCCGCAGCCGCTGCATGTCCAGATAATCCTTCTCCATGCGCCATACGCGATACAAGCGGTGCGATCCGCGCGGATGCCTCCGGGGTCATGCTCTGGTGGGTACAGGTCTTTAAGAATGTACCAACCCAGACGCCACCGGTATAACGTGCCGCCCGAAGAGTCGGAAGTGTGTGGTTGGTTCCGGAAGCATAATCACCAAATACCTCCGCCGTATTCTGACCGATAAACAGGGAGCCGTAATTAACCAGCTTCGGAATCAGTGCATCCGGATCTTCCACGTTGATCTCCAGATGCTCCGGTGCATACTCATTCGCATACTGAACTGCCTCGTCCAGGCTGTCTACCACGCCGATCTCTCCAAACGTATCCCAGGACTGTCTCGCAATCTTTGCCGTATCCAGAATCTTCAGCTCTTCCTCTACCGCCTCAATCACGCTCTTTCCAAATGCCTCATCCGTTGTCAGAAGAATGCCTTTCGCATTGACATCATGCTCAGACTGTGCCAGCAGATCGGCCGCCACCACCTTCGCACTCGCTTTTCCGTCGGCGATTACCAGGACCTCGCTCGGCCCGGCTACGAAGTCGATGCCGACCTGCCCGTAGCACTGACGTTTCGCCTCTGTTACGAAGCGGTTACCCGGTCCTACAATAATATCCACCGGCTTGATACTCCCCGTTCCATAGGAAAATGCCGCGATCGCCTGTGCACCGCCCAGTGCATAGATCTCATCCACGCCAGCCAGATCCATCGCTACCAGCGTCCTGGCATTGATATGACCCGTTCCACGCACTACCGGAGCGCAGGCGGTGATACGTTTTACTCCCGCTGCCTTCGCCGGAGTCGCTAACATCAGTGCCGTCGAATACAGTGGATAATTGCCGCCCGGCACATAACAGCAGCAGGACTCCACCGGAATGATGCGGTGTCCTAAAAAGACTCCCGGCTCCGGGCTGAAATTGTCAAGGGGTTTCACTGTCTGCCTCTGCGCGTTCGCAAATGCCTCAATATTGTGATGCGCCGCTTTCAGATCCGCCAGCTCCTGCTCGCCCAGCTCCTTATAAGCCGCATCAATCTCCTCCCGGCTGACCCGCAGCGATTCACGGGTACATCCGTCAAACTTCTCATTGTACTCCCTCAGAGCCGCGTCTCCGCGCCCCCGGACCTCACCAATAATCCCCGCCACGGTCTCTCGCAGATTCCGATTATCTTCCTCGCTTCGAACCTGTGCTTCTTTTATAATCTTGATCATACGTTCTGCCTCTCTGTATAAGTTTTATCATTTTTTCCAAGTATACCACAAGTCTTTTTATTTTGCGATACAAAATAAACCTATCCAGCACATCTGAAACCAGAACGTTACTGTACACGGGTAGGCACTTTTGGAACCGAAAGTGCCGTAAGAAAACGTGGTGGCAGCAGGAATTTGCCGTATTTAAATGCGAAGCCACGGCAAATTCCGTTACTGGGCACGTTTGCGTGAACAGTAACACCAGAACAGGATCACACTTTTTCTCTTAGACAACCGTCTCAATATTCTTAACCACAAATCCCTCTTTTTCAACCGCTTCCTGCAGCTTCGCATCGTCCACGCCATTCTCATAGAACACGCGGGCAATGCCTCTGTCTACGTCCGCATCTGCACGGATGACGCCGTTCTGGGCGGTCAGGGCTTTTTCAACGGATTTCTTGCAGTTTGCACAGTGCATACCCTCGATCCGCATGATCTTGGACGGGGTACCCGCTGTAACCGCTTTCTTGGAAAGATCTTCGCCGCGCGCACCAGCATTCCCATCGCTGCCGCAGGAACCGCAGCTTCCACCGGAGCATCCGCAGCATCCGCCGCCCTTTCCCGTGTAATGACGGATCGCCGAACGTAATGCCAGCAAAAGCAAAATCGCTACTACAATTAAAATTCCAATATCAATCGGTCTCATACGTTATCGTCCTCTCTTCTCTGACTTTTCGATGAATGGCTTCGGAGTATCTTTTTTATTTTATCATACACACGACAGATAAAATATCCTACAAAATAAACTACCAGAAAACCAATCACACCATAAAACATGGATCCAGATGAATCCCCCATCTATGCTTTCTCCTTTTCTTTTTTGAAATCGAATAAAACTGCCTCCAAACAGCAGACTTTCATCCTGCTATCCGAGGCAGCCTTATAAAGGATTAATTTTATCACTTATGATTACAGGCACCTGCCGATGCCCGGTCAGCGGAAACGCAAAACCACCGGCCGGACGGCAGAACCTGTTTTATTTTTCATTTAGAAACTAACTTATGAAGCTGCCTCTACAGAGCTTCTTGTGTAGCTCTTCTGATCCTTGTATGGATCCGGACGAAACAGCATGAACAGCATGAGTACAAGAAGGACTGCTGCCACGATAGTCCATACGTTGAATGCAACTGCGCCAAGTACCAGACCACCTAACTGATATACAATCAGGGATACAGCGTAAGCGAAGAGATTCTGATACAGGATAGCGAACCAGAACCATTTTCTGGACTGGAGCTGCTGTGCCATCGTTGCGATAGCTGCCAGACACGGAGAGTCAAGCAGATTGAACAGCAGGAATGTAAAGGCTGCGATGGTTGTCGGGAACCATGTCTGGATTGCTGCTGCTACGACATCGGTCTCCTCAGACAGATCCTCGGATACATTTGCCAGAACGCCCATGGTGGAAACGATAGCCTCTTTTGCTGTGAAACCAGTGATGGAAGCTGCAACCGGCTGCCACTCGCCGAAACCAAGCGGACGGAACAGGATTGCGATAGCGCCGCCCAGCATAGCCAGGATAGAATCAGCAGATTCTTCTACCAGACCAAATCCACCGTCTACAAATCCGAAGGAGGACAGGAACCACATAACAACGCAAGCCAGGAACAGGATTGTACCAGCCTTGATGATGAATCCCTTCAGACGCTCCCAAACATGAAGGAGAACGGTCTTAGCGGACGGAATGTGGTACGCCGGAAGCTCCATAACGAACGGAGCTGGTTTGCCGGAGAACGGTTTGGTCTTCTTTAACATGATCGCGGATACAAGAACCGCAGCGATACCTACAAAGTACATGATCGGAGCCATCATAGTAGCCAGATCCATGTCGCCGCTCATATAACCAGCCATAACGCCGCCCATCAGAGCGATAACCGGCAGCTTCGCACCACACGGAACGAAGGTTGCTGTCATGATGGTAAGACGTCTGTCGTTGTCCTGCTCGATGGTCTTGGACGCCATGATACCAGGAACGCCGCAGCCAGAAGAAATCAGCAGCGGGATGAAGCTCTTACCGGACAATCCGAAGTGACGGAATACACGGTCCATAACGAATGCGATACGTACCATGTAACCACAATCTTCCAGAATGGAAAGGAAGAGGAACAGGATAGCCATCTGCGGAACGAAACCAAGAACGGCACCAACACCGCCGATGATACCATCCACTACAAGGCTTACAATCAGGTCAGAAGCGCCTGCTGCTGCCAGTGCATCGCCAGCCCAGCCCTGAATTGCGCCAACAAATGTATCATTGGTCCAGTCTGTTACGAATGTACCAACGGTAGTAACGGATACATAGTAAACCGCCCACATAACAAGAACAAAGATCGGAATACCAAGTAAACGGTTGGTTACGATGCTATCGATCTTATCCGAAAGACTCATCTTCTGAGCCGGTTTCTTTACGGTCTCCTCGATAACCTTCTGGATGTATACATATCTCTGGTCAGTGATAACGGACTCAGCGTCATCATCAAACTCTTTCTCCAGCTCCTTGGTGTAACGGGAGAAACGGTTGTCTGCACTAAGACCAAGCTGCTCTACAACCTTGCTGTCATTCTCGAGAACTTTGATTGCGTACCATCTCTTCTCTGCTTCCGGAATGCTGGACGGAAGCTCTGCCTCGATTGCGCTTACTTTATCCTCTACGCTGCCCTCGAAAATAGCGCTTACAGTGCCTGCAGCATGGCTCTTTGCAACTTTGATTGCCTCTGCAATAACTTCCTTTAGACCGGTTTTCTTCAGCGCGGAAGTCTCAATGATCGGGCAGCCAAGTTTCTTGGACAGTGCCTTTACATCAATGTTGATGCCGTTCTTCTTCAGAAGATCGCACATATTTAAAGCGATAACAACCGGAATACCTGTCTCGATCAGCTGTGTGGTCAGATACAGGTTACGCTCAATGTTGGTTGCATCGACTAAGTCTACGATGACATCCGGATTCTCTTTTAAGATAAAATCACGGGTTACAACTTCCTCCAGTGTATACGGAGAAAGGGAATAAACTCCTGGAAGGTCCGTTACATTTACCTCTTCTCCCGAAGCATCTTTTAATTTACCGGTTTTCTTCTCAACTGTAACACCCGGCCAGTTACCTACATACTGGTTTGCACCCGTCAGTGCGTTAAACATGGTTGTTTTACCGCAGTTCGGGTTACCCGCCAAAGCAATATGAATTGCCATTTTTCATCCTCCTGCTTTTTTAATCAAACTTATTAAACTGTCTGAACATCTACGCACTCAGCATCGGCTTTACGAAGTGAAAGCTCATATCCACGAATCGTAACCTCTACCGGGTCGCCCAGCGGAGCTACTTTTCGAATAAAAATCTCGCTTCCCTTCGTGATGCCCATATCCATGATGCGGCGTTTGTATGCGCCTTCGCCATGAATCTTGACAACTTTGACGGTAGATCCAACCTGTGCATCTTTAAGCGTCATTCTCTGTTCCTCCTAACCATTCCAATTTTTTACTCGGGATTCCGTCTGCTTTTCTACCATACAACCTGCTCCGGAATATCCCCATTCCCTTGTCTTAGACCAGAATGTGTCTTGCCTGATCCTTATTTATAGCCACTCTGGACTCCTTTACGTGAATAATCACGTCTCCGTCCAGCTGGGTTATCACTTTTACTTCGGTTCCCTCGTTAAACCCCATGGATTTTAAATGAGAACGAACCTCTGTGTTTCCGCTGATCTTTTTGATCGTATAGGCGGTTCCTACGGTTGCCATCGAAATCGGCATTGCTCCCTGCATACGATTCTCCTTCCTCTGTTTTTCCACCTTCTGCCCGTCATGATGTCTCACTTGGCGGAAACGGCTGTTTTCATCTGCCGGTAATCTAATTGATTCGCGTACATTAATTTTCATTAGTGCCTGCTAACAGTTGTTAGAGAAAGCTAATTTTCATTAGATGAGACTAATTTTCATTAGTTCCTCCTAACCCATACATAAGGTTAGCACATACTAACTTTATTGTCAAGTTTTTTTGCCTGACCTGGAAATAAAAAAAGGGCGTGTTTTACGCCCGAAAATTGTCAAAAATTCCCATAGGATAAAAGTCATCCCAGCCATTTTCCCACAAAATACAGCGTCAAAAGATGCGCCGGATAATAGACATAAAAGAAGGAACGAAATCTGCTCCGACCTCTGGAGCCGTCATATAACATGAAACAGACAGCCGTGAGCGCCAGTACCCAGAGGGGTTCCTGCCACGCGAACGCGCCGATGAGGACGGCGGCAATCATCTTCATAAACACCCCCGCCGTTTTCTCATGAAAAAGAATGTGCTTTGGCACGTTAGTGCCTGAATTTCCTATTACACAAAAATAAAATGCCAGCACCAGTCCCATCCCCCATGCGCCGCCGTCTGCTCCCGCCGCTTCTGTCAGCGTACAGAACACTGCCGTCAGCACCAGCTTCTCCCAGATATCGTTTCCATACCGCTCTAACAGCTCCATCGCAACCAGCGCCAGAAAAAAGGTCAGGCAGACATTCTGGTGCTGTGCATCCATCCACCGTCCGGAAAATGCCAGATCATACGGAATTTCCGACACAGCCGCCGCCAAAAGTAGCCGCCGTTCATAGCGCCTGCGATCTCGCGTGTGAAAAAATCCTTCTACTAATAAAAAAGCGAACAATGGAAACGCCAGATTCCCAAATGCCCGGAATCCCGGAACCGGTCTGCAGATTACCGCGATGTGGTCTGCTGTCATCGCCAGAAGCGCTAAATATTTAAGGGAGAACGTGCTGAGATGGAGGCGGGTTAAAACCGCTCTTTGCATTTTCTCTGATTTCTCATTCTGCTTTTCATTGATTCGGTCTTTTATCGCACTTTCCTCCCTTCATCCCCTGTCCGTTCTATCTCTATTCCATCAAATTATACTGAATATTACACTCTCTGTCCATCCGCACTTTTCCACTCTCTTTTTCTCCTTCTCCCCTATTTTCCCATTCTCATTTTCCACTCTTTCTACCCATTTTTTTCTTTAATTTTCTGTAACTGTTCAGTACCTTCACAGTCACGCGCAGTAAATGCGCAGACCTACTGAACAGTTACTATTTTCTCTAATAAAAAAATGCCATTTTTTCTTATAAATAAAGGGTTTTCGGCACTTTTCCGCGTCCTTTTTACATTAATTTTACATTTTATTTGACAAACGAAAAACCGTGTTATATTCTGTAAATGGTGCTGGTGCGAGATCCTGCTGAAAAAGCAAAAATCCCGCACCGCTCTTCATTTTAAATACTAAAAAATACACGGACAAAAGAGGTAGAATCTCATGGCAGGTTTAGATATTATTTGCATTGGCGCTATCAATTATGACTATATGTTTCACTGCACCGGGCTTGATCTGGTGGAGACATCCGCCGGTGGAGGCGACGAGAACTTAAGCAACCCGATTTCCGATGTGGAAAACGATATTCAGGAGCTGGCGATAAAAGGCAAGGAATACACAACCCAGATCGGCGGTTCTGCTTTCATCACCCTGAAAGTGGCAAAGCATATTCTCCCTAACCTGCAGGTCGCTTACGTCGGCGTGTGCGGCACGCCCAGTCCATTCGATCTGCGCTTCGGCAAGACAAATGACATTGACGCCGAGCTGGCGCACCTGGATAACCGTGACTGGCTGTTTACCACGCGCGAGCGCTTCGACGATCCATATTCCAAAGCGATTGCCAAATCGATTGTCCGCCTTTATAATCACACGCGCAATTGCATCAAGATCGCGCCGTGTGCCAACAACACTCTCTTAGACCGCATCCATGAACAGGAAGCCCGGACGGGAACCACACTGGCGGAGTACCTCGCGCAGGCCCGCTGGATCCACCTGTCATCCCTGTCTGATTTCGACCAATTCGAGGCAATCATGCAATCGGTCATCCAGGCAAAACATTTAAATCCTGCCATGAAAGTCAGCATGGATCCTGGTTTTGAGTATACATCGCTGCGCCGTGAGCGCTTACAGCCACTGATCGCATATGCCGATTATGTTTTCTTAAATAAATCCGAAAAGAAAAACCTCGGCTTCAATGCCCGCAGCGCCCGTCCGCTCTACGCGAACCTCTGTGAGTATTTTTCTGCGATCAACCCGGATCCCACCCGCACCCTCATTGTCAAGCACGATGACCGCCATGAGCTGATCCATTTTAAGGACGGCGTATGTCAGATCCGCACAGTCCGCCACAAAAAGCTCTACCAGTACCAGTTAAACAACGATACCGGCGCCGGTGATTCCTTTGCCGGCGGTTTCATCAGCGGTATGCTCGATGATCGGCTCAATTCGGATATCGCTGAGCCGATCCAGCTCGGTGTTCTGGCTGCCAAGGGACGGATGCGTAGTTTTGATTATGAGAACCCGTATCTGAATATACAGAAATTGACCGATGCTTTTTTCGAAGCTCTATAATATTTTTTTCAAGTGCTGTTAAATAGCGCAGCGTGAATTGCAGCCATCATTTCAGGAGAAAAGTACGTTACTGTTCACACACGTGTGCCCAGCAACGGGATTTTGCCGATGCTACGCATTCCAAATCGGCAAAATCTGCTGCCGAAACTGTATCGTACGGAATTTTCAGTTCAGAAAATTCCTACCTGTGAACAGTTACAAAAGTACCCGCAAAATAATAGAACGTTACTTTTCTCCTGTTTATCCTTATATAATTATATATATAATGTCTGTACACATCAAAAAACTTCTTTCATATTTTAATATCAATTTGATATTGATTTTGGAGATCCCATGATCCGCCTCAGCCTATGTATGATCGTCAAAAATGAAGAAGCCGTTTTGACGCGTGTTTTAGCATCTGCCATACAATTTGCGGATGAAATCCTCGTCGCCGACACCGGTTCCACCGATCGAACTGTAGAAATCGCCCGGCAATACACCAAACATATTTATCACTACCCGTGGAACGATGATTTCGCCGCCGCGCGCAATTTCATCTGTGAAAAGGTCACAACCGAATACTGGATGTGGCTCGACGCCGACGATGTCGTTCCCGCAGAATCGATTACAGCGATTTTAAAGTTGAAAGAAACTTTAAGCAAATCCCCGCAGCCCGACGTTGTCATGATGAAATACATCGCTGGATTCCAGCCGGACAGCACACCTGCATTTACCTACGATCGCGAACGGATTCTGCGAACGGACCGGCATTTTCGCTGGAAAGGACGCGTCCACGAAGCCATCGCGCCACGCGGCAGAATTCTCTATTCTCCTATTCAGATCGAACACCGGAAGCCTGCTTCCGCTTTCACCCATTCTGACCGGAACCTGAAAATCTATGAAACAATGCTTGCAGACGGCGAACTGCTCGATCCGCGCCATCAATACTACTACGCCCGCGAACTCATCGACCACAAACAATACGAAAAAGCCCGCCCGGTTCTGGAACATTTCCTAAACGAACCGGACGGGTGGTATGAAAATAAGGCGGACGCCTGTCTGCTTCTGGCGCGCTGCCATGAAATACTCAGAAATATAGCTGCCAGTCAGCTTTCCCTGTTCCAGAGTTTTCTCTACGACCGCCCACGTGCTAAAACTTGCTGTGAGATCGGACGGTTGAAACTTTCCCTCGGAGAAATTTCCCAGGCTGTTTTCTGGTACCAGCTTGCCCTCAAAGACCGACCAGAATATCATCCAAATGCCTTTATCGAAGCCGATTACTATGATTTCATTCCTTTAATCCAGCTCTGCGTCTGCTATGATCGAATGGGAAACTATGATAAGGCACTATATTATCATAAGGAAACAAAAAAAATCCGCCCGGATTCTCCGGCGGTTTTGACAAATGAAGAATACTTTCAAACCATATCCTCAAACCATAAAACAAACGGATTACCTATCTTGTGACATTCTCTCCGACCTCTGCAGTGGTCTGAGCAGCGGACTGGGAGTCGTTCCATCCAGCGGCATCCACACTTCCTACATTCATTCTTACCGTCTTCCACACTTATAATATTCCACAGTTCCCAGCCCTCAATTTCCCAGCCCTTTTCTGCTAATGCACATCTCTTTCATCGCACACATATACTACATCAGGATGGATGTCCTAAATCTGGAAAGGAGTTTTTTATGTTTCGTCATTCATGTAATTTTCCCTACTATTTTGATGATAGTGACTATGAAAATAACGGCTATGGGCGCTGCGGACGCGATCGCGGCTGTCCCGGTTCTTTTGAACCCTACAACTGCTGTCGTCCCGGTCCCATAGGACCACGCGGCTGCCCCGGACCGATCGGACCTGTCGGTCCCACTGGTGCTGCCGGACTCGATGGACTGGACGGCGCTACGGGTCCGGCTGGGCCGACTGGTCCGACCGGGCCGACCGGCGCTACCGGTCCTGCGGGTCCAGCTGGGCCGACCGGCACTACCGGGGCTGTTGGTCCGACTGGGCCGACCGGCGCTACCGGCGCTGCGGGTCCGGCTGGGCCGGCTGGCGCTGACGGGGCTGCGGGCGCTACGGGTCCGACTGGGCCGGCTGGCGCTGACGGGGCTGCGGGTCCGACTGGGCCGACCGGGGCTGACGGCGCTACCGGCCCAACTGGCGCTACAGGAGCTACCGGCGCTGCGGGTCCGACTGGCGCTACAGGTCCTACCGGCGCTGCAGGAGCTGTCGGCGCTACAGGAGCTACCGGCGCAACGGGTCCTACCGGCGCTACAGGTCCTACCGGTCCCGCCGCCACCGTTACCGCCGCTGCTCCCGTCGCAGATGCAACAAGTGCTGAAGATGTCGTTGAACGCTTCAATGAACTTCTTGCCAACCTGCGTGCCGCCGGACTTCTGGCAACCGACAATGCGTAAAAGGCTGAAATTCTGTGAAAAAGAATGTACCTTGACACATTCGGGCATCTCGCGCGGTCGCTTGCGACATGTTTCTGCTTCGCGCGAGTACGCATCCTCGCGGAGCGTTTGTTGTTTCATAGAACGCAATTTCCTATGAAACAACAGAAAAACCCCGGAAACCTTACGGTTCCGGGGTATCTCTTACGTCTGGACACAATGCGCTTCCTGGAAGCGACTTTATAATATATATACGGTACATCTTCTTGCCTGCTGCGCATACAAGAAGCACCTTTGTTTAATTCATTGATTACTCGATGATAGTAGCAACTCTACCAGATCCTACTGTACGGCCGCCCTCACGGATAGCGAAACGAAGACCCTGCTCCATAGCTACCGGATGAATCAGCTCTACAGTCATCTCTACGTTGTCGCCCGGCATACACATCTCGGTACCAGCCGGTAACTCACAAACGCCTGTTACGTCAGTGGTTCTGAAGTAGAACTGCGGACGATAGTTGTTGAAGAACGGAGTATGACGACCACCCTCGTCTTTTGTCAGAACGTAAACCTGAGCAGTAAATTTCTTATGGCATTTTACAGAGCCCGGTTTAACCAGACACTGACCACGCTGGATGTCAGTTCTCTGAACACCACGAAGCAGAGCACCGATGTTATCACCAGCCTCAGCCTGATCAAGCAGCTTACGGAACATCTCGATACCAGTTACAACAGTCTTACGAGTCTCCTCGTGAATACCAACGATCTCAACCTCATCGTTCAGTTTCAGAGTACCACGCTCAACACGGCCGGTAGCAACAGTACCACGACCTGTGATGGTGAATACGTCCTCGATTGGCATCAGGAACGGCTTATCAGTAGCACGTACCGGATCCGGAATGTAGGAATCTACAGCGTCCATGAGCTCCATGATCTTGTCGCCCCACTCGCCGTTCGGATCTTCAAGAGCCTTCAGAGCAGAACCCTGGATGATCGGTGTGTCATCGCCCGGGAACTCGTACTCGTTCAGCAGGTCTCTGATCTCCATCTCAACCAGCTCAAGCAGCTCCGGATCGTCTACCATATCGCACTTGTTCATGAATACTACGATGTACGGTACGCCTACCTGACGGGAAAGCAGGATGTGCTCTCTTGTCTGAGCCATAACACCATCGGTAGCAGCTACAACCAGAATAGCGCCATCCATCTGAGCAGCACCAGTGATCATGTTCTTAACGTAGTCAGCATGTCCTGGGCAGTCAACGTGTGCGTAATGTCTCTTCTCTGTCTGATACTCAACGTGTGCAGTAGAGATAGTAATACCACGCTCTCTCTCTTCCGGAGCTTTATCGATATCCTCGAAGTTCTCAGCTGTGTTACCAGCTACTCTTGCAGCCAGAACTTTTGTGATAGCTGCTGTCAGGGTTGTTTTACCATGGTCTACGTGTCCGATAGTACCAATGTTACAATGCGGTTTAGTTCTTTCAAACTTTGCTTTTGCCATTTTAAGACGTCCTCCTTAATTTACACCCAATACGGGTATCTCAATTTATGTTAGGCTGACTCTAATTATATTCGATTAGAGCCGTTTTTTCAAGCCTAATATTGCTTTTCCGGGCAGTTATCTGCCCGGAAAAGGCAATATAGTTACATTTTTAATTATTTCTCAGCTTTTCCAGCAAGAACTTTCTCCTGAACGCTCTTCGGAACCTGCTCATATTTCTCAAAGAACATGGAGTAGTTACCACGTCCCTGAGTTCTGGAACGAAGGTCGGTAGAATAACCGAACATCTCTGCCAGCGGAACATAAGCCTTAACCAGCTTGCCGCCGCCGATGTCTTCCATACCCTCGATACGACCACGACGAGAATTGATATCACCGATGATATCACCCATATACTCTTCCGGCATGGTTACCTCAACCTTCATGATCGGCTCAAGCAGTACCGGGTTACCTTTACGCATAGCATCCTTGAATGCCATGGAACCTGCGATATGGAAAGCCATCTCAGAAGAGTCGACCTCATGGTAGGAACCATCGTATACGTCAGCGTGAACGCCGAGTACCGGGAATCCGCCGAGGATACCTGCCTTAGCAGCCTCTTCGATACCTTCGCCTACAGCCGGGATGTACTCTTTCGGGATAGCACCGCCGACAACGCTGGACTCAAACTTGAAGGTCTCTTCGCCGTTCGGATCCATCGGAGTGAAGTGTACCTTACAGTGACCGTACTGACCACGACCACCAGACTGTTTTGCATACTTGCTGTCTACATCTACAGCCTTTGTGAAGGTCTCTTTGTAAGCTACCTGCGGAGCACCTACGTTAGCTTCAACGTGGAACTCACGAAGCAGACGGTCTACGATAATCTCCAGATGGAGCTCGCCCATACCAGCGATGATTGTCTGACCAGTCTCTTTGTTTGTATAAGCACGGAAGGTCGGATCCTCCTCTGCCAGTTTTGCAAGAGCCTCGCCCATCTTGTCCTGACCAGCTTTGGTCTTCGGCTCGATAGCGATGTCGATAACCGGCTCCGGGAACTCCATGGACTCCAGGATTACCGGATGCTGCTCATCACAGATAGTATCACCTGTGGTGGAGAACTTGAATCCGATCGCTGCTGCGATATCACCGGAGTAAACCTTTTCCAGCTCGTGACGCTTGTTGGCATGCATCTGAAGGATACGTCCAACACGCTCTTTTTTGTCCTTTGTTGCATTCAGTACATATGAACCGGAGTTCATAACACCTGAGTACACACGGAAGTAAGCCAGCTTACCTACGAACGGGTCGGTCATGATCTTGAATACAAGAGCGGAGAACGGCTCTTCGTCGGAAGAATGTCTTACAGTCTCGTTGCCATCCAGGTCAACACCCTTGATCGGCGGGATGTCAAGCGGAGACGGCATGAACTCGATGATTGCATCCAGGAGCTTCTGAACACCCTTATTTCTGTATGCAGTACCACAGCATACCGGGATTGCCTGACACTCGCAGGTTGCTTTTCTTAATACTTTCTTTAACTCATCTACAGACGGCTCTTCACCCTCAAGGTAAGCCATCATCAGATCGTCGTCCAGCTCGCAGATCTTCTCTACCAGCTCGGTGTGGTAAAGCTCAGCGTCATCCTTCATATCCTCCGGGATATCAAGGATGCTAATGTCCTCACCCTTATCATCATTGTAGATGTATGCTTTCATCTCGAACAGGTCGATAATTCCCTTGAAATCATCTTCCTTGCCGATCGGAAGCTGTAAACAGATAGCATTCTTACCAAGTCTGGTCTTGATCTGCTCTACACAGCCATAGAAGTTTGCACCCAGGATATCCATCTTGTTGATGAATGCCATACGCGGTACATTGTAGGTATCAGCCTGACGCCATACGTTCTCAGACTGCGGCTCTACACCACCCTTAGCACAGAATACACCTACAGCACCGTCCAGTACACGCAGGGAACGCTCAACCTCAACCGTGAAGTCAACGTGTCCTGGAGTATCGATGATGTTGATACGATGCTCCAGAGCGCCTGGTTTCGGTTTGCAGTTTTCCTGCAGAGTCCAGTGACAGGTTGTCGCTGCAGAAGTGATGGTAATACCTCTCTCCTGCTCCTGAGCCATCCAGTCCATGGTAGCAGTACCTTCATGAGTATCACCGATCTTATAGTTAACACCAGTATAATACAGAATACGCTCAGTAGTGGTAGTCTTACCAGCATCGATATGAGCCATAATACCAATATTTCTGGTTCTCTCTAACGGATATTCTCTTCCAGCCAAAGCTTTTTCCTCCTATTAGAATCTGTAATGAGCAAATGCCTTGTTAGCCTCTGCCATCTTATGCATATCTTCTTTCTTCTTCACAGATGCACCAGTGTTGTTAGCTGCATCCAGAATCTCTTTTGCCAGTCTCTCTTCCTGAGTCTTCTCGCCTCTCTTACGGGAGTACAGAGTGATCCAGCGAAGTGCAAGAGCCTGTCTTCTTTCCGGCTTAACCTCGATCGGTACCTGATAGGTAGCACCACCGATACGTTTTGCCTTAACTTCCAGAACCGGCATGATGTTGTTCATTGCCTCTTCGAAAACCTCTACAGCTTCCTTACCGGATTCTGCAGCGACACGATCAAACGCGCCGTATACGATCTTCTGAGCAACGCCCTTTTTGCCGTCCAGCATGATGTTGTTGATTAATTTAGTAACAACCTTGTTGTTGTACAGCGGATCCGCTAATACGTCTCTTTTCTGAGTATGTCCTTTACGTGGCACGTTACTTCCCTCCTTAATATCTGCTCCGGCGGGGAGCCGCGGGAGCCATTCATTAGATCTTAGGTACTCGCATTGAACACTTAGCGAGGTTCCTCACGAGCTTAGTGTGAAAGCGCACCTGCGAAACGAGCGCGTCTTTCAGCGCGACATTGAGCATGGTGCTTCCTCTCTTCCTACTCGGCAGGTTCTCTCTAAGTTCAACCTGCGTCTCGTGCGCGGTTCTATGATTCCCTGCAACCTACAGGATCAATATCAAAGTCCGGCACATTCATTCTAAATCTAATAGAACTTCTACCTAATTAAAATTATTTCTTGTCTTTCGGTCTCTTAGCGCCGTATTTGGAACGCGCCTGTTTTCTGTTGGCTACGCCTGCAGTATCAAGAGTACCTCTGATGATGTGGTATCTGGTACCTGGTAAGTCTTTTACACGACCACCACGAATCAGAACAACGCTGTGCTCCTGTAAGTTGTGTCCCTCACCCGGGATGTAGCTTGTTACTTCGATACCGTTGGAAAGACGAACTCTGGCGATTTTTCTAAGAGCAGAGTTAGGCTTTTTAGGTGTTGCAGTCTTAACGGCTGTACACACGCCTCTCTTCTGCGGTGCAGAAACGTTGATAGCTTTCTTCTGTAAAGAGTTGTATCCCTTCTGCAGAGCCGGAGCTGTTGATTTCTTTTCAGATGTCTGTCTTCCCTTTCTTACTAACTGGTTAAATGTAGGCATCCTTTTCACCTCCTGTGATATTGTCTGTGGTTGCTTTTTTAAGCTTGTATTTCCGCGCAGAAATTCCTTGAATTTTGCACGCTTACTTATTATAGCTAGTTTGAGTTGCACTGTCAAGGTATAAAATGCAAATTTTTCCCGTAAAATAAAGGGTTTGTTACTGTTCACGCATACGTGCCCAGTAACGGAATTTGCCGTGGCTTCGCATTTAAATACGGCAAATTCCTGCTGCCACCACGTTTTCTTACGGCATTTTCGGTTCCAAAAGTGCCTACCTGTGAGCAGTAACAAGGGTTTTGTGCTGTAGCCAGGTACAGTGCAAAACCCTCTATTGTCTCATCTGACTCTTTTTTTCTGGAAAATATCTTAAATATCCCGGAACTTCATTTCCGCTACTCCTGCGGTCCCATGTACTCCGAATCACCAAAACCAAGAATCAGCATAAAAAGCGGATTCAGGAAAAATAAACCAATCGTAAATCCTATCCCGTGACCATAGGCACACGCCAGCTTATAGAGTGCCACCACATTCATGAGTGCTGTTCCCAGAAGCGCAAGCGAACCGATAACTCCCACGATTCCGCCGAAGGAATTTAAAATACCTCCGCCGACCGCCAGTCCCAGTGCCACCCAGAAATACTGCACATCCCATGTCAGCCGGTACTGTACATAGCCATTGTAAATTGGAATGATGGATTTCCATCCTTCTTCCCCGGCTTTTGTAAAAATCTTCCAGTATGCAATTACCTGCAGAATATAAAAGATAAACGCAAATAATGCATATGCCATAATAAACGCCACCAATCCCATATGCTTTCCTCCTTTCAGTTTTTACTGTCCGAAGAACGTATTCACGCCAGCCAGCAGTCCGTTCGCCAGCGTCTCAAGCGTCGCACCCGAATGATCGGACGCCTTATCTCCCAGCTCAATATCCACACTCGGAATCGTTGAATAGGAAGTCTGGGTCAAATCCATCTCCATGCTGCCTTTGGAATAAATCTTCACACCCGCGCTCTTTAAGCCGCTGATCAGCGACTCGCCCAGTTGGTTGTGCTGCTTCCAATGAGAGGCAACCGGCTCCATCGCACGGTAGGTTGCATTGCTTGGAACGCTCATGAAAAAGGCACCCTTGTTGCTGCTGGTTGAATCCCAGTGCAAGGCTATATGACAGTCCGCGTTGTTATTCGCAATGACCGTACGGGCTATATTATCCAGCTGTACATCATCTGATTCACGGATCATCAGTACATCATAGCCTGCATTCAGAAGTTTTGTCTTAAGCACCTTTGCCATAGCAAGTGTTACCTTGCTCTCTGCTGTTCCATCTGCAAAGGTCATACCGCTGGAAACTGCCACTGCTGAGGTAGCACCGGCTCCGGTTGTGCCGCCGGTTACTTTCGCACTTCCATCCGGATGACACTGGGTCTTGACGCTTCCGCCACCGTTTGTTCCATGTCCGGCATTGACGCAGACCACTTTATTTTTCTTGTTGGAAGCAGTCGAGCGGTACAGGGTCGCAGTTCCGCTGTTGATCTTTGAATAATTTGCGTATTTATAATTAGAAGAAAGTGCGATCTCCGTGCCGCCGGATGTCTGCGCTCCCGCTGCTGTCTGGCTGGTTGTCTGGACAGCACCTGCGGATGCCGGTTTTTTGCTTGTCACATAGGCGGATGAAACGTAATACTTCTTTCCATTCAAAAGAATCATCGTCCACTGCCCGCTGGTTCCCACGCGCTCCAGCTTCTGACCGTAGGACAGATTGCCCGCGATATTATTGTCCTTGATCTGCGCCGATGTCCGGTAGCGCAGGGAAGACGTATTGACATACACCGAGTCACCTGCCAGCGCGATCTGCGACATACCGGCTGTCACCAGCAGAGCCGCCGCCAGTCCCAGTGTATGTTTTTTGAGCCGATTGTGTCTCTTCATCTATATAATCTCCTTCCAATGTCTCTATTTTTTAAATAATTGTTTCTGTTTTGAAAGTCTAAAATCGTTAAATTTGTTTTTTAAATTCATACAATTCAATCACATTACTTTGGATTTTAAACATTTCCTTTATAAGTATAACGGATTTTCCCCTTCGATTCAACCAATCCCGCGCTTCTATTTCTTACGGTTTTCTGTCTATGATATGGCAGGAACGAATGTGCCTTGGCACATTCGGGCGTCTCGCGCGGTCGCTTGCGACAACCTACAGCTTCGCGCGAGTGCGCATCATTGGCACAAAAAAAGACCGCCGCATCTCTGCGGCGATCTCCAAAAAACGATTCCGTTTTTCATTTTTAATTATTCTTCACTCAGCTCATCCTCGTTGAGTACAATCTTGTCTGCCTCGTCCAGTTCAGCCGGCTCGTTGAAGTCGTCCTCTGCCAGATCGATATCATCCTCTTCCTCAACATCAGTGTTCAGCTTGATAGAGCGGTAACGCTTCATACCGGTACCAGCCGGAATCAGCTTACCAATCAGAACGTTCTCCTTCAGACCAATCAGCTTATCTACCTTTCCGTTGATGGCAGCCTCGGTCAGAACCTTGGTTGTCTCCTGGAAGGATGCAGCGGATAAGAAGGAGTCGGTTGCCAGAGATGCCTTGGTGATACCCAGCATAACCTGACGTCCGATCGCCGGCTCTTTGCCCTCGGCTTCCAGCGCCTCGTTCATCTCGTTGAAATCGAGTACATCCATGGATACGCCCGGCAGTACGTCGGAATCTCCACTTTCCTCAATCTTAATCTTCTTTAACATCTGGTGTACGATCATCTCGATATGCTTATCGTTGATTTCTACACCCTGTAAGCGGTATACACGCTGTACTTCCTGGATCATGTAATCCTGTACGGCGCGAACGCCCTTGATCTTCAGAATATCGTGCGGGTTCACGCTACCTTCGGTCAGCTCGTCACCAGCCTCCAGAACCGCGCCGTCCTGAATCTTGATACGGGAGCCGTAAGGAATCAGGTATGTCTTGGAATTGCCCGTCTCATTATCCGTGATAATGATCTCACGTTTCTTCTTGGTATCTTTGATGGTTGCCACACCGCCGAACTCAGCGATGATAGCAAGTCCCTTCGGCTTACGTGCCTCGAAAAGCTCCTCGACACGCGGAAGACCCTGTGTGATATCGCCACCGGCAACGCCGCCCGAGTGGAACGTACGCATGGTCAGCTGTGTACCAGGCTCACCGATAGACTGTGCCGCGATGATGCCGACTGCCTCACCGACCTGGACCGGCTGACCGGTTGCCATGTTGGCACCGTAGCACTTCGCACACACACCGATATGGGATTTACAGGTCAGGACGGTACGGATCTTGATGGAATCTCTGCCCTGTTTCTTCAATGCTGCCATAACAGCCGCTGCACGCTTCGGCGTACACATATGATTCTTCTCAATCACCACTTCACCTGTATCCGGGTCTGTGATTGTCTCAGCGATGAAACGTCCTGTGATACGCTCCTGCAATGTCTCGATGGTCTCCTGACCATCCATGAATGCCTTGATCTCCATATACGGAATCTCCGGCTTATCCCAGCAGCAGTCCTCCTCGCGGACGATCAGATCCTGGGATACGTCTACCAGACGTCTGGTCAGGTAACCAGAGTCGGCAGTACGCAGAGCCGTATCGGACATACCTTTTCGAGCTCCGTGTGCGGAGATGAAGTACTCCAGTACGTCCAGACCCTCACGGAAGTTGGACTTGATAGGAAGTTCAATCGTATGACCGGTCGTATCTGCCATCAGTCCTCGCATACCAGCAAGCTGTTTAATCTGCTTATCCGATCCTCGCGCACCGGAGTCAGCCATCATGAAGATGTTGTTATATTTGTCAAGTCCTGTCAGCAGGTCGTGAGTCAGCTGATCATCGGTTGCCTTCCAGGTCTCGATAACTTCTTTGTAACGCTCTTCCTCTGTGATAAGACCACGGCGGAAGTTCTTTGCGATATGGTCAACCGTTGCCTGCGCGTCAGCAATCAGCTTCGGCTTGCTTGCCGGTACGGTCATATCGGAAATCGATACGGTCATGGCTGCACGTGTAGAGAACTTGTAGCCAATCGCCTTGATATCATCCAGGGTGATCGCTGTCTGGGTTGCACCATGGACATTGATAACCTTCTCCAGAATCTGCTTTAACTGCTTCTTGCCTACGTGGAAGTCAACTTCCAGTTTCAGCTCGTTCTCTTTCTGGGAACGGTCTACGAAGCCCAGATCCTGCGGGATGATCTCGTTGAAGATGAAACGTCCAACGGTAGACTCGATGATACCAGTCTTCGTTGTGCCATCCGGCATCGTGCGGGTTACTCTTACTTTGACACGGGAATGCAGGGTAACAACCTTGTTCTCGTATGCAAGAATCGCCTCGTTGATGCTCTTGAATGCCATGCCCTCGCCCTTGGCGCCCGGACGTTCCTGGGTCAGATAGTAAATACCAAGTACCATATCCTGAGAAGGAACGGCTACCGGACCACCATCGGACGGTTTTAACAGGTTATTCGGAGAAAGCAGCAGGAAACGGCACTCTGCCTGTGCCTCCACGGAAAGCGGAAGATGTACCGCCATCTGGTCGCCATCGAAATCGGCGTTGAATGCGGTACAAACAAGCGGATGCAGCTTGATTGCCTTACCTTCTACCAGAATCGGCTCGAATGCCTGGATACCCAGACGATGCAGTGTAGGAGCACGGTTTAACATAACCGGATGCTCTTTGATTACATCCTCGAGAACGTCCCAAACCTCCGGCTGAAGGCGCTCTACCATCTTCTTTGCATTTTTAATGTTATGAGCGGTTCCGTTGGAAACCAACTCTTTCATAACGAACGGTTTAAACAGCTCGATCGCCATCTCTTTCGGCAGACCGCACTGGTAAATCTTTAACTCCGGTCCTACGACGATAACAGAACGTCCGGAATAGTCAACTCGTTTACCCAGCAGGTTCTGACGGAAACGTCCCTGTTTACCCTTTAACATATCGGAAAGGGACTTGAGGGCACGGTTGCCAGGACCGGTAACCGGACGACCGCGGCGGCCATTGTCGATCAGGGCGTCAACTGCCTCCTGAAGCATACGTTTCTCGTTGCGCACGATGATATCCGGTGCGCCGAGCTCCAGAAGTCTTGCCAGACGGTTGTTACGGTTGATAATACGGCGGTACAGGTCGTTTAAGTCGGAAGTTGCGAAACGTCCGCCATCCAGCTGTACCATCGGACGGATATCCGGCGGGATAACCGGGACAACGGTCATGATCATCCACTCCGGTTTGTTGCCGGAATTTCTGAATGCCTCTACGACTTCCAGACGCTTGATGATGCGGGCACGCTTCTGTCCGGTTGCATCCTGTAACTGGTTTCTCAGATCCTCAGAATCCTTCTCCAGGTCGATCGCCTTTAAAAGCTCCTGAATCGCCTCGGCACCCATGCCGACACGGAAAGAACCGTAACCGTATTTCTCGATCTCGTCACGGTACTCCTTCTCAGACAGAACCTGCTTCATCTGCAGTCCGGTCTGTCCCGGATCCAGCACGATATAGGAAGCGAAGTACAGAACCTTCTCCAGAGTTCTCGGAGAAATGTCCAGAATCAGACCCATGCGGCTCGGAATTCCCTTGAAATACCAGATGTGGGAAACCGGAGCTGCAAGCTCGATATGACCCATGCGCTCACGGCGGACGCTGGCTTTTGTAACCTCAACGCCGCAGCGGTCACAGATAACACCTTTATATCTGATTTTTTTATATTTACCACAGTGGCACTCCCAGTCCTTGCTCGGTCCAAAGATTCTCTCACAGAACAGGCCGTCTTTCTCCGGCTTTAATGTTCTGTAGTTGATGGTCTCCGGCTTTTTAACCTCGCCGTGAGACCACTCCAGAATCTTTTCAGGGGATGCCAAACCGATCTTGATTGCGTCAAATGTCAATGGTTGATATGTTTCATTTGTCTCTGGCATGAGCGGTACTCCCTCCTATCGATTATTCTTCGTCGTCAGATCCATTATCATCGGAAACGTCTGCATAGTCATCGTCTGTATAGCCGTCTGCCTCTGCTGTATACTCATCATGCTCTACATCGGTCAGCTCACCATCTTTAAATTCCTGCTCCTGGTAACCGTAGTTGCCGAAGGACTCATTCTGAGAGTAACGCTTGCTGTCACCCTCGATGACGGAACGAAGATCGGTATCGCCTTCGTCGATGTTCTCCTTGAGCTCGATCTCGGAACCGTCTTCTGCCAGAACTCTGACATCCAGACCCAGGGACTGAAGCTCTTTTAAGAGTACCTTGAAGGACTCCGGAATACCCGGCTCCGGAATATTCTCGCCCTTGATGATTGCCTCGTATGTCTTCACACGACCTACCACATCATCGGACTTCACGGTCAGGATCTCCTGCAGCGTATAGGATGCGCCATACGCCTCCAGTGCCCAAACCTCCATCTCTCCGAAACGCTGGCCACCGAACTGAGCTTTACCACCCAGCGGCTGCTGTGTAACGAGGGAGTAAGGACCTGTGGAGCGTGCATGAATCTTATCATCAACCAGATGATGCAGTTTCAGGTAATGCATGTGTCCGATTGTAACCGGGCTGTCGAAGTATTCGCCGGTACGTCCATCTCTCAGGCGGACTTTACCATCGCGTCCGATCGGAACGCCCTTCCAGAGTTTTCTGTGCTCCAGATGGGTACCCAGATACTCCATAACTTCCGGATCTACAATATCTTTATATTTTGCTTCGAACTCTTCCCAGGAGGTGTTGACATAGTCATTTGCCATCTCCAGAGTGTTCTGAATATCTTTCTCGTCTGCACCGTCGAAAATCGGGGTGGATACATCAAAACCAAGTGCTTTGGCAGCAAGGCTTAAATGAATCTCCAGGACCTGTCCGATATTCATACGGGACGGTACGCCCAGTGGGTTCAGTACGATGTCGAGCGGACGGCCATTCGGAAGGAACGGCATATCCTCAACCGGAAGCACACGGGAAACGACACCCTTGTTACCATGACGACCAGCCATCTTATCGCCGACGGAAATCTTTCTCTTCTGTGCAATGTAGATACGAACGGTCTTATTTACACCCGGAGCCAGCTCGTCGCCGTTCTCTCTTGTAAATACCTTCGCATCAATGATGATACCGTATGCACCATGCGGTACTTTCAGGGAGGTATCACGAACCTCTCTTGCCTTCTCACCGAAGATCGCACGTAACAGGCGCTCTTCTGCGGTCAGCTCGGTCTCTCCCTTCGGAGTAACCTTACCTACCAGGATATCACCGGCACGAACCTCTGCACCGATGCGGATGATACCGCGCTCGTCCAGATCTTTCAGTGCATCCTCGCCGACACCCGGAACATCTCTTGTGATCTCTTCCGGTCCCAGCTTGGTATCACGTGCTTCTGCCTCGTATTCCTCGATATGGACGGAGGTATATACATCCTCCTGAACCAGACGCTCAGACAGAAGAACGGCATCCTCGTAGTTGTAGCCTTCCCAGGTCATGAAGCCGATCAGCGGGTTTTTGCCCAGACCGATCTCACCGTTGCAGGTGGACGGACCATCTGCGATAACCTCGCCAGCTTCGACATGGTCATTCTTGTATACAATCGGTTTCTGATTGTAGCAGTTGGACTGGTTACTTCTCTTGAATTTTGTCAGATGGTATACATCGCGGTTTCCATCGGAATCTCTCTTGATGATGATCTCGTTGGAAGCGGAGCGCTCAACCACACCGGCATTCTTTGCAACGACACACACACCGGAGTCAACAGCTGCCTTCGCGGAAATACCGGTATCGACAACGGCTCTCTCGGTGGTCAGAAGCGGTACCGCCTGACGCTGCATGTTCGATCCCATCAGAGCACGGTTCGCATCGTCGTTCTGCAGGAACGGAATCATGGAAGTAGCTACGGAGAATACCATCTTCGGGGATACGTCCATCAGGTCGATTTTCTTCTTCTGGAACTCGGAGGTCTCCTCACGGAAACGACCAGATACGTTATTGTGGACGAAGTGTCCTTCTTCGTCTAACTGCTCGTTTGCCTGTGCAACAACGAAGTTATCTTCCTCGTCTGCTGTCAGGTATACAACCTCATCCGTAACAACCGGGTTGGACGGATCGGTTTTATCTACTACACGGTACGGAGCTTCGATGAAACCGTACTCATTGACACGTGCGTAAGATGCCAGGGAGTTGATCAGACCGATGTTCGGTCCCTCAGGTGTCTCGATCGGGCACATACGGCCATAGTGTGTGTAGTGTACATCTCGTACCTCGAATCCGGCACGGTCCCTTGACAGACCGCCAGGACCCAGGGCGGAAAGACGTCTCTTATGGGTCAGCTCGGACAGCGGGTTGTTCTGATCCATGAACTGGGACAGCTGGGAACTTCCGAAGAACTCCTTGACTGCTGCTGTAACCGGCTTAATATTGATCAGGGACTGGGCAGAAACACCTTCCATGTCCTGTGTTGTCATACGCTCACGTACCACACGCTCCATACGGGACAGACCGATACGGTACTGGTTCTGAAGCAGCTCGCCGACCGCACGGATACGACGGTTGCCCAGATGGTCGATATCATCTGGATTGCCGATGCCGCCTTCCAGATGCATGTTGTAGTTGATGGAAGCGATGATATCTTCCTTCGTAATGTGCTTCGGAATCAGGTCATGGATATCTCTGCGGATAATCTCTTTTAACTCCTCATCAGAAGCGCCGGCATTTTCTTCCAGAATACCCTGGAGAACCGGATAGAATACTAACTCTGTGACGCCTACTTCTTCCGGATCGAAATTCACATAAGCGCCCAGATCTACCATCATGTTAGAAAGAACCTTGTGATTCTTCTTCTCACCCTGAATCCATACAAACGGAACGCCTGCGTTCTGGATGTCAGTAGCAAGTTCCTTGGTGACCTTTGTTCCCTGCTCCGCCAGAATCTCTCCGGTAGTTGTATCAACCACATCCTCAGCCAGAACGTGACCTACGATACGGTTCTTAAAGTGAAGCTTTTTATTGAATTTATAACGACCCACCTTTGCCAGATCGTAGCGGCGCGGATCGAAGAACATGCTGTTTAACAGGCTCTCTGCGCTGTCTACGGAAAGCGGCTCACCCGGACGAATCTTCTTATATAATTCCAGAAGACCATCCTGGTAGTTGTTGGACGGATCCTTCTCGAAGCTCTTCTCCAGTTTCAGCTCATCGCCGAACAGGTCAATGATCTCGGCGTTAGTACCGTAACCAAGAGCACGGATCAGAACAGTAACAGGAACTTTTCTGGTCCGGTCTACACGCACGTAGAAAATGTCGTTGGAATCTGTCTCATACTCCAGCCAGGCACCCCGGTTCGGGATAACGGTGCAGCTGTATAACTCTGTACCGATCTTATCGTGCGCGATTCCATAATAAATACCAGGGGAACGAACAAGCTGGCTGACGATAACTCGCTCCGCTCCGTTGATAACGAAGGAGCCGGTGTCGGTCATAAGTGGAAGATCACCCATGAAAATCTCATGTTCATTGATCTCATCTTTATCTTTATTGCAAAGTCTTACCTTTACCTTCAGAGGAGCTGCATAGGTCGCATCGCGCTCTTTGCACTCTTCGATCGTATATTTGATATCGTTTTTACACAGTGTAAAATCCACAAATTCCAGACTCAAGTGACCTGCGAAATCCGTGATCGGGGAGATATCAGCAAACACTTCTTTCAGTCCCTCATCCAGGAACCACTGATACGAGTTTTTCTGAATCTCAATCAAATTCGGCATTTCCAGAACTTCTTTTTGTCTTGAGAAGGTCATCCTTACACCTTTACCGGTTTTTACCGGACGCATCCTGCTTTTCTCCATTCGATGTTTCACCCCTGTTTTCTTTCTATCTCTATGGTTTGCATTTTTCCATCTCCGAACCAGCCTTGTTTCATGCTGACGGAGCTGCACTGTCATTTGGGCATACGAATACCCGGAAAACACAGTTTTCCACAATAGTGCATTCTCCATCTTAGCATGGGATTTGATGGGTGTCAAGTGGTTTTTTTGATAGATTTGGAATAAATTTGGAATGATTATGAAAAAGTTTTCTCAAGAAACGCCAGAATCCGGACAGACAACAGACGCCGCTCCCCAGATGATAGCGGCGTCCGATTTTTTATAGAAATTTTATGCAAATAAATTCGGTAAAAATGTAACGGTCTGTGGAATATAGGTAATTACTAAAAGGACAACCAGGAGAACTGCTAACATAGGCAGCAAATCTCGCATCTGGTCTTTCAAGCTTACCTTGGCAATTGAACCCGATACAAACAGGCACACACCCAACGGAGGCGTACACATACCGATTGTCAGGTTGACTGCCATGACCAGGCCAAAATGGATCAGGTCAATTCCCATTGCCTTAACAAGCGGCAGGAAGAGTGGGGTAAAGATAACCAGCGCGCTTGTCGTATCGATGAAGGTGCCTGCAATTAACAGAATCACATTGATGATCATCAACAATACATATTTGTTGCTGACCGTGCTGGACAGCAGGGCGCTGACGGTCTGCGGAACCTGTGCAACCGTGATAACCCAGGTAAACAGACTCGCACAGGACACAACGATTAAAACCTGTCCCGTTGATTTTGCACAGTCCACAAAGAGGTCAAACATCTTGGACGGCTTTAACTCCCGGTAAACAAAACCGCCGATGATGATCGCATATGCACACGCGATAGCGCCGGACTCAGTTGCCGTAAAAATACCAGATAAGATACCTCCAATGATGATAATCGGCATAATCAGGGCAAGAAGGGCATCTTTTCCGGTACGGATTCTCTCCTCACGGCTCGCCTTTTTCTCACGTCCTACATAATGTCTCTTTTTTCCTACATAATAACTGTAAATCATCAGTCCGAGTCCCATGATAATGCCCGGGATAAATCCACCGATAAACAATTTACCAACGCTCACACCTGCCATCGTTCCGTATAGCAGAAGTGGAATACTCGGAGGAATGATCGGTCCAATCGAACCGCCGCAGGCGATTAACGGAGCCGAAAACGTATCTTCATAGTTTTTCTCACGCATGATCGGAATCATAATGCCGCCGATCGCTGCGGTTGCCGCGATCGCAGAACCTGTGATCGCCGCAAAGAACATACACGCCAGAATACTTACCAGTGCCAGACCACTTGGAAAATGTCCGATCAGCGCATCGGCAAAATCGACGATTCTTCTGGAAATACCGCCCTGAACCATCAGACCTCCGGCAAGGATAAACAGCGGAATCGCAATCAGCGCCGTGCTGTCAGCACCGGTGAACATTCTCTGGATAACAACAATTAACGGGGTTCCTCCCTGGATAATTCCAGCCACCGATACCATTCCGAGTGAAAAGCAGATCGGAATTCCTATTAAAAACAAGACAAATAATAAGACAATATAAATCATACCTTTCCCTCCTAATCATTCTTTTTCAGCTGCTCTGCCATATTTTTAATCATATAGAACAGCATAATCGCTCCGGCACTTGGAATACTTGCATAGTAAACACTCATTGGAATCGGCAGATAGGAAGTTGTCTGCGTCCATCCAAACGCACAGAATTTAATTCCAAATACAATCATAAAAATGAAAAAGAGAGACAATACCAGGTCAATTCCCAGTTCCACCACCTTGCGGATTTTAACTGGAAACGACATCAGCAGAACATCCACGTTCAGGTGTTCCTTTTCCCGCACACACCACGCAGCGCCCCAGAATACCAGATAGGTAAATGCCAGACGCAGGATATCCGTACTCCACGGAAGCGGAGATTTTAAAACAAAGCGGCATAAAACCTGCAAAAAGGTAATGACAAATACCACAATCGCGCTGATTCCCATGACAGCTTTTGTAATCTTATCGACCAGACCAGACATTTCCCATCCCCCTATTCTTTCCCATGCGTATTTCTATACTCTTCAACCGCCTGTTTTACCTTTTCCGTCAATTCCGGCGGAACCAGTGCCGTTACAGCCGGTTCCTGATACAGGCTGGCCGTTGCATCCTGGAAGGACTGTAAATCCGGATCCTTGCATACCTTTACGCCGTTCGCTTCAATCGACGCAAGCATCTCTTCTTCCATGTCCGTTACTTCCTGACGCTGTGTATCTTTTGCGTATTCAGCCGCCTCATCGATCCAAGCGCGATCTTCATCGGTCAGTTTATTATAAAAGTCAAGGTTCATGATCATGCTTTCCGGCGCATATGTGTGACCATCCAGAACCATATATTTCTGCACTTCATCAAACGCAGAACTGGAAATAGACGCGATCGGATTTTCCTGACCATCTACAGTTCCCTGCTGAAGAGCAGTATAAAGCTCGTTAAATGCGATCGGCGTCGCAATAAATCCAAGGTGATCTGCCAATGAGAACCAGATCGGCGACTCCTGTACACGGATCGATAATCCCTTCATGTCGGATGCCTTGGTCACTTCTTTTTTATTATTCGTAAAATGACGGAAGCCTAACTCACAGAAACCCAGGTGTTTAAAGCCCTGTGCCTCAAACTTCGGTTCCAGTTCTTTCTGCAGCGTATTATCCAGGACATAGTATGCTTCCTGCTTATCCGCAAAGAGATACGGGATTGCCAGAACCTGCGTCTCTGGCACGAAGCTTGGAAGCGCGCCATCCGTTGTTACAATCGCAAGCTCTATCGAACCAATCTTGACGCCTTCCGCCATTTCGCGCTCACCGCCCAGCTGCGCGCTCGGGTAAATCGTCACTTCGAACCGATCACCTGCCAGTTCCTCCAGCTTTTCCTGAAATGCCGCTGCCGCCATCGTTGACTGGTGCTTCTCATTTCCAACTGTCGCTATTTTCAACTTGATATGTCCGCTGTCTGATGTACCGCCGCAGCCGGTCAACACCGTTGCTCCCAAGACAAGTGCCGCGAACGTCCCTGCCCAACCTTTTTTCATTACCGTTCCTCCTCGCTGATGACATCCACTTCATACTCCGACGATAACTTCCGGTTCAGCTTTTTATCTTCCATCTCATAGCGGAATTTACTGCCGAAACGGAATCCATCCTTGACCGGCACCGTTCCGGAAAAGATCACACAATTATCAATTCCGCCAACCCGCTCGTCCAGTTCTTTTAAAATGGTCTCCACTGGGAGAATATCTGCCAACGTTCCCTCCTGATATAAAACTTCCGTTCCGTCCAACGTCTGCCAGGAATGAAGCTCTATCTCATCCCAGTGATCCTTGACATCCTCGTACTCCCAAACGGTATCGCAAATCGGCTTCGCACAAATCTGTTTCGCTTTTGGAACACTGGCTGCCTCAAGCTCCCGGTCTGTGTGGTCGCTTCCCAATCCGATGTAAATCGTCTTATCTTTAATGACAATCACATACTCGACTTCTCCACAGGTCTTTTCGCCCACAAACGCCAGTTTCTTTTCCTGTGTTAAAACGTAATTGCCACACTGGAAAATGGTCGGTATTTTCTTCGGTGCCGGAACGCCTAATTCCCGTTCCAGTTCTTTGATATGCTCCATCGTCTTTTCAATGTTTCTGCCTGCATATCCAATGGCAAACACCCTCTCATAATTCAGCTCCAGCGGCTTTTCTCCGTTCTTTCCCTGAACCGTAAAACACATTGTATCCATCCTGTTTCCTCCTTATTCCATTCCCTCTTTTATATCTTATATACTTCCGGCAGCCGATCCCGATAAACATTGATCGAATCTCTGACCCCATCGACTGCTCCAATCTCCATATCTGCCATCAGTATCTGTTCCGCTTCTCCGCCCAGCACCAAGCACTCTCCCATCGGTCCATAGACGGCAGAATGTCCGCCGCACTTTGTATTTCCAGCCGTTCCGACCGAATTAGTACAGCATAAAAAGCTCTGACTTTCAATTGCCCTCGCCCTGTTCAAGGTATCCCAGTGAAGAAGTCTCGTATCCGGCCACTGTGCTACCACAAACTGGACTTTTGAACCCGCAAGCATCTCGGAACGAATCAGTTCCGGGAACCGGATATCATAACAAATTACCAGACTGCACGGGATTCCATCCAATTCAAAATTGCAGATGTTTTTTCCATGTTCAAAATACTCATGTTCGCCGGACGGGCTGAACAGATGCACCTTGTCATATTCCATCACCACTTCGCCGTCCCGGTTAAAGACAGCGGCTGTATTATAAATCTTCTCATCCCGGCAATTTGCCACGGAACCGGCAATTATATTGACACGGTATTCTTTCGCCAATCTGGAAAACAGCTTTTTGGTCTGTTCCAGATCTACATCCGATGCCTCTTTCAGATTTTCTCTCGGAAAAAATCCGGTGTTCCATGTCTCCGGAAGTGTAATCACATCCGGTTTCAGCTCTGCAGCCACCCGGACCAGCTTTTCTGCTTTCTCAAAATTCGCCTCCGGCTTTCCCAACTGCATATCCATCTGAATCATCGCAACTCTCATACCTAACCTCCAATTTTTTGCGATATTTGGTATTCGGTATTTGGTATACCATTTATTAGAATAATAACACCCTCCTCTTTTATCGTCAATTTACTCTTTTCACAAAAACCGCTGTCCTTTTTTGGATGATCTTCCAATTTTATCTGGCATTCCGCTCCATTGCATGATTCTGGTTGATATTTTTCTCTGTCTCCTCCATATGGATTTTCATCGCCTGAACTGCCGCTTCCACATTTTTCTGTTTCAATGCATCTAAAATTCCCTGGTGTTCATCGATCGTTGTCTGGCGCCGTTTATCCGTCCCCATCACCGCCTGCATTCCCATAAAACGGAACATGTCATAGTAATTGCTCAGCAATTTTAAAAGCTCCCTGTTCTGGCTCATCTGATAGATATAGGTATGAAACTCTCGATCCAGCTGAATAAATCTCGTTATATCATAATGTTCCAGGACTTCCTTCTGTTTCTCCTGAATCTCTTCCAGACATTTCAGATCATTCTCTGTGATATTTTTCGCAGCGTCCTCGATCGCAGATAACTCCAGCGCGCTTCTGACACGGGTCAGCTCCCACATATAATGCGGGTCAAACTCCCGTACCACCGTTCCCTTATAGGTTTCCATCTGAAGCCAGCCATCTCTGGCGAGCATCTGCATCCCCTCACGAATCGGTGTACGGCTGATTCCAAGTTCTTCTGACAGTTTTCTCTCATTCATCACAGATCCCGGCGGATAAATCCCCGTCATGATCCCCTTTTTTATCTCATTATATACCTGGTATTTATACCCCAGCTGTTTTTCTACCATGATTGCCCTCACATCTATTTATTTGAATCTAATTAGAATTCATCATCCCACATGTATCAACTATCATATGCATATCACACGGTCACTCTGATTGTCAAGCTATTTACCAGTTTTCCGATGGTGCCAGCACTTACAGATTCAGCTTTTTCTTGCCATTTCCCCACTCCAATGCTATAATACATAGTAATTGCGCGGTTATTTTCGTGTTCCATGCGAAATGGGATTGGATTTTCGTCCCGCCGCTATCTACAACGGAGGTATATATATGTCATTTTGGAATGTACTGCTAGTTATTATCGTCATTCTGGCTATCCTTCTTGTCGTACTGTATATTCTGGGTTCCCGGATGCAGAAACGTCAGGCAGAGCAGCAGACTATGATCGACGCTTCGAAACAGACTGTTTCGATTCTGGCGATTGACAAAAAGAAACTGAAAATCGGAGATTCCGGTCTCCCGAAGATGGTTATCGACCAGACTCCATGGTATATGAAGTGGGCGAAGCTCCCGATCGTAAAGGCTAAGATCGGACCGAAGGTTGTGACCATGATCGCGGATGAGAAGGTATTCCTTCAGTTACCGCTCCGCACCGAGGCAAAGGTTGTCATCAGCGGTCTTTATATCACAGAGATCAAGAGCGTGCGCGGAGGCATCCCGCCGCTGCCGAAGAAGAAAAAATTCTTTGACCGTTTCAAGAAAAATACAGAAGAGGCAGCAAAGAAAGAAGCTTCCAAGTCCAAGAAAAATAAATAATGGATCTTAAAATCCCGGAAATGTAACTGATTGCACGTTTCCGGGATTTTTGATTCATCGATTTTATTTCTTTGTTTCTATATTCTTTTATATTTACTGCTCTTTCAGGTTCAATTTCGCCGTCGCCTTCGATTTCACATCAATTTCAATATGGCTTTGGCTGGTCTGCTCATAGTTGAGTTCCAGCGTATAATCAATCTGGATTTTCAGATGATCCGGACCTTCATTGATCTTGATGCGGTCGGTCGTGACGCCCACGATCATCTGACCGTATGGAGTCACATAACAGCTGACATTCGGACGGTTCTCCTGAAAAATCATATGCGCCCGCGCATCGCCTCCCTTGATCATATCGACGCTGTCCGCATTGGCTTTGATGGTATTGCGGATACTTCCTTCCTCACCCTCCAGGATCTCATCATAGATGATATAATGCTTGCCATTTTTGAAATAATAGCTGCCTGCCGTGATAACCTCCAGGTTATTCGTCTCCCCGTCCGCAATATGGGCACCGCGCACGGATACAAGCACATCTTTCGTCATATTTTAATACTCCTCAATGTTAATCTGTTTCGTGTCTTTTACCTCTTTTGGCAGAATCGCCTTGGCAAAACGCGTAAAATTCTCCGCCCGGTCGCTGACAAAGAACTGATACTGGTCAAGAATCGGCTCCCCGGCAGCAGCGCGGCGGCTGTTTTCCTCCGAAAAACGTTCCAGATCCTCCGAACTGCGTGTCAGATCCATGTCCCGCAGCAGAGTTTTAAGTTCAACCGCCGTCTCATATGCCGGATTTACCAAAGTCACCTCGTCACCCATCAGCCGATGCAGCGTCGAACGCAGCAGCGGATAATGCGTACATCCCATAACCAGCGTATCAATGTATTTTTCTTTCAGCGAAGAAAGATACCGGGAGGCAATCTCATCTGTTACCGAATCATGGAAGAGTCCTTCCTCCACCAGCGGCACAAAGAGCGGACATGGTTTTCCAATGACCTCAATATCCGGGCGCAGTTTCTGCATTTCTCTGGTATAAATACCGCTCCGGATGGTCGCCTCGGTTCCAATCACGCCAATCTTTCCATTATGGGTTGCCTCGGCAGCCGTGCGCGCGCCCGCGTAGATAACCCCGATGATCGGGATATCCAATTCCTGTCTGACCGTCTCCAGTGCACACGCCGAGGCCGTGTTGCAGGCAATCACGATCGCCTTGACTCCCTGTGTTTTCAGAAAACGGATGATCTGGCGGGAATAGCGCAGCACCGTCTCCTGCGATTTGCTTCCATATGGAACGCGCGCCGTATCTCCAAAGTATACGATGCGCTCCTGCGGCATCTGACGCATGATCTCACGGGCTACCGTCAGACCGCCGATGCCTGAATCAAAAACTCCGATCGGGGCATTTCTATCCATGTTTACCTTCCTTTCGGCAAAATTCTTATGGTCATGTTTCCATTCTTTCCCGAACTTCTGTGTATATCGAATCATATAACGTCCAAAAGTAGATTCTCTCGCACTGTTTCAGGATTCTGAAACATTTTTATTTATTTCTAGGCTTCGTAGCGTTTCAGTCCGTGTTCAATCAGCTTTGTCACCATCTCCGGCTTCGGGATTCCGGCCGCCTCAAAGAGCATCGGGTACATACTGATCGCGGTAAAGCCCGGCATGGTATTGATCTCATTGAAGATAACCTCGCCGTCCTTCGTCACAAAGAAATCGACACGCGACAGACCATAGCCATCTACCGCCTTGAAAATACGTCTCGCCGCCTGACGCACACGCTCGGTCGCATCGCCCGGAAGCTCTGGATTTACCACGGTTCTGGACTCTGCGTTGTAATATTTCGCATCAAAATCATAGAAATCGGCTGCTGCCAGAATCTCGCCAACACCGGAAGCGATGACCGGTTCTGTGCCATTTCCAAAGACCGCACATTCGATCTCACGGCCGACGATCGTCTCCTCAACCAGAATCTTGCGGTCATGGTGCGCCGCCTCCTTTAAGCCTGCAATCAGCTCTTCGCGATCCGACGCCTTGCTGACACCTCTGGAAGAACCTGCATTGGACGGCTTGATAAATACCGGATATGCGAACCGGTTCTCGATGCGTGCCACAACCTCATCCATCTTTTCAAGTTCTTTGCGGATGACCAGCTCATATGCCGCCTGGCGCACGCCTGTGTGGTCAACGATCTGTTTTGTATACACTTTATCCATCGAAACGCTGGACGCCAGCACACCGCATCCGACATACGGGATTTTTGCCAGCTCAAAGATGCCCTGAATGGTGCCGTCCTCTCCCCAGAGTCCATGCAGAACCGGGAATACCACATCAATGCGGATCATTTCCGCCTTACCATCTTTCAGGACGATCACGGATTTCTCCGTTGCATCCGGGGAAAGGATCGCGGTCGTCGTGTTCTTTCTCCAACTCTCATCCTCGATCTGCTCGACCGAGTCAACCAGCAGCCATTTTCCCTCTTCGGTAATGCCGATCAGGGTTACATCATAGCGCTCTGTATCTATATTTTTAATGACATTGATTGCCGACATACATGAAACAATATGTTCCGAAGACTGTCCGCCAAATACCACAAGTACACTCTTTTTCATAATATCCGCCTTTCTGCCGGGTGTGGGAAGCTTCTGCTTCACCACGCGCCGGAATGCTATTCCAAAATATAGTTTAAATTATACCATAACTGTCAATACTTGCGACAAGAAGATTCGATTTCGTTGTTACTGTTCACGCATACGTGCCCAGTAACGGAATTTGCCGTGGCTTCGCATTTAAATACGGCAAATTCCTGCTGCCACCACGTTTTCTTACGGCACTTTCGGTTCCAAAAGTGCCTACCTGTGAACAGTAACATTTCGTTCAGTAAAAGGAGAGCCATTATGATAAATCAAATGATTTCGTTCCATCCTGAAAATTGTCCGTCACCCACATCCAGGATTCATCCACCTGTCACCAATAAATGCCGCCATTTTTCCACCGGTTCCTGTAAACCTTCCCATCTATACGGTGGAACACTCCCGCATCTCGCCTTATGTTCCATGCTCTTATTTCTGCTTTTCTGCCTGCCTCTTCTTAGTTTTACCAGAAACCAGATTCAGCCGGAAGTCCTGGCGTACGCGATCGCCCCGCCGATCCTGCAGACTCATGTGATCGACAACTGGTGGGGTGTTCTCTATCCGCCGCCCGCCCTGTCCGGAGGTGTCATGCCGGAAGAAAACTCAAAAAATCAGAGCGCCGATTCCGTCTCTGACGCTCTGATTTTTGATAACGATATGAACTGGCTGTCGCAAAAGAAGCATATCATTTTTGATGTAAACAAGAAAGATACTGCTCTGATTTCCTCTAAAGCTGACCCGATGACTTGCTCCAATCACTCGGAATGTTCTGGAACAGCTTCAGCTTCCAAAATAACCACCGAACCGACAGAATCTTCTTCGAACTCAAAAATAACAGCCACGCACGCCGTTTCCGCTGACAGCAGTCTGCCGGATAAAGCTCATGCTTCCTCCGACAATTCGATTACTCTTCGGGTAACGTGTCGTTTTTTATCTTTCCTTCCCGGAGGCTCGGAGTGATGAAATTCTCATAGGAATAGTTCCACAGCGTCTCCGAGCCCTTGGCGGTATTCTTATTTCTTCCAAGAATCTGGCTCAGGTGCACGCCGCGCGTCGCCCACGCCTTTCCCTTGGAAGCATCATTGAGCATCGTCGGCTGGATGTTGTCCATCGTATGCGCAAACCGTGCTTCCGGCGTCTCCCCGGCTTCAAATTCATCCCAGAGAGCGCGCAGTTTTTCGCCCTGATCCGGCGGCAGCATTCCGAAAATGCGCTCTGCACCCTTTAATTCTCTCTCCCGCTGGGTTTTCTTCGCCTCCTCATCATAGGCATATGTGTCGCCGGCGTCGATCTCGACCAGATCGTGAATCAGAAGCATGGTAACCGTTTTCAGCACATCGATCGGCTCATTGGAATACTCCGCCAGAAGCACCGTCATGATCGCCATATGCCATGCGTGCTCCGCGTCATTTTCCTTCCGCTCGCCGTCTGTCAGATACGTCTGGCGACCGATAAATTTCTCCTTATCTATCTCCCGGATAAATGCAAACTGCTGCTCCAGACGTTCTTTCTGTTTCTGATTTATATCCATTGTTTCCGCCTCCCTGGTCTATTTCACCACATTTCTAGTTACTGTTCACGCATACGTGCCCAGTAACGGAAAAATGCCTCTTGCATTTATCCTCTCTTTACAGTCTCTTCCCTGCAAGAACCTCTTTATAATCCTTATAATTCTCCTCCAAAAGCTTCGGCGTATCCAGACCATACGGGCACATCGACTTGCAGTGTCCGCAATGCAGGCAGTCCTCTATCTTCTTCATCTTCGCCTGTCCCTCCGGGGAGAGGTATCTCGCTGACGGAGAACGGCGCAGAAGCAGGGACATACGCGCACAGTTGTTGATCTCGATTCCTGCCGGACACGGCATACAGTAGCCGCAGCCCCGGCAGAATTCACCTGCCAGCTCTTTCTGGTCTTTTTCAATAACAGCTTTCAGCTCGTCCGTCAGTTCCGGTGGATTGCCGATGTAGCTTAAAAATTCGTCCAGCTCGCTTTCCTTCTGTACACCCCAGATCGGCAGTACATTCTCAAACTGTGCCATATAGGCATAGATCGCAGCCGAATTGGTCAGCAGACCGCCCGACAGACCCTTCATTGCGATAAATCCCATTTTGTGCTCCGCACAGGCCTTCGCCAACGCGATCTCCCGCTCGGTGGAAAGATAATTAAATGGGAACTGCAAGGTATCGTAAAGCCCCGACTCGATCGCCTCCTCCGCAATGCTCATGCGGTGGTTCGTGATGCCGATGAAACGGATTTTCCCCTGCTCTTTTGCTTCGAGCATCGCCTCATAAAGACCGCTTCCGTCTCCCGGCTTCGGACAGACTGCCGGATTGTGGAACTGGTAAATGTCCACGTAGTCTGTTTTTAAGTTATGTAAACTCGTCTCCAGATCCTTCCAGAAGCCTTCCGCCGTCGTTGCCGCTGTCTTGGTCGCAATATAGATATGCTCGCGCACATCGCTCAATGCATAACCGATCTTCTCCTCGCTATCCGTATAGAAGCGTGCCGTATCAAAGAAACGGACGCCCGCGTCATACGCCTTGCGAAGCAGTACCTTTGCATCATCAAAAGAAATACGCTGGATTGGCAGCGCGCCAAATCCATTTTTATTGATGATAATATCCGTCTTTCCAAGGGTAACCGGCGTACCGGCTACCCTTTCTCTTTTATCCAGCATCTCTTTCAGCGCCTCGTCGCTGTCATCGATCCAGACATCCTCCTCATCGGCGTTGAGACCGAGATATTTTGCCAGTGTCCGCTCATCATCCGACCGATTCCAGCGGGAAATGTAGCGATCGATTTCCTCAAATGGAATCTGACCGGACAGGTACAATTCTTTAAATGTCATACTTCCTTCCGCTCCTTTAAATTCTTAAGTACCGTAATTTCCTGGTTATCTATGTGCCCCCTGGCTACCGCCTTTGCCTCCGCCATATGGCGCAGACGCAGTGCCGCCAATATTTTTTCATGCTCTAACTGCAGAATCTGCCGTTTATCCTCGTCCTTGATGTATTCCAGACGGAACCGGTACATCTGCTCACGCAGGTTGTTCAAAATCTGCACCAGACGCTTGTTGCGGGTCGAATGGTAGATCACGTCATGATATGCCTCGTCCGTCTCCGCGATCTTCATCGCATCGCCCTGATCAATCGCCGCTTTAAATGCTTTCTGTGCTTCTTCCAATGCCTGCATATCTTCTTCCGTCATGCGCTGGCACGCCAGCTCAATCGCCAGTTCCTCCAGCGAACGGCGCACTTCCAGCACATCTTTCAGGCTTTTTTCCGAAATCCGCGCCACCTCCGCGCCGCGCCGCGGAATCATCAGAACGAGTCCTTCCAGCTCCAGCTTGCGGATCGCCTCACGGATCGGGGTGCGGCTGACGCCCAGCTTCTGTGCCAGCTGAATCTCCATCAGGCGCTCGCCCGGTGCCAGCTCTCCCTTTAAGATTGCCTGGCGGAGTGTGTTGAATACCACATCCCTGAGTGGGAGATATTCATTCATTTTAACCTCAAAATTGTTCCCCATCTGCGTGCCCCTTCCTGTTGTAAAAACTAGTCAGGTATACCTGTTTCGCCAGATCCTGGCTGCTGCCATAGCGGAGTTCCTCATACGCCGCCTGCGCCGCCGTCTGGTTCGTAAACAAGCCAAATACGGTTGGACCGCTTCCGCTCATCAGAGAGCCGTCCGCGCCCATCTCCATCATCTTATCTTTGAGTGTCTGAATCACCGGATTTTCCGGGATCGTCACCGTTTCCAGCACGTTTCCAAGCTGTGAAACGACGCCGGAGAGGTCTTTTTTCTCGATCGCCGCCCGCATCGCATCAATATCCGGATGCGCCTCTGCACCCAGAGACGGCAGGTTTAAGCTCTCGTACACATGCTTCGTTGAAACGCTGACCGCCGGTTTGGCAATCAGCACGCGGCACTGCGGCATCGGCGGAAGCGGTGTCAGGATCTCCCCGATTCCCTCCGAAAGAGCCGTTCCCCGCATGATACAGTACGGCACATCCGCCCCCAGACGGACGCCGCGCTCCATCAGCTCCTGTTTCGAAAGCCCCAGTCCGAACATCTTGTTGACACCAAACAGGATTGCGGCCGCATCGCTGCTGCCGCCTGCCATCCCGGCTGCCACCGGGATAAATTTCTTCATCTTGATCTCCACACCGTCTCGGATTCCAAACTCATCCATCAGAAGTTTCGCCGCGCGGTAACCTAAGTTATTTTCATTGTCCGGCAGATAATAAAGGTTCGTTGAAAGACGGATTCCCTCTTCCTCCGTCCGGTTCAGTTCGATCGCGTCGTACACGCGCACCGTCTGCATGATCATCCGCACTTCGTGGTAGCCGTCTTCTCTCCGGCGGACTACATCCAGACCGAGATTGATCTTTCCATATGCTTTCAGCTCCAGATGCCTGATCATCGGTCATTCCTCCCATCGTTCCCTTAGTGTAATCACACTAGATTGTATTTTTTCATTATTTTGTATACAAGCTATTATATCCTTTTTGCATACAAAATACAATAGAATCCTTGCAAGATGAAGGTACCTGAATGAATCCCATTTTTTCCGCCAATATCCGTGAAGCCGTGTTGGAACGCTTCGTGCGAAGCCGGATCTTATCCAGCTCCAACGTTTCAAACCCGTATTTCACAATCGCCCGGCAGGCTTCCAGCGCATAGCCCTGACGGCGGAACGGTTCATAAATATGATATCCCAGCTCTCCGTCCGTCAGCCCCGCCTTTCCAACCAGCACACCATCCGCGCGGCGTTCCAGCGCCCACAAACCGCACTCGGCAAAGCGGTACTGGTGTTTCCGGTATTCCTCGCGTTTGTTCCAATCAGAAAAAGTTCCGTCGGCATCCTCAGCGGATGCCGGTTCCAACGGATCGTCCTGGGAAAATTCACGAATGATGAGGCGGTCGGTTTCCGCGATGAACCACGGGAGAGCCAGATGGCGGCGGACGACGCGTTCCAGGAATGTTTCATCGGCGTCTTCAGGGTCTGTAATAAGGTAAAGGCAAAATGAATAGTCGGTCGGCTGTTTTTCCTCATTTTCCCTCCATAAGCCAACAATAGCTCTCCCGGCTGCTTTCGCAGCCTGAAGAGCTTCGTTTTCATCGGAGAGAATCACCGGGTATGTCTGTCCCGCAATGGTTACTTCTCGTTCGATTGTCATAGATTATCTTTCTTTTCCTTTTTCCGGCTCCGGGTACTCCTCGCCAAAGGTGTCAACGGTCATCTTTTTGATCTTCTGCTCCTTCAGCGGACGATCGCCCCAGTCGGTGCGGACACCGGCAATCTTGTCCACGATATCCAGACCTTCAACTACCTTCCCGAAGGATGCATACTGACCATCCAGATGCGGGGAAGTCTCATGCATGATGAAGAACTGGGAACCTGCGGAGTTCGGGTCCATCGCACGCGCCATAGAGAGAACGCCCTTGGTGTGCTTGAAATTGTTCGTAAACCCATTCTGGCTGAACTCACCCTTGATGGTATACCCTGGACCGCCCATACCGTTTCCATTCGGGCATCCGCCCTGAATCATAAAGCCCTTGATGACACGGTGGAAGATCAGACCATCATAAAAGCCCTTCTTGATCAGGCTGATAAAGTTGTTGACTGTGTTCGGCGCAATCTCTGGGTAGAGCTCTGCCTTCATGATATCACCATTTTCCATCTCAATGGTAACAACTGGATTTTTCATGTATGTTTCCTCCTGAATTTTAAAAAATACCTCATTAAGTGGTCACATTATACCATAAGAACGTTCGAAAATCGACTGTTTTTCGTTCCATATTTGTCCATTTTCTTTACATTTCGTAAGTTTCTCCTCACAATTCGTTCACATTTATGGCTTAAGATGTATAGCACAATGTCGAAATGGACATTCTATGCGAAAAGATGAATGTTGCGCTCAGGAATCATCATCTGTCCTGCATCATACATCTGTGAGCAAACTAAGTCAAAAGAAAGGTTGGTAATGTACTATGAAAAAAACATATTTTGCTATCCTGGGCGCGGCTGCGATCCTCTCGCTCGCAACCGCCTGCTCTTCCAAAAACGTGAATGAACCGACTGCTAATGAATCGTCCCAGTCCGCCTCCTCCGAGTCCAGCTCGAATGGCATGGACGAAAGCAGCCCGATGGATGATTTAAAAGAAGACGCCAAAGACGCCGTTCTTCCATCCGAAGGAACTGCCGATGCAAAACAGTCCACAATGACTGGTACGATCAGCGACATCAAAGACTTTATGTTTACGATCACCGCCGACGGAACCGATTATGAATTCAGCTTCGAGCAGGATCAGAAACCGGACGGGCTTTCTGATGTAAAAGATGGGGATAAAGTTACCGTAACGTATACGGGAACCGTCAGTGAAGTGGATGCATTCAGCGGAACCGTTTTATCAGTTAAAAAAGCGGAATAAGGATTGTTGACACACTTTATACCCGTATTTTTTATGGCAGTCTTGACAGACGAAGCACGCAAAATATCTGCGCTTCCTGCCCAGGCTGCCATTTTCGATCCTCCGAACATAAGATATATTTATCGTAATCATGGAATCCATGTTCCGCGTTCATATTTCGTTCACACTTCATTAAAAAACCTTTTACACAATTAACATGGTTTCTTCACGATTTTTCCCTATACTATAACCATAGCAACAAGCAATGCTTACAAATTTTTTTCATAATACCGAGCTGAGTTTATATCAGCTCTCCTCCCTTTTTCAATACCAAAAGACCTCTCACTGCTGGAGAGGTCTTTTGTTGTATCTGAATTTCTCAACTCTCTCACCGTTCCGGTCTTCGTACCTTCCTGCCAAGCAGCACCAGCGCTGCAAGATTTGGCACCGCCATCAGCCCATTGAAAATATCAGATACCGCCCAGACGGCTTCCATCCGGTTGACGCAGCCGAGAAAGACTGAGGCAAGATAACCTCCGTGATACAAAATACATATTTTGTCGGCACGCTTCTGTGGGACACCCCGCATCAGCCATCCAAGTGCCTGATCGCCGATGTAAAACCAGGCAAGGATCGTGGCAAAGGCAAACAGCACCATACACGCCGCCGTCACTATGCCGCCTGCATTTCCAAAACGGGCTGCCAGAGCCGCCGCCACCGCGCCGCTGCCGCCCAGGGAATCGATCTTCTCGGTCAGATTGTGTGGAAATACACAGAGCAGTAAAAAAGCGGTCAGACTGCACCCTATGATTGTATCGAAAAACACCTCGAAAATCGCCCACATTCCCTGTTTCTGCGCTTCCTGCCTCTGTCTTAGCCTCCCCTTTCCCTCACTCATCCCATGTAGCACCGCCAGACTCCCCAGGCCCGCCTCATTGGAAAACACACCGCGCGATACCCCGCTCCGGATCGCCGCTGCCATTCCGTACCCGGTCATCCCGCCCGAAATTCCTGAAAAATTCAAAATACTGCTTCCAGCCGTCTGTCCTGCATTATCTGCCAGTCCAAATGCCCCGCCCACAATGTTCCCCAATACTTCCGGTATCTGATCATAAAAGCTGAACACGGCGATTCCACCTGCCAGCAGATACAGCCCCGCCGATACCGGTACCAGCACCGAAGCCGTCCATCCGATGCGTTTTGCCCCGCCAAAGAGCACCACGGCAGTCAAAACTGCCAGTATGATACCGGTTCCAAGCGGCGGCAGGGACGCTGCATAGCGCAGACTATCCGCCAGCGCCCCCGCCTGTACCATACATCCCATACCAAGCGACGCCAGCACGCAAAACAGGGCATAGCATTTTCCAGCGAAACAGCTTCCAACCCCATTTTCCAGATAGGCATAAGGTCCGCCCCCATACAAAATTCCCAGATAAACCTCCGTATATGCCAGCGCCATCCCCAGAAATGCCGCCGCCCACATCCAGAACACAGCACCCGGACCACCGATCGCCAACGCGGCTGCCACGCCCGTGATATTTCCCGTTCCGACCGTCGCCGCCAGCGCGGTGCAGGTCGTCAAAAGCTGTCCTTTCCCGCCGCTCCCAACCGTCTCTCCCCACCAGACTCTGATATGACGGATCGGAAATCCCCGCAGACGCACCATGCAGAGGACTCCAACCGCCAGAAACAGTCCCAGAAGCCACGGTCCCCACACCATTTTCTGTACGATTCTGAGCGCTTCCATCCGAGCACCTTTCTATATCTATTTTCACTCTATCAAACCAATCTTATGATTTACTATGATATTTTATTCTCCAAGCCGTGATATTGCCTTACGAGAACTCTCTTTCCATCCACCTTTTCTTACACTTTCTGTAAACATCCGCAAACCCCATGACAAACCAGACCGGCAGTGCTACAATAAGCATATCGGACAGGCGGACAAATTTCCAAATCTCTGTCCTTCTGGAAAGGATGAAAACAATATGCCAGGTTTTACCACGCACTATATATTCGGCATGAAAGCATACAACGATATGCCGTTCACACCCTTAAAACACACGATCGCCAAATACCGCTGGCTCTACCAGCTCGGTCTGCAGGGACCGGATATGTTTTTCTATAATATCCCGATCCTGCGCCACCGCGATTACCGCAACGTCGGTTCCTATATGCACGAACACAAGGTAAACGCCTTTTTTGAGTGCTGTCTGCGCCGTATTGGAACTATCCGCTCGCGCCAGCAGCAGGAGGAAGCCATCTCCTATCTGGCCGGATTTATGAACCATTACATTGCCGATTCGATCTGTCATCCTTACGTGTACGGGCGCATCGGCTATCCGGTGGATGCCCCGACCTCCATGCATCACGGGATGCACGCACATCTGGAAAATGAGCTCGACGCGATCCTGCTCTGGAAATATAAAAAAAAGAAGCCGTCTGAATTTAACCAGACCGCCACGATCTGTCTAAATGGACAGGAAATCCAGTTTATTTCCCATTTCCTGGCTTCCTGCATCAACGAAACCTATTATCCGATCACCTACCGCAACAACTTCCAGGTTACTCCGGCGATGGTGCACCGCTCCATCTGGGCGCTGCGCTTCGGCTGCCGGACACTCTCGGACAAGAACGGCAAGAAAAAATTCGGCATTGCACAGGTCGAATCCATCTTCGTCAACCACCCAGTTGCTTCCGCGAAAATGGTAACGGACTCCGTAACCGACTACCGGAGCAGCTGTAACCTAAACCACGAAGCATGGGGCAACCCGTGGGATCCGACCCGCGTCTCAACCGCATCGTTTGTTGATCTCTTCCATGAAACATTGGACAAATGCAGCCGTGTCTATGCGCTTTTAAACAGCGCCGTCACAGACAACATGCCGTTAGATAAACAGGATTTATCGCCGCTTCTGGCTGAACTGGGGAATGAGTCTTATCACAGCGGACTACCTGTTGAGTGAAAACACGTACTTCGGTTCCTGGTAAATAAAAGCTGTCATATGAAGAACACTCATCTGTTTCTCATATGACAGCTTTTTTGATCACTTTTCTCTTAATTATACACAGAAAATATCCCGTGTCTGTGCAGACAACCTCTTATTCTGCGTTCTCTGTCTCTTCCTCCGCCTCAGTCGTATCGTACTCGCCTGCTGCTTCTTTCTCTTTCACCTTGGAAATCAGCTCTTTGGTATCCGGAAGTTTGAAATCTGCGCCAGCCTCATAGGAACCACTGATAAACCATGCGTCCTCGTTATCCTGGTCGCTCTCCGGAACGATGCTGTAGGACAGTGCATACTGTTTCCACAGTCCGCCGTAGGAATCTTCACCGGACATCTCAATCGAGAAGTCCTGGGTGTGGACAATGTCGTTGAATCCCTTGATTAAATCTTCCGCATAGGTTCCTATCTGATCATCCGGCAGATCATCTGCCACTACCCAGATCAGCATGATCTGTTTCTTGTTCGGCTCCATATAGAAATGGAAATCGCGGCCGTACTCGTAGGTACTTGTATCCTTAAACATGTCTTCCGCGTCCGTGCTGACCTGTGTCCAGTCGATCTCAACATTTTCCTGGGTCTCAAAATTCGGATCTCCGACTACCGTCTCAGAAGTCGGTTTTACAATCGTACTCTCCGTGCATCCGCTGAGCAGCGCCATACACGCAACCATCATTATCAGAAGTTTTTTCATCGTGTTCTTCTATCCCTTCATTCACTCATTCACAGCCGGAACCAGCCCGAACCGCATGGCTATTATATAATATCGCCTTTTGTTTTTGTAGTCATTTTAGAAAAATTCAAAAAATCTTCATACTTTCCAAAATTTCCCGTAAACAATCCATCTGGACCATTTTACCGCCATTTAGCGCATCCAGGTTGTCAATCCAAATCCTCAACCGTAAGCTCTGTGTCATCCTCCTGCACACCCTGCTGTGTTTTGGCATCCTCTGCCTCTTTCTGTGCAGGTTTTTCTTTCAGCGGCTTCTTTTCCGTGGAACCAGTTCCTACTTTTCCACTCTCTGCCAGCCGGGACGCGGCTGCATCTGCCGCCGGAACCTGTCCTGAACCAGATCGCACATCCATGTCAGACTCCGCCTGCTCTGTGCTCTCATCTGCATCCGCTGTGCCAGGCGCCCTGTAGGACGCGCCCATCCGCTTTTCAAGCAGTTTTTCAAACTCTTCCCGCGAACAGCCGATCTCCTGCAGACGCTGTCTTCTCCGTTTTCTCCGCTCCTCCTGGCGTCTCTTTTCTTCCTGATGACGCTGGTAGAACAACCATACAAGCGCCGCACACGCCGCTGCCAGAAGCACACTGACGACCACAATCAGCACCGTTCTCACCGATACTTTCGGAAGTTTCGGCAGGATCAGGTGGAACGAAGATTTCGCCTGCTTCGGTTTTCCGGACGCGCCTGTATTGGATGCTGCCGGATCCGATGCCGTATTTCCGTCATCCGGAGCCGTCTCCCCGTTTGCTGCCGCTTCTGCCGCCGATGCGCTGATCAGATACACCTGTCCGATCTTGCGGTCGTTGTATTTGTAAGAAAGCAGTGCCACCGCGCCCAGCGGTGCATCCTCCGGCAGATCCGTTACCACCGTCTTCTCCGCATCCGCAAACGAAGCATCCTTCGGGATCGTGATGACTGCCGACGTATCCATCGATAAATCGGACGGCTGATAGCTATTGTCTCCGATCTGCACCGGCTGATCGCCGCTTGTGTATGCCGTCTCATTTTCCGAAATATTTACATTTTCAAACCGTAGAAAGCCGAAATCCAGCAATGCAATCGTATCCTGATAATGGGTCGCCTGCGTACTCTTCATCGTGACCGCAATCTGGCGTCTGTCATCCTTGATCGCATAGGTAACAAGCGTCTGCCCGGCAATCGATGTGTAACCGGTCTTTCCGGCTACCGCATATGGATAATAGTTCGGACTCTCTGTGTCAGTCGTGATAAGAAGCTTGTGCTCCGGCTGGATGGTCACACCGTCCGGATTGTTCTTCGTCGCCGGTAATCGGTAGCTCTTATCCTTACTGATCGTTAAAAGCGTGTCATTTTTATACGCCGCCGATGCGATCAGCGCCATATCATACACCGAAGTGAGCTGTGTGTCGTCATTCAGACCGGACGGATTCGCAAAATGGCTGTTCTCACAGCCAAGCTCCGCCGTCTTCTCGTTCATCATCTTCACAAAACCGTCGCGGCTTCCGCCCACATGCTCCGCCAACGCATTCGCCGCCTGGTTGGAAGAACGCATCAGCAGCAGGTAGAGACAATCGCGCACCGAAAGCGTGTCGCCCTCCTCGATGGCGTTCTTGTTTCCGCTGCCATCTTCCACGTTGTAAACGGCATCGTGGGAAAATGTGACCGTATCATCCAGACTGCTGTTCTCAATGACTACGAGCGCCGTCAATATTTTCGTGATACTTGCCGGTGCCTTCTGCACATGGATGTTCTGCCCGAATAAAACCGCCCCGGAGTCCGCATCCATGACAATGCCTGCCTCCGACTCGATCCCCGTATCCGAGGGCCAGTCCGGCTTTGCAAATGCCGTCATCGGCATTCCGGCAGCCATCAGTGCCGTGATCATCAAACTTATCAGTAAACGTCTTAATCTCTTCATACGATTCCTTCCTGTCAGCTTTCCTTTTCCGGAAATCCTTTTGTATCATGAACGATATAAATTGGACGATCCTTCAATTCTGTAAACAGGATCGCGATATACTCCCCGATAATTCCCACAATCACGAACAGCATCGCGAACATAAAGCATAAAAGCACTACGATCGTCGCGTAACCATTGGGCGTTCCTTTGACCGCCCACTCATAAATCGTTTCCAGCATCACGAGCAGCCCCAGAAAGCCCACGATAATTCCCGAGTAAATGCCGAGCTTTAGCGGCAGATCCGAAAAGCAGAGAATCGTATTGATCGAAAATTTAAATAATTTCCGAATACTGTACTTGCTCTCGCCCGCCACCCTGGCTCTCGCCTCATACTCGATGGTCGTCCGGTTAAATCCGATATTCTGCACATAGCCGCGCAGGAAACGCACTTTTTCCCGGTAATTGGTCTTTAACACCTGCGCCGCATTGGCAGTCAGCGCAAAGAAATCGGATGCGTTATTTTCCAGCTTCACATCTGAAATCTTGTTCAAAAATTTATAAAAAGCAGAAGACGTCAGGTTTTTGATGAATCCAGCCGATTTATTTTTCGTCCGGACCATGTTGATAACCTCATAGCCCTCTTCGAATTTTTCGATTATCTGCGCCACACATTCCGGCGGATGCTGCAGATCGGCATCCATACACACGATGCCCTCCCCGATGCTGTGATCCAGCCCCGCAAGCATCGCCGCCTCATGGCCAAAGTTGCGGGAAAAGTTGATCACACGTACCCGCGGATCCGCTGCTGCCAGTTCTGCCAGAATCTGCCCCGAGGCGTCCGCACTTCCGTCGTTGACAAAAATCAGTTCGTAATTCCACGGCAGCGCCTCAAAAACCGGAGTTGCCTCCCGATAGAACTCATGCAGCGCCTTTTCCTCGTTGTAAACAGAAATCACGATCGAGATCGTCTTTGGTTTCTGTCCGTTCATATTTTCCATCCTGTTCTGCATGGTCGACTGTCTGGTTTCATTTTTCTTCTTATCTTCCATGCTGTCTGTCCGTTTTTTCTTATCTTTCTTACTCATATTTCATCTTTCAATTAAGCATCCGGGTCATCCAAAATTTCGATCGCTATCGAAGAATGTGCCGGAACCCGTTTTTCCACCGGCGGCAGCGTCATATAGTCGCCGTAAATCCACTCCAGCACATGCTCATAGCCCACCGGCACCATCAGCTTTGTGTCCTCAAACGGCAGATCCACCGCGTGCTCGCACCATGCGCCCTCCAGCGTTACATAGAGATAATCCGGCTGGTAATTGCTGTAATACCAGTGTTTCGTTTTCTTTTTGCGATCCTTCGCCGCTGCAAGTCTCTGCAGCTTAAATAAAACCGGCATCGGGACAAGGTGTCCCACACCTGCCAGCACACCAACCCGCAGCTTATCCATCAGGCTGTATTTGCTGAAATCAATCTGATCACGGTGTGCGATCGCCATTCCATAAATAATCTTCTGAAGAAATTTTGCGCTCCACGCGCCCACCTTACTATCCGGCAGGCGGTCAAGGACGAACAGATCCACCCAGAGATGGTTTAATTTTCCCTCATAAAACTGCATCTGCTCATTGTCCTCATGGACGCGGCTGTTGTCATAGATGACGCGCGTTGTAAAATCATAAAACACCTTGCCACCCCGGATCTCCTCCGGGCGCAGCAAGGACATTCCCTCCGGCAGCTCCCGCGGCGCTACCTTCAAAAACATCTCATAATTGGCACGTGTAAATGCCAGATCGACATCATCATCCCACGGGATAAATCCCTCATGACGCACTGCGCCCAAAAGTGTCCCAGAATCCAGCATATAGGAAATCTTGTATTTCCGGCAGATCCGGTCTATCTCCTTCAAAAGGCGCAGATTCGCCCGGTGAACCTTCTCAAGCCCCGGATACGGCGGCAGTTTGACCGCCCTGCGGCTCTCTGATTTTTCCTCATTCATGATGGTTGTCCCCTCATTTTCTCCTGCAACTGCTCATTCTCTGTCACAGCTGCTCATTTTCACAGGCATTTTCTTACAGGCAGAGTATCTCCCCGCCTGTGAATTGCCGCGGTCCCCGTCCCTACTGACGGCATGCCTCACGAAGTGTCTTTGCCATATAATCAATCATTTCATCTGTCATGCCCGGATAAACGCCAACCCAAAAGGTATCGCGCATGATACGGTCGGTATTTTCCAGAGTTCCGGCTACGCGGTAGCCGCAGTTTTCTTTCCGCATCTCATCAAAGCACGGATGCTTGATCAGGTTTCCGGCAAAGAGCATACGCGTCTGCACGCCCTTTTCCTCGACATATTTGACTACCTTGTTCCGATCCACGCCCTCTTGGCAGGTCAGAAGGAAACCAAACCAGCTCGGATCGGAATGCTCACAGGCAACCGGCAGGATATATGCGTCCTCGGTTCCGGCAAGTCCCGCTTTCAGACGGGCGAAATTGTGTTTTCTGCGCTCCACGAAGGATGGAAACTTTTCAAGTTGCGCGCAGCCGATCGACGCCTGTAGATCGGTCGCCTTTAAATTATATCCAAAATGGGAGTATACATATTTATGGTCGTAGCCAAGCGGCAGCTCACCATACTGGCGGTCAAATCGGTGACCGCATAGGTTATCGCAGCCGGACGGGCAGACACAGTCGCGTCCCCAGTCGCGGAAGGAACGGATAATCTTGTTTAAAAGCGGATTGTCCGTGTACACGGCACCGCCCTCGCCCATCGTCATGTGGTGCGGCGGATAAAAGCTGGACGTTCCGATATCTCCGATCGTACCGGTAAAATGCCACTCGCCGTTCAGCTCATAGCGGCTTCCGAGGGCATCACAGTTGTCCTCCACCAACCACAGGTTATGACGGTCACAGAATTCTTTTACCTTCTGTAAATCAAACGGATTTCCCAGTGTATGGGCGATCATAACCGCTTTCGTCTTCTCTGAAAGCGCCGCCTCCAGCTTATCGGCGTCGATGTTGTATTGTGGAATCGTCACATCCACAAACACTGGAACTGCGCCATACTGGATCGCCGGGGTTACCGTCGTCGGGAAACCTGCCGCAACCGTGATAATCTCATCGCCGCGGCACACCCGGCGCTCTCCCAGCAATGGGGAAGTCAGCGCCATAAATGCGATCAGGTTCGCGGAGGAACCGGAGTTTACAAGGGAACAGTATTTGACGCCCAGGTAGTTCGCAAGCCCCGCCTCAAACTGATCGGTGTAACGTCCGGAGGTCAGCCAGAACTCCAGCGCACTGTCTACCAGATTGACCATCTCATGGTTATCGTAAACGCGAGACGCATACGGAATCCGCTGTCCCTCGGTAAATTCTTTTTTCTGATTATGATATTTATCACAATACTCTGCCACCAGATCGAGAATCTGCTGACGCGCAGCCTCTTTTCCGTCCGACAAGGTTACTTTTTCTTCTGACATGTTTCTCCTCCTGCTTTTGCTACCGTTCTCTACCGCAGCCGTATCAGCTCTGCCTGCTGCCAGACACACCTTTCGTGCAGCCGCCTGCATCTATCTATTTTTCTTCAAACCGAGCCGCATACGCCCGGATCTGCTCATCCGTCACCTCGCGCATATCCGCTCCGGCAAGCCACTTCTTCGACCATTCCACCGTCGCAGCCATCGCCTCTTCTACATGGAAGTGCGGCTTCCAGCCAAATACCTTTTTCACTTTGGAACAATCCAGTTTCAGAAAATTCGCCTCATGCGGACCTCCATCATAGCGGTTGATCCAATGCATCCCGCCGCCCCATGTTTCACAGAACAGATCCGCCAGACGTCCTGTATTGACGCAGTCACAGTCATCCGGTCCGACGTTATAGCAGCCCGCCAGCTCCGCATTTTCCCACTGCGCCTTTGCCACCGTCAGATACAAAAACAGCGGCTCTAACACATGCTGGAACGGGCGCGTCGAATGCGGATTCCGCACGATGATCGGCTCTTTCTTTTCCGCTGCGCGCACGCAGTCCGGCACGATCCGGTCCGCCGCAAAATCACCGCCGCCGATCACATTGCCAGCACGACAGGTTGAGACGGCGCAGCGGCCGTCCGTGAAGAACGACTGCTTATAGCTGTGTGTCACCAGCTCCGAACAGGATTTGCTATTGGAATACGGATCGTAGCCGTCCAGCGGGTCATTTTCGCGGTAACCGTACTCCCATTCCTTATTTTCATAAACCTTGTCCGTCGTCACATTGACGAGAGAGCGGACGGATTCACACTGTCTGGCGCATTCCAGCACATGAACCGTACCCATGACATTCGCCGCATACGTGCCGACCGGATCCCGGTACGACTCGCGCACGATCGGCTGCGCTGCCAGATGGAGTACAATCTCTGGCTTCGTCTCATCAAACACCTGTTTTAAATGGACAAAATCGCGCACATCCCCATCCACATGGTGAATCGTCTCCCCCAGATGCAGGATCTCAAACATCGACGGCTCGGTCGGCGCTTTCAGCGCATAGCCGGTCACCTCCGCCCCCGCCAGATGGAGAATGCGGACCAGCCAGCTTCCCTTAAAGCCTGTGTCACCGGTCACAAGGACCCGTTTTCCTTTATAAAAATCAAGAAGTTCCATGGTTTTCCTCTTTTTAATTATTTCGTGTTCGTTCGTTAATGGCGCAAGAAAAGAATATGTCTGCTTCGCAGCCGCATTCTTTCCTTCTGCGCTCATTATATCATACTTTCTTACAGGATTTGTGTCTATTCCTTGAATTTTCCCTTACAGTATATTATTGTTACTGTTCACGGGTAGGCACTTTTGGAACCGAAAGTGCCGTAAGAAAACGTGGTGGCAGCAGGAATTTGCCGTATTTAAATGCGAAGCCACGGCAAATTCCGTTACTGGGCACGTATGCGTGTACAGTAACATATTATTTCCACAGCTTCCAGGGTGCATTGCCTTCCTGCCACATCTGTTCCAGCTGCATCTTGTCACGCTGGGTATCCATACATTTCCAGAAACCGTCGTGGCGGTATACCATCAGCTGTCCGTCCTTGGCAAGCTGCTCCAACGGCGCTTTCTCAAAGACGGTATCATCGCCCTCGATATAGTCAAAGACGCCCGGTTCGAGTACCATGAAGCCGCCGTTGACGATCTTGCCGTCATCATCGTTCTTCTCACGGAACTCGCGGATGTGTCCGTCGCTGTCAACATCCATGACACCGAAACGCTGTCCGATGTTGACGCCGGTCAGGGTCGCGATCTTGCCATGCTGCTTGTGGAATGCCACCAGCGCGTCCAGATCCACGTTGGAAACGCCGTCGCCGTAGGTCAGCATGAACGTCTCATCCCCAATGTAATCGCGGATACGTTTGATACGACCGCCCGTCATCGTGTGCAGTCCGGTATCGACCAGCGTCACGCGCCACGGCTCGGAATAGTTGTTATGCACCTGCATCTCGTTCTTCGCCAGATCGAAGGTCACATCCGACGTATGCAGGAAATAATCGGCAAAATACTCTTTTACTACATACTGTTTGTAGCCCAGACAGATCACAAAATCATTGAATCCATACTGGGAATAGTGCTTCATGATATGCCAGAGAATCGGCTGTTCTCCGATCTCGATCATTGGCTTTGGTTTTAAATGGCTTTCCTCGCTGATTCGTGTGCCGAATCCACCCGCTAATATTACAACTTTCATTGCACTTCTCCTTCCGTCCATCGTTTTTATCGAAATATGTTCAAATGGTTTTCTTCCAAAATTCTCATCGCATCCCGCACTGCATCCGGGTCGTTATGCAGGTAGGTTTCCAGATCCTCATCGCTCGCCGTCCGGTAATTCAGTCCCAGCTCCCTTGATACCTGTAAATATGCTTTCCGGTACGGCGCTGTCCGGATTTCTGCCCGGGTTGTCCATGCATTTCCAAAGACCGTCAACACGGTAAATGCCAGCATACAGACCTTTAAAGGTGTGCGTACTGCCCGTTTCTCCGGTGCGCGTGTTTTCGCCTTATCTGCCTCTGTTTCCTGCGCCTTTTCCCGGCACATACTCCAGACGAGTGCAAACGTAAGCAGAATTCCTACAATTCCCATCTGATACTGTATCTCGTACCGCGAGGACATCCCGTACTCGTCCTTCAGGAAAATCCACCGCGCCGCCAGCACCAGCAGATGGTTACAGCCGCCGCTGAGAACCAGCAGAAGCGGAAAAATAGTCTTTTTATAAAGCTGAAACCGCACATTCAGATACAGTGCCAGCAGATACGAAACAAACACTGCCAGCCCCAGCAGATACACCAGATGCAGCCGGACAAACCAGGGGCTTCCTGCCTCCAGCTCCTGAATCTGCGCCACGCCGATCACCGACGATGCCACCGCTTTCAGCAGAAACCGCAGGAAAAAGAGCGGCTGGGCGACAAATTCCTGAGCGATTGAAACATCAGTCACTGCTCCACGGTGTACGTAAACTGCCTGTGAACTGCTCCAAAGATATAATACCATCGCAAGAACCGTTGTCAATGCCCCGATGCACCAGGTTCTCCGGCACTTTCGGCTCCAGGAGCGGCTGCTTGTTTCAGCACCCCCGCGCCGATCCGCCAGCCACAGTGCGCCGTATGCCAGCACCAGAATCACCGCATAGCCGCCGCTGTACGGTCCTGCCACCAGCACGACCAGCAGGATCGGCAGAATTGCCAGAAGCACCCGGTCAGACATATTCCGGCACCGGGTCGCCGCTGCATGGTCGAGGACTGCAAAATGGAATAAAAATCCGGAGATCGACAGAGTGCAGACCCAGCCGGTCCCGTTCGTCATCATTTCCCATTTATTCAGGCTGAAATATACAAACTGAATCAACAGGAAGGAAAGATAGCCGACCGAGCGGTTCCGCTCTGCGTAGAGCGCCAGCACCGCCGCGCCCGCACCCAGACTCAAAACACCCAGAATCATGTCAAAATACGTATTATAGCCAAATAGTTTCACATTGATAATGCGCCCCAGATACGTGATCGGAACGCGCGTCAGGATATCCGGTACAAAGAATTTCGCCGGATTTGTCACATCCGGCAGATATGAATTGATCAGCCGGATATAATCCGAATACGCCACATTGTCTGAGGCATGAAATATATACCAGATATAAAATAAAATCCCCAAAATAACCGGAAGCCCTAAAAATACACGGCGTTTCATCCGTCTCTCCTCTTTAAAATGCTCAGCTGGTTCAAGTAAAGTTCAAATAACTGACGGTGTTTCTTCGTGATAACCTCCAGAATCACACCGCTGATCCACAGCAGGAACGAAATCACATAAAGCCCGGAACACGCGATCAGGGTCGGGAACTTCGGCACCATGCCGGTTGCCAGATAGCCGCCAAGCACCGGCGCGAAAAATGCCGTTGCAATCGCAAAACAAATGAGTCCCAGCCATCCAAAGAACGCAAATGGCTTGTAATCCCGGAAGAGTCTCGCGATCGTGCGTAGCACCTTAAATCCATCCGAAAATGTATTTAACTTTGACACACTTCCCTCCGGGCGGTCACGGTATCCAACCGGGATCTCCACCAGCTTAAAGTTCTTGTCCAGCGCATGGATGCTCATCTCCGTCTCAATCTCAAATCCGGTCGAAAGAATCGGGAAGCTCTTGACAAATTCATAGTTAAATGCACGCGCGCCTGTCATGATATCCTTGATATTACTCTTGAAAATCAGGTTGATAAGCCCACGCACCAGACGATTTCCCGTATTGTGGAACGGACGCTTATTTTCGGTAAAATACGTCGAAGAAAGGCGGTCGCCGATGACCATATCCGCTTTTCCCTGTAAAATCTGGTCTGCCAGCTTTCTCGCGTCCTCCGCCGGGTAGGTGTCATCGCCGTCCGTCATGACATAGCACTCCGCGTCAATGTCGCGGAACATGCTGCGGATGACATTTCCCTTGCCCTGCTGGTATTCATAGCGCACAACCGCGCCTGCCTCCCTGGCAATCTCATCCGTGTGATCCGATGAATTATTGTCATATACATAGATCGTTGCCTCCGGCAATGCCTCGCGGTAGTCCTTGACCACCTTGGCAATCGTCTGGCCTTCATTATAACACGGAATTAATACCGCTATCTTGTCCATTTTTCTCCTCCCGTTTTCACTCTTCCACCGTTTTGGCGGACCATTCCGGATTGATCACAACAGCCCGTTTTGTCTCAGCTGTACTTACCAGTTCCAATTTTATCTCTCCCTGAAGCCCTGTCAGATCAAGCTGTACTTCCATCGGTTCATATTCCTTCTGCCCCGCCTGGATCACAGCTGCCGTCCGGCTGTTTGTCCCATCCGAGACGATGATCTCCACTTCAAATGGCTGCTTCATCATCCAGTAGTCCGGATCGCACAGAACCGCCCGGATAGTCGGATGATCGTCCCCGCTGGCATTCTCCCAGCGCCATTCTGGTACTTCTTTTTCCGTTTCCTGTGCATCCATGAACGTCTTCTGCGTGCGGTACCAGCAGTTTTCGCGACCATGCGCCATCTCAAGCCCTGCCAGCGTAAAAGACTGGACACCCTGCAGGATTGTTTCCTGATATTCCATATCATGCACGTACCATCCCGCCTCATTCATCCATTCCAGATAGCCTTCCAACGTCTCAAGCCCCTGCGGTATCATGTCATAGACGCCCTCGCCTGTCTCCATCGCCGCCTCGATTTCATCGATATAGGCGTCTTTCTGCTCCGACAGCTCATTGACGATCGAATACCGGTTCCAGACCGGCACATCTTCGCCCGCAAGCCGCGCATAACTTCCCACATCCGACCAGGTCAGGAAAATGCGGTCAATCTTGGAACGTTCTTCCGGTGTAAACAGCTGATGATCGTGAAATACGTAAGGCAGGTTGCTGCGGATACTCTCACGGCTCACCGCCCGCATCGCCCATTCCCCGCCGTTCCAGACACAGGTATAAGCATCGTAAGCGCGCCCGGCGTAAACAACTATAAACATAATTGCAAATACAACGCCGCCTGTCAGCCTGGGAGAAACGGAAGCCATTCCCTGCAGCGCCAGGAACCCGCAAAGCATTCCGGCAAATAAGATTCCGCCCATAAAATAGCGGCTGTGTCCCGTCGTTGCCGCCCAGAGAATAAAGGATGCGGCATACAGCAGAAATAGGGTTCCCGTCCTGCTGCTAACCCGCTTCCAAATCCAGCAGAGCCCGGCTCCCGCCGCTCCCAGATACATCAGCGCCAGATCCAGGTTGTATTTCGCCGGGATCTCACTCAGGCGGTAATCTGGATGCCGGATCATCGAATATGCCCACAAAAGAAACTCTTTTATATTGCTGGGTCCCCATCTCGGGTCCTTAAAGTCCGTTTCCCCAAAATACGGCGAATGAAACAGGCTGTTATAATAAGGATAAACTGGATTTTTCATCGCTATCCCATTGTAAATCAGGTACACGCTGACGGGAATCACCCCCGTCACCAGACACCCCAGAAACAGCTTCGGTGTCAGATACTTCCGGATTTTCCACAGATACAGGAGCACCAGCGGCACCAGACACACGATATTCGTCATCTTGAGGCAGAACAGGATTCCACCAAACAGGCAGAATAAAACCGCCTCGCGCTCCCGCTTCGCCTCATCCAGCCCGCGCAGAAGCAGAAATACCATTTCCAGCAGAAACGGCAGCGCCAGAAGCTCGACCATGTAGCTACCGCTCTCCTGAATCAACTCCAGGCGGCTGACAATCAGAAATGCCAGTACCGGCGCAAGATGCTTCGACCAGCTGCATTTTCTTTCCAGCCGGTCTGCCTCCATGCTCAGGAACACAGTTACCTGCCGATAAATCACAAGCATCGCCAGTGCGTTTAACATTGTCCCCATCCGAAGCCCAAAAAGCGCCCTGAATGGATAAAACATCCGGTCGCCCAGCCGGAAACCGAACATCTGGAACCGTCCCGGTATCACATGATAATGAAGGTTGTCCACAAATCCGGGTATCTGCGACAGCAGGTGATAGTTCTGCGTATCATAGCTCTGATCCGGGGCAAATCCCTTGACCGAAAAGAACGCCAGGATGAACAAGCTTCCCACTATAAAAAGCGGACTCACTCCCGCATGGTCCCATTCAAATCTTCCGATTGCCACCATGACAGCGCCACATAAAACGAGCGCTGCCGCCCGCGACAAAACCGTTCCCTGTGGTACATGTAAAAGCCATGCCAGAAGATCCAGCACTTCCAGCCACCAGATAAAAAGCGTATAGGCAAGCAGCACTGCAAAGCTGCGGGTACTGACTCTCCATTTCGCCGTTTTGTCTGCCGGCCTGTTTCCAAATAACATACTTTTCCCTTGTAATCATCCAGTTTTCTTCATGAACCTGCTGAATCATTACTTCCTTTCCATGAAACAAAATATATCTTAAAAGAAATATTCTTCCAGCATCAGGCACAGTGCATGGTACACCGGAAGATGCAGCTCCTGAATCTTAAATGTCTCCTGCTCCGGCACGACAATCGCAGTGTCGCTGTACCCACGGATCCGCCCGCCGTCGCGTCCCAGAAGCCCGATAACCTTAAGCCCCTTTGCCTTTGCCGTCACGGCTGCATACAGGACATTTTTTGAATTGCCCGAGGTTGAGATTCCGAGGAACACATCCCCCTCTTTTCCATATCCAAGCACCTGTTCCGCATAAGTCATGCTGCCGTCCACATCATTCATAAATGCGGTGGTCAGTCCTGCATGACCAGTCAGCGCGATCGCCGGAAGTCCCTGCTGCAGCTTTTCGGAAAGTTCCGCTCCCATCTGCGGATCCACCGTTTTCAGTGCCTTTTCTATCTCTTCCGAAACTGGGCGTTTCTTCACAAACCCCTTCATCAGCTCGCCCACGATGTGCTCCGAATCCGCACAGCTTCCGCCATTTCCGGCAATCAGAAGTTTTCCGCCGCGCTCATAGCACTCTTTCAGCGTCTCATACGCAGTGCGAATATCCGCTTTCACCGGTGCAAGAACCGGATAGCGGCTGATCAGCTCGTCTAGGTACTCGTATTCCTTCATGATTTCTATTTCCTCCTGTCAGTTTTTTCGATGTCTATTAAGCTTCTGCATCATAAAATAAATACTCCCGCTCAAACAGTTCCAGATTGTTCTGCGCTTCTTCCTCCGGCACCGCTGTGTCGGATACCCGCGCAAGCATATTTCCATTTTCAAAAAACAGATCGGTCAGGCTGCCTCTGCGGATCAGCTCCCGCAGAAGATCCAGACTCCACTCCCAGCTTCCCGGTCCCAGATAGCCTGCTTCCGCGTAGACATAATCTGTCTTCGCATACGCCATATAGGTTTCAAACGCCTCCGGCGAGTTGACGAGTTCGACGTTGCCCCACGGCGATGTAATATCCTTATACGACTCCACATTGCACGGGAACTGCAAACAGTACGGATGCGTTCCAAATGCGATCACCCGGTTTTCCGGATTCTGCGACACTTCCTGCCAGATCAGCGTATTTCCCTTTTCCTCTATCCGCGCCTGTTCCTGCGCCCGGTGATTGACACGCCCTTTATTCAGAAGATGAATCTCCGAAAATCCAGCCGTCCACGCCCAGCTGCTGATCGCCGTGACAATCAGATTTAATACCAGCAACGGCGCCAGGCACTTCGACGCGAGCGGATAAAAGCCGATTTTCTTAAAATACACCATCGCCCGGCATGCCCCCAGAATCAGCATAGAATACAGAAGCATGAAATAATTTCCGTCGATCTGGTAAAGCATCGACAGGCTGATCAGGCTGACGATCACAAATGGGAAGAAAATTACCAATGCCGCGTTCCAGATATGGGACTGCTCATCTCCCTTTTTGGAGAAAATCCCATAAAGCACCAGCATCACAATCAGCACCGCCATCAGCGAGGTTCCCCACGCCAGAATTACATGCCCCATATCTTCACCCTGCGGCTGCATCAGCATCTGCCAGATGCGCCGCGCCAGCACATGAAGCGTTGATTCCTCCTGATAATTCTGCGGCAGCTCCGAGGTAGCAAATGGGTATTTCATTTTAAAACCAAGCCATGCAAAAATCGAAGTAAACACCGAAGTGACCGGCATTCCCGTGATCTTCATCGTCCGCGCCCAGATACCGGCCAATGCCCCAAACGGCAGGCATAAGGAGCCAATCAGGCGGACCAGATGGTGAAACAGGTCAGCCGCCGCCCCGCGCTCATGAAACCAGAACCACAGAAGGTACAGCCCCATCATGCCAAATACGGCAGTGGAAAAGACCAGGGAGGTCGGCTTCATCGTGAGGGACAGGAAATAGGAACCGGCTGCCCCGGAGAGGAATATCCAATGATTTTCATACACATGAATATACTGAAAGAAACATCCCAGCATAATAAGCTGCAGCAGCCACGTAATCAAATCCGCCTTGGCTGTAAGCGCCATATTCATGATGCCCGGCACCGAAACCGTCAAAACAGCTGCCATAATTCCCGGCAAGACGCTGTGATACGTTAGTTTCTTCTCTGTTCCCGCCTTCCGGCTCTCTGTCTCCTGCTTTCGATTGCCCGTCAGCAGCACCGCATTCCAGACCATCGCCCCAATTCCCAGAACTGCCAGCCAGAGGTTAAAGAACGTCAGGTAGCTGTGGCTTGCCAGATCGCAAAGCGGCAGAGTCAGCACCTCAAAGCCCTTCGAATACACATAAACCATGCCGACCAGCCCCGGATTCTCATACAGCCCGGTTCCGCCTGCCACAATGTACTGGGAACGCACACCATACCAGAGTGTATCAAAGTCGAGTGCGATATTCAGGCGTCCCACCTGAATCAGGAACATCAGGGCACACCAGCCAGCCGCCAGCGTCCATGCCCGGCGCACCCGGCGCGGTATTTCCCGCGATCCCCCGCTGCCAGCCGGTTTGTTACTGTTCACGCATACGTGCCCAGTAACGGAATTTGCCGTGGCTTCGCATTTAAATACGGCAAATTCCTGCTGCCACCACGTTTTCTTACGGCACTTTCGGTTCCAAAAGTGCCTACCTGTGAACAGTAACGCCTGTTTCCCTGCCTCAATCACATGAACCGACACCTTGTCCCTGCCATCCAGCATCCAGGAAAGCGTCTGCCATCCCATGATGCACTGGCAGGAAATCGAGGAAAAATCAAAGCCCAGCGCCGCCACACCCAGAGCATAGACGCTCAGGCGCATCCAGGCGATTTTTCCAACGCCAAGGGCAGAAAGGAGGCAATACACAACGATTGCAAAGGAGGCGCCAAAAAGGAAGTCCATATAAAAAGAAAAATAAGGCCGCTCCCAGACCGTTCCCCTGAAAAACACCTGTTTTCTCAAAAACCGCCCGATCGTCAACAGGCTAATCAGATACACCGCCGACACCACCATCGGCAGAAATACCACATGAATCCAGGAAAACACCAGCACAACCGCCGTCAGCCAGTACATCCGGCTGCGTCCGCGCTTCAAAAGCGCCAGCCCCCCAAAGATCAAGACTGCCAGAATCGCAATCTCCACATACATCCGTTTCGATTCCGTAAAATGAATGTAATCCGCAAAAAAACCATTTCCCGTAAACAGCGTTTTCGCCGGAATCAGAACCGCCGCCACACAGAACAGCACCAGAAAAAGACCAGCCATGCGCACGGCTGCGTCTGGTCGTCCGTTTTGTCTCCGATTCTGCATGTCGATGGTTCCTCTCTTTCTAGTTTATGTACTCCCGGAATCTTTTTGTGAGCCGCATTCTATATACGCCCGCCTAAAATCCCGCGCACCGCATCCAGCAGCGTCTCCGCATACGCATCATAACCGCCCGCCGGACAGCTTCCGTCCTCTTTTATAAGTCCAGCCGCCCTATCTTCCGCGTGTTCTTTTGCCCCATAGCCAGTTCCGACAAGGACTCCGGTCACGCCAAAGTTTTTTCCTGCCTGCGCGTCGATGCGCTTGTCCCCGATCATATAGGAATGCACCTTATCAATGCCCTCCGGCAGATCGCGCTCTGCCATCTCAAACATTCCCGTCTCCGGCTTGCGGCAATGGCATTTTTTCTTATAAAGTCCAATCCCATGCTCCGGGTGGTGCGGGCAATAGTAGAACGCATCTACGTGTGCTCCGTCACGCTCCAGCACCTCATTCATATAATCATGAAGGATTTTTACATCCGCCTCGGTATAGTAACCTCTCGCCACACCCGCCTGGTTGGTAATGACGATCACCTTATATCCAGCCTCGTTCAGGAGACGGACTGCCTCTGCGGTACCGTCAATCAGCTTCAAATCTTCTTTTCGGTGAAGATAATTGACCTCCACGTTCATCGTGCCATCACGGTCGAGGAATACTACTTTACAGCTATTTTTACACATGGAATGTATACTCCTTATCCGGCATCTGCACCTGAATATCGCGGTAGTCCCAGCGGTCCTCATCGCAGATCCAGCTCTGAGCGCCGCGCAGTTCGAAATTCCAATCCATCAGCTGTCCGCCTGCCGCTTCCAGACGGCGCGCCACCTGATGTTTAACGTTGTATGGGCAGTACACAAGAAGGAAGCCGCCGCCGCCAGCACCTAAAAGCTTTCCGCCGAGGGCGCCCGCTTTTTTCGCCTCGTCATAGAGCATATCAATCTGCGGATTTGTGATCTTGCTGCTCATCCGCTTCTTGCTCTCCCAGCCGTAATCCAGGAGGCGGCCAAAATTGTGGAGATTTCCCTTTAAAAGCTCGTCCTTCATCGCATAGGAAAGCGCCTTTACCTCGCACATCGCCTGAAATGCGTCTGGTTTCTTATAGTTGCTTACCTGATCCTTGATAATATTCGCGGATACATGGATATTGCCCGTGTAGCATAACAACAGGTTATACTGCAGCTCATTGATAATATCGCGGCGGATGCGGAGCGGGTTTACCACGACGTTGTTGCGTCCGTGAAATTCGATAAAGTTAAAGCCACCGAAGGTCGCCGCATACTGATCCTGATAACCGCCGGAAATTCCCAGATCGATCCGCTCCACGCCGTAAGCCAGATCCGCCATCGCATAATTATCCATCGTAATTCCTTTCCAGCGCGCCATCGCGGTCAGAAGACTTACCATGACAGTCGAGGAGGTTCCAAGTCCCGAACCAGCCGGAGCATCACACTGTAAATAAACCTCGCATCCCTGCTTGATATCCATCGCCCGCAGCGCTGCCGTGACAAGATCCAGCCGTCCATCGCAGACGTAATTTTCCTTCGCATTGTACTTGACTGTCATATCAAAATCCAGGGAATGAACCGTGATCTGGTCATCATTCCTCGGAATGATCGAACAATATGCATATTTATTGATAGTACTTCCGATAATGGCACCGCCCTGTTCTACACAGAATGGTTCTACATCCGTACCGCCGCCGCCAAAGCTCACGCGCAGCGGCGCTCTTCCTCTGATTACCATGTAATGTCTCCTTTTCTTACGTCCTCCTGAAACCGGAAATAATCCTCCGGCACACCAATATCAATAAAATAGCCGTCATTTACGATGCCGCCGAGACGTCTTCCCTCCTGCATCCACCTGGGAATGCACTCATTTTCCAGCGAAACTTTTCCCTCCGGAATCTCATCCAGCAGCGCCCGCTTCATCAGGTACACACCGCCGTTGATCGTGCCCGCCCCAGTATTGCCATTTTTCTCATTAAAAGCGGTCAGCAGCCCGTCGGTCAGGCGCGCCGCCCCATAGCGGGAAATATCCGGCACACCGCGCAGAACCAGCGCCATCTCCAGATTTTTTTCCTGCTGAATCCGGCTTAAATCGCCGAAATCCATCTGATAAAATGTATCGCCATTCAGGACAAAAAACTGCTCGTCCGTCACATAATTCCCGGCATTCTTGATCGCGCCCGCCGTGCCGAGCAGCTCTTCCTCATACGCATACCGCGCCCGGATGCCAAACTGCGATCCGTCTCCAAAATATTCTTCCACCATGCCGCCCTTATAACCGACGGCAAAAATAACATCGTCAATTCCGCTTTTTTTCAGCCCCTGAAGCACATACTCCAGAAACGGCTTACCCGCAACCAGCGCCATCGGTTTCGGACGGTCGCTTACCACACTGCGAAGCCGCGTCCCCAATCCGCCAGCCAGAATGATTGCCTGCATACTGTATTTCCTTTCTGTCTGTTATTTCCAACTCAATTTTTACTGTTTTGTAACTGTTCAGTTCCTTCACAGTTACGAAAGATCCATTTTTTACTCTTGTCAATCTGTCAAATGCTATTAAGTCCAGTTTAACTTATATATCTTACCACATTTCCCTAGTGATTTCCACTAAATAGGACGGTTTTATGCTGTTACCACTTTCCCATCGGATCCGCAGCGTTTCCTTGCGGAAATCGCAACAATTTGTTGATTTTTTGGCATAATGCGACAGATTTTTTTATTTGGCAGGCACTCTGTTCCGTGCTACAATCTTAGTTATAAATTGGGATTTGGAGGAAATGCTTATGGCTCGTGATATGACAAAAGGGAATATAACCGGACACCTGATCGCCTACGCGGTTCCGCTGGTGTTCGGCAACCTCTTCCAGCAGCTCTACCACACGGTCGATTCGGTAGTCGTCGGACAGTTTTACGGAAAAGAGGCGCTGGCGGCAGTCGGTGCGGCGGGTCCGATCATGAATATTCTGACCTTTCTGATTGTCGGGCTGTCGCTCGGCGCATCAATTCTGATGGCAAGCTATTTTGGTGCGAAAGACTATCAGGATTTAAAGGATGAATTTGCGACCTCGGTGCTCTCCGGGCTGCTTTTAACCATTGTCCTCTCCGGTATTTCACTGGCAGGAAGCCGCCTGTTTATCCGCCTTACCCAGACACCGGAAGAGATATCGGCACCGGCGTCCTTGTATTTGCAGATTATCTCACTGGGTCTTATTTTTACCTTTTTTTACAATATTTTCTCCGCCGCCCTGCGCGCAATCGGAGATTCCAGAGCGCCGCTCTATGTCCTGATCCTGACGACCGTTGTCAATGTATTCCTGGATGTATTCCTGGTTGGCATCTGCCGCCTCGGTGTTTCCGGTGCGGCAATCGCTACGATCATCTCGCAAGCGGTCTCTGCGCTCGCCCTCTTCGTCTATATCTGGGCGAAAGTGCCCCTCTTACGCCTCGGCATCCGGGATCTGAAACTGAAAACCTCGATGCTCAAAAAAACGATCGATTTCAGCTCCATTTCCGCCGTCCAGCAGACGATTCTCTACGTCGGCCGCCTGCTCGTCCAGTCCGGCGTCAATGCACTCGGCGTCGATGCAGTTGCCGCTTTTAATGCCGTCTCCATCATCGACAGCTATGTGCTCGCCCCGGGCGACAGCCTTGCAGCATCTATCACGACGTTCTCCGCACAGAACCTCGGCGCGAAAGAGTATGACCGGATTCCGAAAGGGCTTCGGAAAATGCTGGTGATTGCAGAAATTTATATTATTTTGACAGCGGTGGTCGTGCTGTTCTGCCGTCACCCGCTGCTCGGTATTTTCTTAAAACCAAACGAAACGGAAGCGCTGCGTCAGGGCATGTCCTATCTGGCGCCGATGGCTGGTTTTTACTTCATCAGTGGTATCACCAATACCTTTCAGGGATATTACCGTGGAATCGGGCACCTGATGATCACCCTGTTCGCGACTCTGGTGCAGATTCCAATCCGCGTTGTGATCAGTTATGCGCTGTTTGGACGGCTGGGGATTCAGGCTGTGGCGATTGGTACGACGATTGGATGGGCTTGTATGGTAATATTTGAGCTTTTAATGTATCGGAGATATGGACGGGTGGAGGCGCTGCGGAAGAACGATCGGTAATATAGAGTGCTCTATCCGGTAGTACAAGGAAAGAGCCTGCAGCATACCGGCGTAGCTGACTCTTTCCTTCCTTAGATAACTTTAAATTATCCTTACGCAAGAAAACGATCAGAAGCACATTCCCCTGATCGTTTTCTTTATTATACCTGAATTATTCATCATGACATTTGCAGCCTAAGAGAACACAAGCAAAGAAAGTAGCGGTTGAGCTTTTGCGGAAGATCAAGGATAAGATTTCTCAGCTAGATCACTGGACGGATAAGCCGGAAACGAAGACTGTTGTAGATAATTTGATCCGGGATACATTGTGGGAAGAATTACCGGAATCCTATGATGAACACGCGATAGGCAAGTACCGGATGCAGATTTATGAGTATGTTTTCACTAGATACAGAAGCGTATCGTAAGCAGAATATTTAACCCACATCTCGAAAGTAAGCGCTCAGCTAGCACTGAGCACTTACGATGCTTTGTTTTCTTCTTAATAAAAATCACGGTAAAAGCAAACTACATTCAACAGGGGGCCTCAAAAATTAGGACCATATACAGCCGCCTTATAATTTCCCGCTAGATAATTCATTCGATTCATATAATCAAGTTCTTTCTGGGTTTGACTTGAAATGTACTTCTGAATTTCGGAGTTTTTATGTAAACTATCAATTGTAGCGTTTGTGTTCTCTCCGGCTGTCACCAATTCACCTAGCCTTTTTTCTATATTAACACTATTTTCTACTAATGCAGAACACTGATTTTTCGCCTCTTGTATCGCATAATAAATCGTGTACTGGTTGTCTTTTATTTGATTTAATTTTTGTATGATGTTATCAAGTTTCCCCTCAATCCTATCTAATCGCAGTTCCATTTCTAATATATTATAGGCTCCTTCATGCCCCTCTAAGGTAGAACATCGTCCCGAGCAAATATATTCATGGATAGAGGATATCATAACGAAATTTTGATACTTCGGAAAAACAATTCCATAGGAATAGAGGGTCTGTAAACGCATTTGAGAGTCACGCAGTTTTTCTTCAACTCTCTTAATCTCGGACTCCAAATATATTTTTTGAACTTTTTCTTGCGATATCCGTCTTTGATTTTCCTTTACTGCTTCTTCGTATTCTTGCCATGCCCTAAATGATTGCATTTCTGTATCATCCATCGAAAGTGATTCCATCCATGCGCTAGCAAGTGATATTATACCAACTATCAGAAGCACAACGGAAGCCATAAGACCTAAAACTCCAAGAAACCCCAATGCGCCGTGCCACCAAAAATCCACATAAAAAAAGCAACACCAGCCAACAACAGCGCCCAAAGTCAGTCCCACGCCACAAGAAATGACCCATCTATGCCCGCTCTTAATATCATCCACTTTCTTGATAGTCGGTTTTTTTATAAATGTTTCAACACAAAGTCTATTTTTCCTATCTAACAATTCACTTTCTAATTGTTTTTCCATATAGATTTGTTTTTCCATATCCAGCACTATTGTCAAGTATTCCTGTAATCTTTTTCCTTCCATTTTCTATCTCCTTGGCATATTATCTCCATCAAGGCACTTTTATCGGTCACCTATTTCGGTCATTTTTATTTTCGTTATACTTTCGCTGATTTCATTCAGCTGCTCCAGCATCGTTTCATCCATGCGATTCCAGGATCCTGAAATCGTAGGCTGCGACGCAAGGTGTGCCTTCTGAAGAATTTCTGTAAAGACAGGTTTGTTTGTGAGCTCATCCGCACAGTCATCTTCGAAGTAGCCGGCGATGATCTGAAAAATCATCTGAAAAAATTTTAAGAGTCCTTTTGATGCTGATGCCGAGTGGTGCCATTGGTTTTGAAAAGCTTCTCGATCAGACAGGTCAGACCGGTTTTGGCAGCGAATTCCTTGATGAGGAGAAGTCCTGCATCGGAGGAGAGGTCGCCGCCGCCAAAATTTATTTTCACACGCTTATTGCTTTCAAGGGATGTAGTGGCTAAAATGTTCATTGAGAGCTCCTTTTGATATTTTGTGGTTTCGTCGCTTACATTTTGTCAAAAAGTTGAGCTCTTTTTTATCATCTATTAAGTGAAAGCAATAATCACGAAAAATATAGTAGTTACGCGGCTTTCAGCCGCATTGTCCCAAATAGGATGAATAATTCAGGTTATATATATAATATATACAATTTTCTATCTTTTACTATTTTTTATTCAAAATCTTCCTTAATCACATCCCAAGCCGCATCAATACTGAAATGCTCGCGGATATAAACCTGCGTTTTCTCTGCCAGGTCTTCCAGGCGTTTTTCGTCTTTGTAGAGTTCTACGACTGTCTCGGCAAATTCGTCCGGCTGATCCTTGACGAGGAGAACTTTTTCTACATCCGGGATTCCCTCGCTGCCGACGGAGGTGGTGACGATGGGGGCACCGTTATAGATAGCTTCTACCACCTTGCCCTTAACCCCTGCGCCGTAGCGGAGCGGTACCACTACAATCCGGCAGTTCCGGTACAGGTCTGCCAGTTCTTCTTCACTTACAAAGCCTTTGACGATGATGCCATTTCCAGGCTGTTCCAGCGCTTTGATCTCGTCGGTCACTTTGGAACCGACGATGTAGAAGTTGACCTTGATCTGTTCCCGGATCTTCGGGAATACTTCTTTCGCGAACCAGAGCACCGCGTCTGCGTTCGGCGGATGCGCAAAGCCGCCGACAAACAGAAGTCCTTCCCGTTTGGCGAAGTCTTTGTTCAGATTCTGTAAAAACTCCTCATAGACATATGCCGTGATCGCCTTGACCGGAATCGTCTCATCAACGGCGTGGATCGCCTCTTCCTCAACGTAGGACGGATAGTAGGACACCGCCACTTTGTGGAAGAGTGAAAACTCGATCGATTTCCAATATTCGGATTCCTGACGCTTCTTCACATCGCCGGTCAGCTCATACTCGCGGAACTCACGCATAAAATGAAGGTCGTGACCGTAATAAATCATCTTGATATCCGTGTGTTCTTTGATAAAATCCACATATTTTGTCGCGATATGCGGACGGTTCAGATATGCCACGTGGATATCTTTTCCATTTTTCACCAGCCAGTCCCAGATACCGGTCAGGTATTCCTGTCCGTAGAGGACCTCGATTCCCATCTGCTGCAGCGTAGACGTATACGGTTCCTCATGGAGGTAATTATCTCCGATAAATTTAACAACATACCCCTTTTTCAGGAACATTTTCAGGTACTGGAACGTTGTCTTGGAACCGGCGTCTTTGTCAAAGGTCGGCACATAGTGATCGATCACGACAATGATCTTTTTGCCCATGCTGCGCTCGCGTGCGCGGAATGGATTCGGATTGCCGTTGTTGACGCACTGATTCTTGAACTCTTCTTTCCATTTTTCTTTGAGTTTCTCGCTGTTTTCCACCTGATACCGTTTCAGACCGGTTCCGTTGACATCCGTTCCGTTGGAAATGCCTTCGAAATGGATGACCTTGGATTTTGGCTGGTAAACGACGCGGTAGCCCGCTTTCCGCACCTCAAATGCCAGATCCGAATCTTCGCAGTACGCCGGGGCAAACCGCTCGTCGAAACCGCCGATCTGCTTCCAGAGTGCGGTGGATAAAAGGATCGCTGCGCCGGAAATATAGTCTACATCCTTGACGTAGTTATATTCTGCCTTGTCCGGATCGTCGAGGCGGCCGTAATTCCAGCCGGAACCATCGCTCCAGATGATGCCGCCTGCCTCCTGTAAACGTCCATCCGGATATACCAGCTTAGATCCTACCATACCGATGGTGGAGTCAGATTCAATGAGATTTACCAGGGAGCTGAGCCAGCCTTCTGTTACCTGGGTATCGTTGTTTAAAAACATCACATATTTGCCGCGCGCCGCCTTCGCCGCCTGGTTGCAGTTGCGCAAGAATCCCTGATTGGTCTGATTGCGGCAGATCACCAGGTTATCGGCAAACTCCGCCAGATGCTCGGTGGCATCGGTTGAAACGTCATCTGCGATGATAACCTCATAACTCACATCCTTCGTATGCTCCAGAATCGACTGCAGGCACAGATAGGTATAGTGAATCTGGTTGTATACCGGAATTACGATGGAAACCGTCGGATTTTCTTCCTTCGGAAGGTGGATTTTTCCGTAGGTCAGATACTCCTCACCGATCTCAAAATCACCTTTGATAAGGTTCTTTCCTTCCTCTGTGGTGTACATCTTCATCATTTTACCCGGATGGAGAATCGTCCGTTTCCAGTAGCCGAGCTTCTTGCGGCGTACCGTGCCCTTTGGATAGCACCGGTTAAATGCCTGTCCGAGCTTGCGGCGCACCTTGAAAATGACCGCCTCATGACCATTTAAGTAGGTCAGCGTCTTGCCAAGCTCTGCATTTTCATGGCGCAGATCAGAAATGATAACGTCCAGATTCGCCACGTGGTTATTCGTCAGGCGCTGTACCTCCTGCACTTTGCGGAGTGCCGTATCTTTTTCCGAATTTTCTGCCCGGAGCGCATCCAGACGTTCGTTTGCCCTTGCAAGTTCTCCGTCCACATGGGAAAGATCGGCTAATGTCTTCGTCTTTACCATGTAATCTTCCTGGTAAGTGCGCTGGTTTTCCCCGTGCACGTACTCCTGGAAGCCGCGTTCCATCGCCTCGTAAAGCGAAAGCAGCTTCTCATCCGCCTTCACATACTCCGGGAACTGTCCGATAAATTCCCGCTCGGCCTGACCGCCCAACAGACTCTTATAACGGCGGTAGAAATAAACCAGTGTCCTGTATTTCACAAAACCAGCCGGAACCGGGAATAAGAAGACCCACTCATAGTCGATCGCATAAGTTCCGTCCGCCGTCACCAGCATATTTTCAAAAAGGGCGTCAATGTTGGAGGCGCTGCAGCTCTCGTCCGCAAGAACTGCCCCTAAAGAAGCCCATCCGCCGCCATTTTCTGTCTCTTTATCCCGATAGGAATCCAGCTCGCCCAGCGCATTAAATACCTTGATAAATTCCGGTGTCACCGCAAATGGTTTGCGTTCCTCCGGGCGGATGCTGTAGATCTCATCCATCGCAGCCCGGATCGCGGAAACCTCCGCATCCGCGCCCTGGGCAGTCAGAATTTCTCCCAGAAGTTCCGCCCGCGTTTTTCCCTCTAAATACGGAAATACCGCTGTCATTCCCTCGTCCTGAAGCTCCGGTTTTGCCAGTTTCAGGGACGGATTCTGACGGTCAAGCACCTGATATTTTTCTTCGAAGGACTGGATGTGCGCCTTTCCCTCCGGATAGAGCGCCGTCTTCCAGACCTCGCGGGTTCCATTCTTTTCACGGATCTCTGTCCGGATCTGGAAGCGGTCTTCGCGGGTGCGGTTGTATTTCACATAGATAACGTCCTGTGAAGCATTCTCAGCTTCCGGCGCAGCCTGTCTCTGCCAAAAAACCAGAAATGCATTCGCAAATTCCGGGAACCGTCCGTCTTCGCAGGCTGCATCGAGCGCCGCCCCCATATCCATCAGCATATACTGCGGACAGTCATAGACCGGTAACACACCGGTCAGATCGCCTTTTTTCGGCAGATAGGCATCTGAAAAAATCTCTCCCGCCGTCCGGTAATCCGGCATCGGATAGTAAAATTCCCCGCCCGGAAGCAGCTGCTTCATTTCGTTCCAGGAAAGTGCGCCCGTCTCCCGCTCTGCGCCTGCCATGTATTTCACGCCAAACCAGTTGGAAGCCGCCGCAATCAAGGTTCCATGAGCAGAAAGAAGCTGTTTTGCGGCTGTCATCTGTGCCGCGCGTCCCGCTTTATCTGCCGCCGTCAACCCCCCGATCAGCATTACATATCCATATGTCCCGCCACGCTTTTCCGCTTTCATCGCATACGTCTCCACATCCGCACAGACATAGCGGATCTTCGCCGCCAGCTCGGGCTCTGTCTGGAAGCGGCGGCGTACTACCTCCAGATTTTCTTCGGAAGCATCCAGCACCGTTACCGACGATAAACGCCTGGCAAGCAGCCCTGTCAGCGCGCCCGCGTCCGCCCCGATCTGCAGCGCCTGCTGTTCCGGGTCAAATTGGCACCAGTCCAACAGGTTTTCCCGCAAATCTGCCAGTGCGTACAGATAGGAAAGCTTCTTATTTTCCCGCAGCGCCTGGCGCCGGTCACTGCCGTATTTATCAAACAGAGCAATCAGCTCCTGATTGATTTTTTTCATCTTATTTCTCCTTTTATCATGCCTGCAGATCTTCCTGTGCCGCCTCATCCGCACTAAGCGACTCCGCCTGCTTCGCTGCCTCTCCGGCCGGCGATAACCTGACCGCTACATCCGGCTCCATGTCGTAGACACCGACCGTGTTCTTATTAGAAATAACGGTAATATTTGCCACATCGTAGAGACGGTGGTACACCACGTGCTCGCCGCCTTCAAATCCGGTACAGCTCATGGACAGCAGGTATTCGCCGCCCTGCAGAGTCATCTTCTGCGTAAACGCGACATCGTAAATATCGCCCTCCTTGACCGGATGGACATCCGTTCCCTCAAACAGGGTGTTCGTGCCGGTCAGGTCGGTTCCTTTCTTATCCTTGATCGTATAAGTAAAGATCGGTGCCTGAATCGGTGCATTGAAACGGATGCGCTCGCGGATGGTAAACTCTTCGCCTTTTAAGAGCAGGTTAGTGATATTGCCGCGCGCGTCCACCAGTCCCAGATCGAAGATCTGCGCCCTTCCGTCGCCGTACTCCTCGCGGTTTGCGTTGATCGTCAGCTTGTCGCGCATTAAGCCCGGCTTTTTCGCCGTTTCTCCGTTCAAAGCAGCCGGATTTCCGGTGCCGTCCGATGCTGAAGCGACTCCATTTTCTGCGGTGCCATCCACTGCCCCGGAGCCGTTTATATTTCCGGCATCGTTATTTCCAGCCTCATTTCCAGATGCACCATTCTCCGCACTTCCGGCTCCTGCTTTCTCCGCTTTTACTACCTTGTCCCCGGAAAAATCGTTCATCACTTCCAGCTCGGCGCGCAGCGCGTCCATCTGTCCTGCCAGAATCTTTTTGTAGAGATCGACCATCTTGCCCGCCGAACCCTGTGCGATAAATTCTCCCTTATTGAGCAGCACTACCTTATCGCAGTATTTGATGATACTTCCCATATCATGGGTTACCATGATGATCGTCGTGCCGTTTTTGCGGATCTCCTCCATGCGGCGGTAGCACTTGGACTGGAAAAAGACATCCCCGACCGAGAGCGCCTCATCAACGATCAGGATCTCCGGCTCGACGTTGATCGCAAGCGCAAATGCCAGACGCACGAACATACCGCTCGAGTACGTCTTGACCGGCTGATAGACGAAATCGCCAATCTCGGCAAAATCGAGAATCTCCGGCAGCTTTGCATCCATCTCTTTTTTGGTATATCCCATCATAGTACCGTTCATATAGATATTTTCGATACCGGTGTAGTCCTGGTTAAATCCGGCTCCCAGCTCCAGCAGCGCCGAAATTTTGCCGCGCACCGTCACCTCGCCGGTCGTCGGCGTGAGAACGCCGGTAATGATCTTAAGGATCGTCGATTTACCCGAACCATTCGTACCGATGATGCCGACCGTCTGACCTTTTTCAACCGTAAAGGAAAGATCGCTCAACGCGTAGAAATCCTTGTGGTATTCTTTATGGCTGACGCTCAGCGATTCTTTCAGCCGGTCGATCGGTTTATCATACAGCCTGTATATCTTGGTCACATTTTTCACTTCGACCGCGTACTTCTCTGCGTTCTCCGCCTCTTGTGCCCCTGTGTTTGTTGTATTTTCAGCAGACATATATCTTTTTCGTTCCTCCTGTTCCACTATTCTCGTAGTATAGCATGTTTTCTATGTTTCTTGCAATTCCTGTACGCAGAAAAACACACCTCTTTCTATGTACTCACGAAAAACATTCGTATTTTTTTGTGAAATGTTTTGTATTTTCTTGACAATATCCAGATGCTATGCAAAAATCATGGCAAAGGAGGATGATTCTATGGATTTTTTAACAATGACAATTCGAAAACAAAAAAATATTGCACTCATCGCACACGACAATAAAAAACGTGAACTCATCGACTGGTGTGAGGCGAACAAAGAGATCCTCAAAAAACATTTCTTATGCGGAACCGGCACAACCGCCCGCATGATTACGGAATATACCGGGCTTCCGGTCAAGGGCTATAACAGCGGTCCTCTGGGCGGCGACCAGCAGATCGGTGCAAAAGTCGTCGAGGGACAGGTTGATTTTATCATCTTCTTCTCCGATCCCCTGACCGCCCAGCCGCACGATCCGGATGTCAAGGCGCTTCTTCGAATCGCCCAGGTTTACGATATCCCGATCGCCAACAATAAAGCGACTGCCGATTTTATGATTACCTCGCCGCTGATGGATGAGGAGTATGAGCATGACATCATCAACTTCCATCAGAATATTAAAGAGCGGGCCAAGAAGCTGTAAAAAAACACATTCTCCCTTGTATTTATTTCCATTCTTCGGTACAATGGTCGTTACCGTTTATGAGAATACATACAAGGGAGATTTTTTATGTTACAGAAATTTTTTAAATACATTTTCCAAAGCATGGCGGGCATGCTGGGAATTTCCGTCTACATCCTCGCAGACACCTATTTTATCTCGGTCTACTCCGGTGCAGATGGTCTGGCGGTCTTAAATCTGATTTTACCGGTTTACGGACTGATCTATGCGATTGGAGCAATGATCGGGATCGGATCGGCGACCCGTTATGCGATCGACCGTGCGCAGGGCAAAAACGCCAGCTTCTATTTTCTCTCCGCCGTAACCTGGGATATTCTCATCAGCATTCCGCTGGTGCTGGCAGGCATTTTCATCCCGGATAAAATCTTGCAGCTTCTCGGCGCAGACGCGGGGCTGACCGCGCTCGGAAAGCAGTATCTCCGCATTATTCTGGCTGCCTCGCCTTTTTTTATGTCCAACTACGCATTCACGGCGTTTGCGCGCAATGACAGCGCTCCGGCGATCGCGATGCTCGGCTCCATCGCCGGAAGTATGTTCAACATCGTGTTTGACTACATCTTCATGTTTCCGGCAGGTCTGGGACTGACCGGCGCGGCGTTAGCGACGGCATTCTGCCCGCTTGTGACGATGAGCATCTGCGGCACGCACTACCTGGGAAAACACAATCAGGTCGGATTCCGTTTTCGCGCTCCATCCCTGCGCCACCTGATCGCCTGCTGCCAGCTCGGCGTATCCGCCTTTGTCGGCGAAATATCCTCCGCCGTGATCGCGATCGTCTTTAATTTCCTGCTTCTGGGACTCGCCGGAAATATCGGTGTCGCCGCTTACGGCGTCACTGCCAATCTCTCCGTCGTTGCCATGTGCCTGTTCAACGGACTCGCGCAGGGCACGCAGCCGCTCATCAGCGAAAGCTACGGAAAAGGCGATCACACGCAGAGCCGCCAGTTCCTGACCTGGGGCGTCATCGCCTGCCTGATCGTGGAAGCGATCATTCTGGTGCTGACCTGGAGCATGACCGATCCACTGATCCAGATCTTCAACCAGGAGCAGAACGCCGAACTTCTGCATTACGCCCACAGCGGGCTCCGGCTGTATTTCCTGGGCTTTCTCTTTGCTGGCATCAACATCCTGCTGGTTGCCTATTTTTCCGCCGTCGCGCAGCCAAAACCAGCCATCGCCGGTTCTCTGCTGCGCGGGGCCGTCGCTATCATCCCCTGCGCTGTCACACTGGCGCGCCTGTTTGGGCTGAACGGCGTCTGGCTGTCTTTCCTGGCGTCGGAAATGATCACTTTCTTCGCTATTTTGCTGCTGGCAAGGCTGGGACATACTTCCAAAGAATCACATAATTTTAAAAAAATTTAATTTTTTCTCAAAAAATATTTGACACTTTACATCATCATAGTATATTGATGAAAAATCGAACACACCAAAACCGTTGAAGCGGAGATCAAAGCAGCATATGCGCGCACAGAGAGTCCGGGAGGCTGAGAACCGGGTCGAGATGCAGGCTGCCAAATGGACCTCTGAGGGCGCAGCCAAAAGCTGGATATATTTTCAGCCTAGTACTCTGCGACGTAGGGCTTATGTTAGTTGCCGGAGATATGCAGGTATCTCGCAAAGCGCATGGAATCACTCCATGAATCAAGGTGGCACCGGCGTCCGGAGTGAGATCACGACCGATATCGGCGCGATGGTAAATCTGATAAAAGAAGAAAGCGATATCCCGTGTGCCGTATGTGGCAGAATACGTGAAATCAATGAAAAACGCGATTCGGTAAAAAAAGAAAACCGTCTGTAAAAGAATCTTTCATTCTTTCTCAGACGGTTTTCTTTTTCTGGCTTCAGAAGCCTTGTTCTGTCGTAAATGCTTTAGGTTGGTGGTAACTCATCCAATTCTGCCGGATGGTTATAAGCTTGCGAGCAGATTATCCATTACATTTCGCACAGAAACTCTTTTTCTACTTCTGCCTCAGACTCGGTATAACCTAACTGTGCAGCTAAACGATGTACCAGTACCGGCATTGCTTCCTGCTCTAAGGACTCGGAAACTACATGCTTTTCTGCTGGTGTGTTGTAATATGCCTGATATAAATTCTCCTGATATAAACCGTTATTGAATGTTCTTGTTGCTTTCATCATGATAATTACCTCCATCAAATAAAATTATATTTTTTCATATGATAGGCGGAAATCCATTGCAATATTCTTATGATACTATTACGATATCCGTCTGTGAAAATCTCTTGTTTCTTTCGATGGCAATAATATAACACTGTCAAACAAAAAGTACCATCCCCGGAAGTGGTATAAACTTATAAGTCATTTGCAATTATATAAACATAAGTTAATATATGTAATAAGTACCAATTTTGACACCCTGACTATGTACAAAAGTTACAAAAACAGCCATACTTGAAATATAAACAAAAACGTCCGGCGGCGATTTGCGGATTTGTGCATCCCGCCTAAAAAAGAATGTACCTTGGCTCATTCGGGCGTCTCGCGCGGTCGCCTGCGAACGGTTCTGGCAGGGCTACGCGGATGGGTGCTGCCTACACAATGCGTGAACGGTGGCTTAACGGGATTCGCGGATTACCTCCTCAATATTTTTGTACGGAACCCGCGTAAAAAGCCCCCGCAGCTCTTCCGCCAAATCCAGTGCCATCGCGATTTTTGTGAGTGACAAAAGGGAAATCTGCCCCGTCGCCTCAAATCGCTTAATTGAGCCATAACTCACCCCACTCATGTCCGCCAGTCTCTGCTGTGAAATAGCGCGGCGTTTCCGGATGTTACGCAGCCGTGATGCCAGTTTCTGATCCAGTTCATCTGCAGTTTCCCAGATAAGTGCTTCCATATTGCTCTCCTGCCTCTCTAAAGATAATGACCTAACATGTCCTGCACACATGTACGAATCTGTTTTATCATTTCCATGCATCTCGTTTTTTTCATTCCGGCTGCAAGCCCAACTGCAAGCAGCTCCTTCTCACCCGGATTTCGTCCATTGCCATCTACGCTGGTCGTATGTTCCCCATAATATGTGTTGCTGTACGTCAGATCATACGCTGGTCCCAGGCGCCATTGCTCTTCCTCCTCCCGATATATATAAGTAAAATTCTTTGAATGATCATCCCGGTTGTGGGCAAACACATTAAAACACATACGGCGGAACATGTTTTCTATATCTTCTGCCTTCCCATTCGTCAATATTTTCGTTAATTTCATCAATTGATGGTAATCCAGACTTGGCTGTTCAAAATCCAGTTCTAATAACGCCGCTGCCGTCAGCATATGAACCCGCTTTACCATCCCATTTTCTATTTCCCGATCAAATCGTCTGGTTCCAAAATATCCTTTGCATCGCCTTGAGGGAAACAATCTCGATTCACTCATGACAATTCCGCACTGTTTTGCACAGCACGCATAGTCATACTCCATCTTCCCTGCATCTTTTCCATCTATATGTGCCGGAAATTTAATCAGCCAGTCCTCTCCCTGAATCTGCGTCATGATTTTTGGGCGCGCACCTCCGCTTGTACCGCCCAGCCGGTACAGTTCATCCAATTTGTCCGAGTATTCGGTATTTAATATTTTCTGGCAGGCCTCCGCAAGTTCGTCCAGATTATCATTTTTCTCCTCAACCGAAAGTTCCCGCTGCGGACGATAGGTCAACGCCCCCATCCCAGATCTTCCCACAACCGCCAGCCGGTCTAACACTGTCCAATCGTCTGGCTGCTGCTTATGCGCCAGCAAAAGACGCCGCAAAAGCAGGCGCCCCCACGCATCTGGCAGGCTATCCGCAAACACCCCAAACAAACCTTCAAAATAATCCTTATTTGGAATAAACACCTGCTTTTTCAAAGGCAGTGAAAACGGACTGATCGAAAATCCCTCTTCCAGCCATGCATCATCATACTCAAATGCCACCTTGTGATTCGCTGTTAATGCAAGAGTTCCTACCAGTCTGTCTTCATACATAACCTGAAGTTTCTTTCCTGTCTCCATCCGCCCTATCCTTTCTCCTTTATTATCCCATAAACACAAACTTTAGGGAAATTCTATTTTAATTTTTTCCATTTAAATCATGGATAATATATTATCCATTAATGCTATTTTTTATTTGTTTTGTATAATATATTATCCATTTATTTTAATCTATCCACCCCTGATTTTCAAGCCTTCTACCTTCGCTTTTCAAAATTTCCCTCTTTACATCCTCTTCCATTTTTTTATAATAACCCTCGCGCAACAAAATATGGAATCAAGAGGCATAAAAAAAGAATCACCCGAACTAGCACTTTACGAGTGATTCTTTTTATTTAGTTTTAAAAAAACTTTGCATCCCCCTTCCGCCCGGACATCCGGCACCTTACCCGTCCTTCTCCGGCACCTCATCCCGCCAGACAACCGTCTCCACATCCTCAAACAGCTCCTGGTTGCGCTCGACCGTCAGATAGACAAAATCATCCGGCTGGTATTCATCCAGAAGCGCCTCCGTGTATGTGTCAAAGGTCGCAAACACCGTTTTCCGGTATAGCTTCGGCATAAAATATTTAAGGTTCTGGCTAAAGGAATCGCCTACCACCAGAAGTGTTTTATCATTCGGCGAATCCGACTCAAATACTGCAAAGCTGTTGTCCTCGTTCATATCCACCGTCGTAGCCGTCACCTCCGGCAGATAATTCTGAATCACATATTCGGTATCGTCGCTGTACTCTGCTGCCATGTTAAGCATCCGCGCCAGGTCTCCGGACGCCGGTCCTGCCGCCTCAATCGAGACTGCACTGAGCGGTGTAGAGGTTCCAAGCAAAGTCTGTGCAATCTGCTGGCTTCCGATAAAAGAGCCGATCTGGTTCCAGTGCGTATCATATTTGTAATAAAGCTGATACGTGTCCGCCTCTTTCAGAAGCTCCGGCTTCATGTCATACACCGGAAGTCCCTGCGCCGCAAGCTCCGGGAGCGCCGCATCCAGACGCGACTCACTTCCGTATACCCGGACCGAATCCGGCATATATTCCGCATAGACACTTTCCTTGTTGGGTGCCTCAAACATCACAAACCGGATGCCGCGCTCTTTCATTTTCTCGTTTACCGAGGTAATCGCGTCCGCCAGCGCTGTTTTCTCATCCGCCGTATAGAGATTTGTCCGCTGATAATCCGCCAGCGCATCCTCGCCGTCCTCCGAAACGGTGTAAAACAGCCAGTTTTCTTTTCCGACCGTCACATCCGAAATCGAGCTTTCATTTAAAAGCTCCAGATCCAGCTTTGTCTTCGCCTTGACAAACAGATTTTTAAACGGAACATGGTCGTTGTAATACGCTTCAAATTCCGTCGGAATATTGTCAAAATTGGCAGCCGACAGTTCCGGAAAGGATGCCAATTCCCTGTTTTCATAATTCTGCTGGTCCAGATGGCTCCTAACCGCCGGATAGACAAGCGTCGGCAGCACCAGGCTCGCCGCAAAGGAACCAATCAGAAGTATTTTTGTCCCTGTCTCTCGATTCATATCTCTCGTTTTCTTCTCCCTGCATGAATCCATCTTTCTGTACTTTCACGCCCTGCCGCCCATGCTTTCATTTTTATGTTCTCATCGCACAGGCAAGCATGCTTTCTACACTGCTTTTAAAAACGGAAATAAATAAATGGATTGTATGTATTGTTGACAAGCAGCAAAATGGAAAACCACAGGATCGCCATGTAGCCGATCCAGCTTGCGACCGTCACCGAGCCATCCTGCGCCAGCACGCGCCCTTTCCATTTCATCCAAAACCACTGCACCGGACCACATGCCAGCAGCGCCGCCGCCAGAAACATCCAGAGTTTCCGGTTCATGTAGCGTTCCATCAAAACGACTGCGCTGTGCGGCACAAACATATACCGGATAAAGGAAAATGCCTGCCCGATCGTGTCCGCGCGGAAGAAAATCCAGCCGATCAGCACGACAAACACCGCATAGATATGCGCCAACGGCCGGAATTTCTCCTGCTTCAGCCATTTTCCCAGAAAACAGCGCTCCAGCACGTTGAAAAAGCCATGGTAAATGCCCCAGAAAATGAACGTCCAGCCCGCTCCGTGCCAGATGCCGGTCAGCAGAAAGACCGTCCAAAGGTTGACATACGTCCGCGCCGTGCCCCTCCTGTTTCCGCCGAGCGGAATGTACACGTACTCTTTAAACCAGCTGGAGAGGGAAATATGCCATTTCCGCCAGAAATCCTGGATCGAAGTCGCTGTATACGGCAGCCGGAAGTTTTCAATAAATGTAAAGCCAAACATTTTTCCAAGCCCAATCGCCATGTCCGAATAGCCAGAAAAATCGAAATAAATCTGCAGCATATAGAGAAGCGCCGTCAGCCAGAGCATCGCCTGGCTCACATCCGCCGCCTGATACGCGTAGACCGCGTCCACCACCTCGGCAAAGGTATTTGCCAGGATGACCTTCTTTCCCAGACCGAAAATAAAGCGTTTCACGCCGTAAGAAAAGCCCTCCAGCGTGACGGTCCTGTTTTCGATCTGCTCCTCGATGTCATGGTATTTCACGATCGGTCCCGCTATGAGCTGCGGGAAGAAGGAAATATAAAGCATCATGTTGAACGGATTTTTCTGCGCCTGATTTTCGCCCCGGTACACATCCACCACGTAGGAAAGCGCCTGGAAGGTATAGAAGGAAATTCCGATCGGCAGCGTCACCTGAATCGCCGGAAGCGCTATATCAAACCCGCGAAGCAGCGGATTCAGCACCTCGGCGAGGAAATTGTAATATTTAAAATAGCCGAGGATCAGAAGATTGAGCGTCACGCAGAGCGCCAAAAGCCATCTCTTTTTCCCGAATTTCTCCACCAGACGCCCGAAACCGTAGTTGAGCAGAACCGAAAAAATCATGAGCACCACATACCGCGGTTCGCCCCAGGCATAGAAAAAGAGGCTGAATACGGTCAGGATGCCGTTTTTGAACGGTTTGGGGCTCACGTAGTAGAGGAGCAGGATGCAGGGGAGAAGAACCCATAGGAAGATGATTGAACTGAAAACCATTTTATGTAAACTCCTATTGATAAGTTGTCGCAGAAGGGAGCTGCCGGAGGCGGCACTGGCAGCTTCTCAGATTATCGTTGTTCGCATCTCGATAATCCAATAGCTGTCAACACCATCTACAGCAGCTCCCTTCCCATCTACAGTACGTCTGAGAAATGGGGACGAAGTTTTTTGAATACCTTCAGTCCTATTATCATCAAAATAAATGTTACCACCCAGAAATAAATCGTCATCGTCGGCCGCTCGAAGAACCAGCTTCCCGTAAGCATGCTGTCGCGGTAGCCTGCGGCGATGTAGTAGAATGGGTTAAGCTTGAATACCCACTCCAGCCAGGATGCGCGGCTGGTGAAGATTGCCTCGTCGTACATGATCGGGGTCAGCCACATGCCGAACTGGAGGCAGATGCCGACGATCTGCGCCATATCTTTAAAGAACACCTGCACGGCGCTGGTAAAATAGGTAAGCGCCAGTCCAAGCATCGACGCCGCAAAAGAATAGTATAACACCTGAATCCAGGTTGCAGACGGCATACGCCCGTCAATCAGGTACAGCCCTGCCATAATGATCAGGAAGCAGGCGTGTACCAGGAAACAGGAGATAAGCTTGATAACCGGAAGCATCTCCACCTGGAATACTACCTTTTTAACCAGATAATGGTACTCCTGCAGGCAGTTTGTGCCCGTATTTAAAATCTCGCTGAAATAAAACCACGGGATGATACCCGGCGTCAGCCAGATGACATAGGTCGCCCCCGGAACCGGCGGCGCATTTTTCATGCCATGTTCACCGAAGATGAACGCATAGATCGCGATCGTAACCATCGGCTGAATAAACATCCAGACAATTCCAAAGTACGAGCCGACAAAGCGCTTGCGGAAATCCGCCTTGGCAAGCTCGGTGACCAATTTTCTTTTTCCTATCAGTTCCCGAAACAGGGAAATCAGTTCCCGCATTCTATCCTAACTCCATTCTTAAAATTTGAATGCATCCCGGAAGCCGCCCCATTTCTGGTCTTTCTCCGAAATAATCAACTCCATGCCTTCCTCGATCGGCCACTCAACGCCAATCTCCGGATCGTTCCATGCCATACCGCCCTCATCGCCAGGATGATAAAAATCGGTACATTTGTATGCAAATTCTGCCTCATCGGACAGTACCAGGAAGCCGTGTGCAAATCCTTCCGGAATGTAGAACTGCTTCTTGTTCTCCGCGGAAAGAACCACGCCAAACCATTTTCCGTAGGTCTCAGAACCGGTACGAAGGTCTACCGCCACATCAAATACGGTACCGCGCACTGCACGCACCAGCTTGCCCTGCGGATACTGTTTCTGGTAATGAAGTCCGCGCAGAACGCCCTTGACAGACATGGACTGGTTGTCCTGTACAAATACCATGTCGAGTCCCGCCTCATGGAAATCGTTCTGATTGTATGTCTCCATAAAATAACCGCGCTCGTCCTTGAAAACAGTCGGTTCAATTACATAAAGTCCCTTGATGTCACATGGTGTTACTTTAATCTTTCCCATTTTTCTATCTCCTTCTTATGCAGGTATTTCAATTCATTTTTCAATACGTAACTGGCATCATCCTTTTCGGCTGTGCCATCTTTAACTATATCATTCGTTTTTCTGGCTGACAACCTTTTTTACAGATGTTTGTGCCTCTTTCCCCCGCTCATTTTCATCCAGCGCAATCTTCTGCGCCAGATCCTTGACCTTCGTCTCCAGCTGCGACTGTTTGATCGACATATGGAACATTTTCACAATCAGAAGGAAAATAACCGCCAGATAGATAAAATTGGCAGTCGTGTACGTTCCCGCCAGCTCCGCCAAAAGATCCGGCAGCCCCGGAAAGATACTGAACACAATGAGAATGGACGAGAATCCCAGCCAGAAAATCGAATCCTCGATCTGGAGTTTTGACTGCCGGATCTTCCGCATAATCATAAAGGTTGTCAGGATCGACACGACGATCAGGACAACTCTGAGTGTTGGCGTCATGGCGCTACCTCCTCTTTCTGAAATTCTGGATTAACAGAATCGAAATCAGCATTTTAAGCATATACCGCATCGCATTGACCGGTGTCAGGTAACTGACTCCCAGAATCCGTTCATCCATGATGACCGGCACCTCCGCCACCCGCGCGCCCTGGCGGATCAGGTAGGAAACGGTGTCCGGCTCCGGACCGTAGTTAAGCCCCGATGCAAATTCGCGGATCATGCGCTTGCTGAACATCCGCATTCCCGAGGTCGGATCCTTGATATTGACACCAGTTGTGAAGCGGATCGCCATCTCGATCAGATTACTTCCAAGCATCCGCATCGTAAATGGCTTTTTCTCCCCGACAAACCGGGAACCGATGACGATATCGTAACCTTCTTCCATTTTCTTGATCATGGATTCCAGATACTCCGGACGGTGCTGTCCGTCTCCATCGAGCTGGACCGCATATTGATATCCGTACTTGTCGGCATATTTAAGTCCCGCCTGAAATGCTCCCGCCAGTCCCAGATTGACCGGAAGGTTCAACAGATTATATCCATTTCTCTGGCAGATCGCCGCCGTCTCATCGCGCGATCCGTCATTGACGACCACATAATCATACTGCGGAAAATTGGCAGTCAGATGGTTCACAACCCGCTCTATATTTTCGGCTTCGTTGTACGCCGGTATGACTATCAAAAGTTCGGCTTTTTCCGCCCCAGAAGCTTCTTCTGTGGACAATAACGCCTTATCTTCCATCGCCCGCTTCTCCTTCCCAGTATGCCGGATTCATCGTCAGGCTTCGAATCAGCCCCTCCGGCAGCTTTTTATAATGCTTTCCCAGCCAGTACCCGGCATATTTACTTCCGCTCGCCATCACAAGCTGCGGCAGAAGAAGCACATGACCATTTTCCACCAGCCATTTCGCTGTTTTCTTCACCAGACGGATTCCCTCGCCCTCCGAATGAAGGCGCCCAAACACCTCAGGGTGATCCGCCTGCGATACGCCAAGGTCGAAATTCCGGTGCAGCTGCTGCATCGCCGTATAATTGTGGGAATGGATGACCTGCGCGTCCGCCGCGTAGGCAATCTGATACCCGGCTTCCACCGCGTGTCCGGCAAAAATCATATCCTCGTTGAAAATGGTTTTCTTCGTAAATCCGCCAAGCTTCAGGTAAATATTCCGCCGGTATGCCGCGCAGACATTGGAACAGAAATACGTCTTGATTCCCAGCTCGTCCTCGTCCTCTTTCCCTTTCAGACGGCTCACCGCCGGATAATTAAAGTCCCTCGTATACCGTTCAATCACACCGCAGTCCGCCGCCGGAAGCTGTCTCGCATATGCTGCCGCCACACGTTCCGAAGCATCCAGCGCCTCCAGAAGCTCTTTCACCAGATTCCGGTCATACGGCACGCAGTCGTGCGTCATGCAGATGCAGACATCCGCATCTGATTTCAAAATTCCCTCATGGCGCGTCCTTCCATGGTCAAATTCCGACTGGCGGATATGGCACACGGTCAGCTTCGTATCTTCCCCCTCAAATAAGGACTCAAACCGCTCAGCATCCCAGTACTTTTCTTCCGTATTCATGATGATCACACGGCCCACCGGCACACTCTGTTCCAACAGCCGCCGCAGAAGTTTTTCCAGCTTATCCCCCGGTTTGAACGTAGGTATAATCACATCGGCTTTTCTCATTTTTCGTACTCCTTATAGGCTTTTCTGTAAAAATGCATCAGAATCTTTACCATCCAGTCCGGCCACATTTTCCGGAACATCGCCATCTCATCCGCCGGGCGCCGGTTGTCCTCAATGCAGGCTTTCGTCGTCGCCGCCGCATGGACGCGGTAGGCAATCAGCGGTTTTTCTGAACAGATAAAACGCCCTTTTTTGCCCGCCAGCTCGTAAAGGTTGTCCCAGTCCAGCGCAAAATCATACTCCGAATGGAACATATCGTCCCCAATCTGTTCTTTATTGTACGTGCAGGACGGACAGCAGATCGAATTGCCAAACCAGACACTGCTCCGCTTGATCCATGTGCGGTTTGCCAGGAAACGAAGCCGCAGCGGCAGGCGCAGTATCTTTTTTACCAGCCAGACCATGTTAAATGGCTCCGGAATGGCTTTCATTTTTCCCTCTTTCTCCGTCATGCGGATCGTGAGATAATCGCTCGCAAACAGCAGCAGATCCGGATATTTCTTCCATGCCTTTAAAAGCTTTTCGGCATAATCGCTGCGGTATCGGTCGTCCTGATGGGCGATCGTGACGAAACGCCCCTGCGCCTTTCCATAGGCAAACATCCAGTCCTCACGGATATTGCTCGCCCCGTCCCGCACATAGAGCGGCACCTGATACCGCGCTGCCAGCTCCCGGATATAGCTGCTCGGCGTCGAGGTACAGCAGATCACCTCCGATTTGACCGTCTGTCTCGTCACCGAACGCAGACATTCTTCCAGATACGGCGAATCCTTGTATGCACAGACCGCAAATGTATGAATGATTTCCTGCTGCATCTCGTTCCCTTTCTCTCTCGCTCTTTCATGCCGCACTTCTGCCTTCTCGTTTTTCAAGAGCGGTACCTGCTTGAATTTATTTTTACCAGACTTATGATAGATTTTAACGTTTCAAACATCTTTGCCTGTTACTGTTCACGCATACGTGCCCAGTAACGGAATTTGCCGTGGCTTCGCATTTAAATACGGCAAATTCCTGCTACCACCACGTTTTCTTACGGCACTTTCGGTTCCAAAAGTGCCTACCCGTATACAGTAACCTTTGCCTTCTTCTAGCTTGCTTATGCTTACCGGCAGAACTTCATCCAGATATCCAGATAAACCGTTGCCGCCAGAATCAGCGCCGCCGCCCCTAACACCAGCGCATGATAGTTTTTATTCTCCATCCGCACCATCACCCGCTCCGGGTTTAAAACCAGCCAGACAAGCGGCAGAAATGGCAGGTAATAGCGCCCCTGTACGCCGTCGATATAGGTATTACCCGGTCTGGTAAATGCGATGTACATCGAAGTCCAGACCAGCACCGCCGTTCCCACGCAGAGTATAAATATCCACAGCTTCTGTTTTTTTGACAGACGTTTTCCACAGGATGACTGCCCGGCTGTGAGGATAACGGCCGCCGAACCAGCATACAGCGCCCACGGAAATGACATCGTTCCCGTGTGTCCCAGAAGCCCCAGGGAATTTTCGCCCAGCACATAGGACGGAAGCGTCCGGAACAGGTTGCACATCAGCACCCATGCATAGGCAAGCGGCTGTCCCAGAATGTATGCCATCTGCCCTTTCTCGCTGGTGCTGTCGCCTCTCGTATCCCCGATATCGCGCGGCGCGATCAGAACCGGCAGGATGAAAGATAACATCATCAGACCGCAGATCACGATAAATCCACCCTTCATCAGGTACATTTCCCGTTTAGAACGGAACTTTTCTGCCGGAATCATCAGTCCCAGCAGAATGAGCGGCGCATATACCGCCTTGACGCGGCAGCCCCATACAAAGGTAAGCACGATAAGCGCATACGCTTTCCAGTCCATTTTCCGCCCGCCAAGCGCCGCTTCCAGAATGCCCGCGAAAGACAGCCACAAAAATGCCGTGACGGTCGGGTCATAGGAATATGCCCCCGCCAGCATCATCGGCTCGGGCATCAGCGCCAGAAATGCCAGGATCGCCTTGCCGACCGGTGTCTTTTTGATGGCAAAATACAAAACTGCCGCATAGACATAGAGATTTCCCAGCCTCCCCAGCTTATACAGGATTCCAAATGGGATATGAAGCAGCCCTCCCGCTTTCAGCGCCAGCGCCGAACCCACATATCCAGTCATCGTCGTTTTGTTGAGATCCGTACTCCAGAGATGTTCACCGTGCCGGTAACCCGCATTCTGATTCAGATACGAAGTGAGCGCCGCCTGCTCGTCCCGACTCTCCGGCTGATTGTACGGCCAGGTATCTACGCCCGTCGTAAACTCCTGTAAAAGCGCCGGTTCCGCCTGCACCGGCGTCCGGTAATTTGCCATCCAGAATGCCTGCGCGAAATGCACTTCCTCATCCCAGCTCACCTTATTTGCCGGGAGCGACAGTGAAAATATTGTTCCAAACGTCAGGGAGATCAGCAGAAATCCAACCTCGATGCGCTTTGCCACGAAATCCCGGAAACAGAGAAGTGCGATCAAAACCGCCGCCGCACACCAGAAAAGTCCCAGCCGGTACCAGTTGATACCTGCCCGCGCCACCGTCGCAAACCCGGTCAGTGCAAGCGGCATCCCGCCAAAATTCATGTAGGAAAGCCCTTCTTCGTCTAGATCCTCCCGCGTAATCAGAAGATCCACGTAGTCCAGCTTCCCATTCACCGGAACCGAAGAAAATTTCAGCACCCGGCAGTTGCGGTCCATGACCATCTTTGCGTTGTGCTCCCGCTGCTCGCCATAGATGTTGCGGTAACCGAGGCGGACGGTAGCATTTAACAGACCATCGTAATCATAATGGTAAAGAAACTGGCTGACGTAGCTGCCGTCCAGTGGAATGTGAAGATAACCGCTTGCATCCGAAAGCTGCAGCACCTCTGTATTTTCCACCTGCCGCCTATTCTCTCCAATGGTTTGCCCCGGCTCTCCGGTGATTTCACCCAAACCGTTCTTTTCTGTCTCTACCCGCTCAAATCCGCTCACCTGCACCTCGTCCAGAGCGATCGTCCGCGTCGCCTGCCGCGTCCATCCATTTGCCCGGAGCGCCGGGAAATTGCAGACAAACTCGCCCAGAACACCCATCACAAAGACTGCCGCAAGCGCCAGAAGCAGCCGCAGCACATCTTTTTTCTCTATTCGATTGATAAAATGCCTGTTAAACTGCATCTGTACTTCTCCCTTATTTTTCCCGTTTAAATTCGGTAAATTTCTGCTGCCACCACGTTTTCTTACGGCACTTTCGGTTCCAAAAGTGCCTACCCGTGAACCGTGTTTTGTCTTTCAAATCAAGCGCTCTAGCGCACTATCTTCTCCACGCCCCTGTGTTCCAGGATGCGCTCATAATCCTCAATATAATCAACCTCCGCCCAGAAATGCCCGCTGACGTCCTCGACATAGACCGGCTGCTGCCCGGTCATGCTGTAAACAACATTTTCCCACCAGACGCCGTGCTCCTGGCGGTCGATCATCTCCTCCATCCGGCAGATAAATTCCGGCATAAATGCCGCTGAAAACCGTCCGATTCCGATGTACTCGCCCGTCACATCATCCCCGGTCAGCTCTTTTCCATATTTTTTCAAAATTCCATCTTCATAGAAGAACTTATAATCCGCTGTCTCCCGGCGGCTCTCGTCCGCAAACATCACCGGGCTCCTGCCCTGCGCGAGGATCCGGTCAAGCAATTTTTCCTCCAGGTATACGTCACCGTTCATGATCAGCAGATCGTCCCCTGTCAGGAACTCCTTCGCAAACCATGCAGACGCAATGCTGTTTGTCACATCGTAAAACGGGTTGTAGAAAAAGGAAACTCCCTTGTCTGCCAAGACCTCGCGGATTACCTGCGCCTCATAGCCCAGCACGATGCCGATATCCTGGATGCCGCGGGAATGAAGCAGGTCAATCGTGTACTCGATCAGGCACTGTCCGCCGCCGATATCCACCGTACATTTTGGTTTTCCCGACAGATAACGCGAGATCCGGGTTCCCCGTCCCGCTGCCAGAATCAATACTTTCACAGAAGTCCCCTCCTTTGCATATCTTTCCATGCCGCAATCAGGCTGTCATTGTCTTCCGGCGTCAATGCGCCGATATGACCGACACGGAACACCGTGTCGGCAAGCGCGCCGCCGTTCGGGCAGATCCAGATGCCGTATTCATCCTTCAAAATCTCAAAAATCCGATGCGCTGAGACCACTTTCCCCTCTTTGTCCACGCCCGTCGGGTGAAGCGGCGTCAATGCCGCCGAGAGAGAATTGGAAACGATCTCAAACGGAAGATCTTTTATTTTGCTTCGGAAATCCTCCGCCTGACAGCGGATCCGTGCCTGTTCTGCCTCAAGCCCTTTTTCCTCGATCATCGTCAGCCGTTTATGAAGCTGTAAAAGCACTCCGACCGCTGGTGTAAACGGCGTCTGCCCCCGCTCGCCATTTTTCAGATAGTCGCGCAGATCAAAATACATCGAGCGGACCGCCGTCTCCTGCACTCTCGCGATCGCACGCGCCCCCAGCACCAGAATCGAGAGTCCCGGCGGAAGTGCCAGCGCTTTCTGAGAACCGGTCAGCACCAGATCAACGCCCCATTTTCCCATCCAAAATGGATCGGCAAGAAACGAGCTGACCGCGTCAACCGCCAGAATCAGCTGGTTTCGTCTGCAAAAGTCCGAAATCAGCTCCATATCATAGAGAACGCCCGTGGAAGTCTCATGGACATTGACTAAAAATCCGGTAAATCCTTTTCCCTCATACGGTGCCAGGTCTTCTGCCCGAAGCGCCCGTCCGCTCTCCAGCTGGATCTCCTCATGAGGAACTTCATGGATCTCACAAATTTTCGCAAACCGCGCGCCAAAACTGCCGCCGTTTACGACCAGCACGCGGTCGCGCTCTGTAAAAAGGTTCATGACTGCCGCTTCCATCGCCGCCGTGCCCGAACCTGTCAGGAAAACCGCCCGTGCATCCTCAGGCGCCCCGGTGAACTGCTTCATCAGGCGCTCATTTTCCTTCATAATTGCAGAAAATTCCGGTGTGCGGAAATATGGCACTTCTTCCGCCCCGATCGCCCGGATTTCCTCGTCCATCTGAACCGGTCCTACCGCAAAATTAATCATACATTTCCTCCAAATCTATCTAATGTACTCTCGAAATCTTTCTGTGCTCGATTTTGTGAGATGATTTTTTGTCAGTTGTGCCCAAATTTCTGAGGCGTACGCGGTGCGTACGTTGATGAAATTCGGGTGCGGCTGGCGGAAAATCAGCCACAAAAGCAAGTGCAGAAAGACTCCGAGAGTACATTCTAAACAAGTTCTATATCCCGCGTACCCGTCTCCGGTACATCACAAGCGACGTCAGTCCAAAGCAGGCAGTCAGTGCCGCCATCAAAAGCAGATACGAAAGCGATCCTCCCAGCAGTCCCGCCGCCCGTACACAGGGCGAAGAAATAAGGAGCGCCGCTGCCGTCACACCGACATAACCCAGAAAAATTCGTTTCTGCTCCTGCATAATGATGAGTGCATAATAAAACAGATTCACATACGCATTAAACGCGCCGCCCAGAATGATAAACGCCAGCGCCAGGCGGCATTCCCGCAGCATATACGCAATCTTCGGATATAACATTGAGAGAACCGGGATTCCGAGAATCCAGGCACCCCCGACTGCCAGCGCCGTAAGCGCCGCGATGATTGCCGCCAGCCGGCCTACCGTCCCGGCAAATTCCGGGAGCGCATTCCGCTCCCACTGATCCGAGAGTTTCGTGATATACGGGCGGATGACGAAGCCTGCCACCAGATTGATGACGCTGGTCGGCATAAAGATCGCACCGAATACCGCCTGATACTTGTCCGCCATATTGCCCTCGATCGCATATTTCGCGGCAGAAAAAACATAAAAATCCAGAATAACCGATAAAAACAGGACTACATTTTCTTTAAACAACAGCCCGACACGCCCGGAGCGGACCTCCCAGTCCACCTGCGGCAGATGACCGATTACCGAAAAATCAAACAGGCACACGCCCGCCAGCTGCGCCAGTACCGCCGCCAGGCAGGAGCCAACCAGGTTGTGGGTCGCATTCAAACTGCCTAAAAAGACACCGACCGATAAAACCGTCCGGAATGCGTTTGATTTGCCCGTCAGATACAGGCGTCCATCACGCTGAAATTCTGCCTCGTAAGCGTCCGCGAAACCGTCGATCACCTTGTACGCGACCATTAAAAACACCGTCGCCGCCTTGACAAAGGCATAGTCCCGGTTGATCACCGTCACATAAAAAAGCCCGGCTACCAGCGCCGCGCCGCAGGTCATCAGGCGCAGCCGCAGATATTCGCCAAACGTAAACCGCCGCCTCGTATCCGTGATCTGGAACGGGCGGATGCCAAAATAGGCCACCATAAACATATGCTGACCAAATGTAGAATACGCAAAGGAGAAGATACCGCCCTCATCCTCGCCGACAATCTGGATGACCGCGATCGTCAGCACCATGGACGCCAGTGCATAGAGAAAGCTCCCTATCATATTCCAGCTCATATTTCGTTTTTCAATCTGCCCGTCTCCACCGATCAGGGCGTTCGCTAAATATTTTACCACTACAGTATCTCTTCCTTTGAAAATTCCAGCCGGCTCGGCGTGTGTGTTTTGCGTTTTTCAACCGGCGGAAGCTGCATGAAATCGCCATACATTTTTGTCAGCATTTCCTCGATATTTCCTGGGAAATTCATGCGTCTGCCCTCAAATTCCAGCTTTCGGAGCGGATAACAGCGTGTCCGGTCCACGACATTCCAGTATGGGCTTGTGTCCGGCAGAAATGCCATCCGGCGTGTCCGGTATTTATTGTATTTGCGGCAGACCCGCTCACAGCGCATCCGCAGCCACTGAGGCGAGATATGGAGCAGCTTCATCGCCTTGTAGACCATCCCGCAGACCGCCCAGATAAGCTTCGCCTTGATGCCCCGCTGCTGCAGCGTCGGGCGCGGAATCGCCCGCAGAATCATCAGCTTACTCCAGAACCATGCCGTCCACGACTGAATCTGGTATAGAACCGGGTTGTCCGCCACATTGTCAAGCACATACAGATCCAGAAAGATACCGAACGGACAGTCCACATCCTTCATAACCTCCTCGACAAACACCGTCCCCTTCTTCACCAGACGGGTCGTCATCAGCGGATAATTGGGATATCGCTCTGCATTGAGAACCAGATACCGGTCGCTCATCTTCTTTTCCACGATCCGGAGCAGGTGCTCAAAATCTCGCCGCGGCATCGCAATATCGATATCATCGTCCCAGGGAATAAATCCCTTGTGCCGCAGCGCACCGATTCCCGTTCCGGCTATCCCGAAATATTCCAGATGATAGTCTTCACAGATCCGGATAAAATCATCCAGAATCGACAAAATCTCTCCCTGCAGCTGTTTCAGAACTTCTGGCTCATAAAATTTACTGTCCATATCGATGTCTGTCCCCTCCACCAAGCCCGCAGAATACCCCACTCCTGCCGCAGCCGATCATATTTTCCTTAATAGTACGAGGGTATTCTACTATATTTTAAAGGAAAAGTAAACCGCGGCTACTTTTTACCTTCTTTCTCAGGTTCCCACACCTCTATCTCCCGCTTCCATCCAAACAGATGTCCCGGAAGCGAATATGCCGCTCCGATCCCCAGCCCGATTGCGATCGCCATCTTGATTGTATCCATGCCATACTGGAGCGCCAGCGCTTCCTGTCCCATGAAGAAGTTGTAGGCGGTATAGTAGATCGCCGCTCCGGGCACAAGCGGGAAGATGCCGCATACCAGAAAGAGGATCGTCGGCGCTTTCCGCTGTATCGCCAGACAGCGCGACAGCATCGTCAAGACCGCGCTCGCCGCGAAGGTCCCGATGATCGGCGTCTGATAAGCTGCCATGACCGCCAGATACACGCCCCAGCCGACTGCCCCGCAGATACCACAGTCCAGCCAATACTTCTTCGGGACTCCAAACAGTGCCGAAAAGGCGGCAGTTCCGACACAGGCCGCCAGAAGCTGCCCCAGAATTTCCCCTGCCATTTCCATCAGAGCATACCTCCCATCGCAAACATCCAGAACCGCAGTGCCACACCAACTCCGATCGCAATACAGCCCGCCGTCAAAAAGGCGTCTACAAAACGGATCAGACCGGATAAATAATCATTTTCCAAAAAATTCCGGATCGAATTGGTCAGAGGCACACCCGGCGCCAGCGTGAACACAGCTCCGATCATGACATGATCCAGGCTTTCTCCCAGCCCGATCCAGCACAGCAAACAACAGCACAATGCAAGCACGCTGCTCGTCATGATCGTCTGCATCATCCGGGACGAAGAAAAGCGCGGAGCTGCGTATAAAAGGAACAAATACAGCAGCACTCCCGCCACAAATGCCGCCGCCGTATCGCGCAGGCTGCCCTGGAACAGGTAACAAAATCCAGCGCTTCCAATTCCTGCCGCCAGAACCTTTCCCCGATTTTCGAGCACTTTCATGTGTTCAATCTGCTCAAGGCGCATCCGCATCTCATAAGGACCGCATTTACCCGCCGCAATCTTTCTCGACAGATCATTTAAGGCATCCACCCGGCATAGAATCGTAGGTGCCAGCGGCACATAACAGATACGGCTGGAATAAAACCGCCCGTCAATCACCACATTTGAAAAAATCCCATTCGCAATCACATACGCATTAAATGCTTCAAGACGCAGCGCCCGCGCCGCATACTCCATCGCCTGCTCCGCCCGGAATACCTCCCCGCCGTTGGAAAGAATCGCATTTCCCAGACGGGTCACCAAACGGAAGCGCTCGATCTGGGAACAATCCTCGATCGAAGCACGTACTATTTCCTTCATTCTGTTTCTCCCCCTGTTTTTATTTTCTGTCCACCCGTTTTCTCTATCCCATTTTCTCCCCCTTCTATCCGCTCACTGGTTCACTTCTCCAAATCCGCCGCCCATTTTGGTTTTTTCCCAAAAAATCGTTCCATTTCGAATTAAATTTACCCGTCAAAACTACCCCTTTAGTTGACGTTCCAACAAAAATCCTGTATAGTGGATATGTTATATTAAAGAATGATGCCGCAAGGGGGATATATCTATGGATCATAATGTTACCATCGGTGCCAAGGTGAAGGCCTTCCGTACCGCAAAAAAATACACACTAAAACAGCTCAGCGAAGAGTCCGGTCTGTCCATCGGCTTTCTTTCCCAGTTGGAGCGCGGTCTCTCTTCGATCGCAATCGACTCTCTGGCAAAGCTTGCTACGATCCTCGGAGTCAGTCTGTCTTCGTTCTTTGACTCCTCCGCCGATCAGGAGAAATCCCCGGTCAGCCGGAGTTTTGCCATGCACTGTTCCCAGATCAACCCCCAGATCGTACAGTACCTGGTCAATGGAAATGCACAGGGATTTGCCTGTCTTCCGCGTATTTTCCACCTGATGCCGTCTGCCACCACAAGCTCTGAAAACCAGCTTGAGATGAATCAGCACGACGGTGAAGAATTTATCTACGTTCTGGAGGGTATCCTGACCGTATATCTGGACGGCAGCGAATACTGCCTGAATCCGGGCGACAGCATCCAGATCCACTCCCAGACCCCGCATGACTGGGTCAACAACACAAACCGTGTCGTTAAGATTCTGACCGTACACACGCCGAATCCGTTTGTTCATGGGAATGAAGTCGTATTTTAAATAGTCTGCGCGGTATAGAAACATAATAAAAGCTGTCTCTTTTAGAATTTCAAGATGTTTTTATTTTCTTTTTGGTTTTTCCCATCTCAGGAAACAAAAACTCCTGCATTTCTGAAAAAGACAGCTTTTTCATATCTTTTACACCGTATACACTATTTCTCCTGCCAGATACACTTCCTGCACATCATCCAGCGCACGAATATTCTTTGAGACATCCCCCTTTACAACCAGCAGATCCCCCGCCAGGCCCTCTTTCAGGCTACCCGTCTCCTTCTCGATTCCAAGCACGCTCGCCGCATTGTAGGTTGCGGTTCTCACTGCCTCCACCGGCGTGATTCCATAGTCTACCATATAGCCGAGTTCCTGATGAATCGGAAGCGGCGGTGCTTTGTAGAGTACCATGTCGCTGCCTGCCAGCACCGTAACTCCCGTGTCATAGAGCTTTTTGAAATTGTCCCGGTACGCCTCAAACGCCGGTTTGAAAAATGCCTGATCGTGAACGGCTCTGGCGGCGATCGGGTTGTCCATGTCCACACCCGCCTCGATCATCTGCTTCGTCTGCTCATACAAATACGTGTACGCCGTGATCGTCGGCGTCCACGCGATTCCTTTTTCCGCCATCTGGCGCGCCTGCGCCTCTGTTAAAAAGGTTCCGTGCTCGATCGTGTCAAATCCCGCGTCAATACACATCTGAATCGACGGCTGTGTACCCGAATGAACCGCGATCTTCACCCCCTGGCGGTGCGCCTCATCGACCGCTGCATCCAGCTCTTCCTGCGTAAATTCCGGGATATCGCCACGGTTGCTCGTCAGGATCTTGACCCAGTCAGCTCCCGCACGCAGCTGTCTTCGGATAGCGGCGCGCACACCCCACGGGCTGTCCGCCTCCTCGACCCCATCCTGATGTCCGTGTCCACCGGTCATGCAGATACCTGCGTCCGCATGGATGATACGCGGAACCGTCACATACCCCTTCTGCCCTGCCAGACGCAGCTGCTTCATCAGATTGGGCGGACAGGACAGATCGCGCACCGTCGTGATGCCGAGCCGCAGCGACTGTTTCGCCTGTTCCAGCGCATAGTATGCCACCATATAATCGTCATAATTATCCAGATCCGGCTGGCTGTAGTAGTAGCCGAAATGTACATGCATATCAAACAGTCCCGGCAGGATCGTCGCCTCGCCGTAATCCTTTACCATCTCTTCCGGGTAGCGCCCCGCCGCTTCCGCAGCGTCTCCTATCCAGCCGATTTTTCCCTCTTTATCCAGATACACCGCCTGATCCTGCAAACAGGTTCTGCCATCTCCGGTAATTAAATACTTCGCCCTTAGAATCATTTTCACGGACTTCCTTTCTCTTTTTCATAAGCATGAAATTTTCAGTCGAATATCGTCATTTCACGCAGTTTTTCAGTTTTCTATATCGTAACACCGGAATTTTGTTCTTGTCAATATTGGAATGCGGAGTATCCGGTGAAACCTGTTTTAAAAAAGATGGGCAGGCAGAAAAAGAGCGGCACACATTTCTGCATACCGCCCAAACCAGCGACTGTCCACACGTACACAAGCAGTCACCCTGAATTGATTCATTTTAATTTTTAGTAGAACAATCTGTTTACCGCACTGAAGATACCGCGGATAGATGCTCTCGTAATGTTGGAGCTGATGCCGACACCGTAGGTTGCCCGGCCGCTCTTTACATCCATCAGGTGGATGTAGGAAGCTGCCTGTGCGCCGGAACCGGAACGAAGTGCATGCTCGTTGTAGTCCAGAACACGGATCTCAATGCCAAGTGCCTCCTCGATCGCTCTCTGTACCGCATCGATCGGTCCGTTACCTACGCCCTCAACGGTACGCTCGGTGTCATGATCGGTAAAGGTAAGAATTGCAACGGTTGCGAATGCGCCGCCCTCGTACTCCTTGTCTGTGATCTGGCATTTTTTGAAGTGCATCGGCTCTTTTCTGTCCAGATAGTTTGCACGGAACTCGTCCATGATCTGCTCCGGAGCTACCTCGCCCTGCTTTTCTGCAATCTTCTGGATAATGTCAGCAAACTCTTTGTGCATTCCCTTCGGAAGACGGAATCCGTAGAAGGAATCCATAACGAAGGCTACGCCGCCCTTGCCGGACTGGCTGTTGATGCGGACAACCGGCTCGTACTCGCGTCCGATATCGCTCGGATCGATCGGCAGGTACGGAACCTCCCAGATGCCATCGGTTCTCTTCTGAAGCGCCTGCATACCCTTGCTGATCGCATCCTGATGGGAACCGGAAAATGCGGTAAATACCAGCTTGCCTGCATACGGATGTCTCGGGTCAACGGTCATCTTTGTGCAGCGCTCACAAACCTCGGTGATCTCCTTTACATTTTCCAGATTTAACTCCGGGTTGATACCCTGGGAGAACATATTGTAAGCGATATTTAATACATCGATATTACCAGTACGCTCGCCGTTTCCAAGCAGTGTACCCTCGACACGGTCTGCACCTGCTAAGAGCGCCAGTTCGGTCGCTGCAATGCCGGTACCACGGTCATTGTGCGGATGGATACTTAAAATAATGCTGTCACGGTTCTTAAAATGCCTGTTCATCCACTCGATCTGGTCTGCATATACGTTCGGAGTCGTCATCTCAACCGTTGCCGGAAGGTTGATGATGATCTTATTGTCCGGTGTAGCGCCCCACTCTTCCTGTACAGCGGTGCAGATATCCAATGCGAAATCAAGCTCGGTTCCGGTAAAGCTCTCCGGAGAGTACTCAAGGATTACTTTTCCGTCGTAATCTTTCATATATTTCTTTACCATGCGGGTACCATCGATCGCGATCTGCTTTACTTCCTCGCGGTCTGCATGGAATACAACCTCACGCTGTAAGGTAGAAGTTGAATTGTAAATATGTACGATCGCCTTCGGAATACCCTGGATGGCATCAAAGGTTCTCTTGATCAGGTGCTCGCGGCACTGGGTCAGAACCTGTACAACTACGTCGTCCGGGATAAGCTTGCGCTCTACTAACTGGCGCAGAAAATCGTACTCAATCTGGGAAGCTGCCGGGAAGCCAATCTCGATCTCTTTAAATCCAAGTTTTACCAGGAGGTTGAACATCTCGATCTTCTCCTCTACGACCATCGGCTCAACCAGTGCCTGGTTGCCGTCGCGCAGGTCAACGCTGCACCAGATCGGCGCTTTCTCAATCTCTTTATTCGGCCACTCACGCTCCGGGTAATCTACCACCGGAACTCTCTTATATTTCTTGTAATTTAACATGTCTTTCTCCTCCATCACGCTATCCCTGATCTCGTTCCAGGTACCTCATCATCAAAAAACGCAGTTCCTATCATCCTAAGCTTTGGAGTCGATAGATCACGCCGTACCTTTTAACAATGAATAAAATTACTGATTCTGGTCTAACCCCATCATAATCATCCCTTTTCTATCATAAAAGAAATTATTTCGATTATAGATTATACCATCGGAAATAAAGGATATCAAGAGAAAAACGGGGCAATTACAGGTGTTCTGGCATTACTGTACACGCATACGTGCCCAGTAACTTCTGGCATCTCTTACATAAAATTATCTATTTTTTCTGTCCTCTGGTTTTTTCATCTTCTGTCTCCAGGACCGTATCAGATGCGCCGCCAGCCGGTTTCCAAAATACCCCGCCGCGCATCCCACAATCATGCCGCCCAAAACATCGGTCGGGTAATGCACATATAAATACATTCTTGAAAACGCCATCAGGATCGCCAGAGGCAGTGTGATTTTCCACCATTTTTTCGCCCCGGCAAAGTACAGAGCCGCGACCGCAGCAAACGAAGCCGCCGTATGTCCCGACGGGAAGGAATAGTCCGCCGGGCGGGCAATGAGCAGCTGAACTGTCTGATTCACATCGCACGGGCGGATCCGGCAAACCATAGGCTTTAGTAAGATATTACAGATGATCGCATCCAGACAGAGCGCTGCCGCCAGCGCAGCTCCCCATCTTCTCGTCCGCGGAATCATAAGCAGCAGGCATGTAAACAGAATCCAAATCATTCCTGCATTTCCAAGCCGCGAAATAAACACCATCCAGACATCTCCCACCGGTGTCCGCATCTGCTGAATCCAATCCAGTATTTGTAACTCCATTTTCATTTTGCTCCCTCTGTTTTTTACACAACTTTATGCGCGAGCCATCTCCGTCCCATAAAGCGGAATGTGAATACGATGCCCCGGATCGTCCAGTCTGTAAACATGCCGATCCACACCGCGATCGGTCCGAAGCCATGGACGCGGCAGAGATAAATGCACAGCGTCACCCGGAACGCCCACATACTGATGCAGGAGAGAATCATCGAAAACCTCACATCCCCGGCAGCCCGCATTCCATATGCCGGAATAAATGCGAACGTCCAGACGATCGGCTTTACCACCGTGATCCATCCGACCATGTAGAGGCACATCTTCGCACTCTCCGGCTCCATGCCGCCCAGAATCGTGACCGGTTTCGTCGCCAGAAATACGAGCGCACAGCTTGCGATGATGACGACCTCCGCCACTGCCGTCAATTTTTTGATATAATAGATCGCCTCATCCTTGCGCCCCGCGCCGAGACACTGTCCGACCACCGTCATCATGCCGATTCCGATACCGATCGCCGCGATGCCGTTTAAGTTTTCCAGAATATTCGTCATCGCCTGGGCTGCGATCGCGATCGTCCCGAGGGTCGAGACGGTTGACTGAATCGCAAGCTTTCCAAACTGGAACATCGCATTTTCGATACCGTTTGGGATTCCCAATGAGAGAATCCGCATAATCCGGCGTCCGTCCGGACGGATATGCAGATAGTCACGCACCGCAATTTCCTGGCTGGAATTGTGCAAAAAAGCGAACACCACCACTGCCGAGATAACGCGGGAACCGAGCGTGGCAATCGCCGCACCGGCAACTCCAAGATGGAAGTCCCAGATAAGCACCGCATTTCCGGCGATATTTAACCCGTTAGAGACGACCGCGATCGTCATCGGAAGCCTTGTATTTCCCTGCGCCCGGTAGATCGAGGAACCGGCATCATAGAGGGCGATAAATGGGAACGAAAGCGCCGTGTAGAAGAAATAGATCTGCGCCGCCTCCATGACATCCGCCTCGACGCTGCCGAAAATCAGCCGCAGCAGCGGTCCGCGTGTCAGAAGGCAGACTGCCATGACCGTCGACGAGATGCACGCCACCACAAAAGATAACTGTCTCGCGGATTCCTCCGCATTTTTTTTATCTTTCTGTCCGATGTACTGGGAGCAGACGATCGTGCCGCCTGCCGCCAGCGCATAGAATGCCTGTATCACTAAAATATTGATGGCGTCAACCAAAGAAACCGCCGAGATCGCCGCCGATCCCACGTTGCTGACCATAATGCTGTCCGCTGTACCCATCAGGGAGTTTAAAATCTGCTCTACGATCAGCGGAACCAGAAGAATCCGCAGATCGCGATTGCTGAAAAGATGATTTGTCTGCTCTTGTCTGCCCATATGCTGTCCTGTAACTTTCTATATTTTATTCTCTGTCCAAATGGTCTGTTTTTCTAACGGTCTGGCATCACATGCACGGACGCCGCCGCATCTGAGACGAAATTACCCCCTTAGCATGATAACGGATACATATAATAATTCCGCACCATTTCCCTATCCTTCGTTCACCAGCGTCAGAATCCAGTACAGCCATGCCCGCACTGAACTTGACCTTCGCACGATCAGATTTTCCCCGCAGACCTGGTATTCCCGCATTTTCTTTGCAACATACTCCTTGTCCGGAACATCTCCGATCTGAAGGGCAGCTTCAAATAAATCGTGGAAAATCGGGTGTTCCAGAATCAGGCGGACGTATTCGAGCTGGCGCGCCCTATACGGCAGTTTCAAAAGCCGTCTTCCTATCGCCGTGATATGCACTTTCACGCCGTCCTCATCCGTCTGCTTCTCCGCCAGCCCCAGATAGCGGCACGCGTTGAAATAATAGTCCGACTGTCGCTCCTTAAATCCAAAAAGCTGCGCGATCTCCCCGCCCGTCATCGGATTCTCGTTCAGCCGTTCCACCAGTGAAATAACCTTGTAAAAGCTGTCCGCCTGGATAAAGGTAACCGCCGGTTCCGGCTTGACCTTTGTCCGTGCCCAGACATCGTATAAATCATCCAGCGTGATCTCGATTTCCTCTAAGCTGTAATTTCGCTCCTGCACCAGCCGCAGCGAATTGTAGTAGCGCAGGTCCGTAAATTCATATTCCAGCAGGCGGAAAATATTATTCGAATACACCATAAACACCGGACGGATCGGCTTGTGTATCTTCTCCGCCCAGAGTCTCGCCGGATAATAAAGCTGCCGGATCAGAAAATTGCTGTGAACGACGTTTTTTCCCTCGATCAGCGTAAATACATTCTCATTTTCAAATCCGCCGTCGATCTCGACCTGCGAATTCTGTACCTGGATAAGCGGCTTTTTTTCAATCAGCTCTGATTTTTGATAGTCGCTGACATAAAACTCAAAATTTCCAGACCCCATCCGCCCCGAAACCGTCTGCACCATGCGATCTTCGCCCAGAAAATCATCCAGAATCCCCGTGATGCTCATAACGTTGATCGCGCTGGCTTCCGAGCGGATGTCATGAAGGTCGATCGACTCAAAGTAATCGGGTATCTTCGCGCTCGTCACCCGTTTGATATCGGACGGAATCTCCGGAAAATCCTGATACAAGTCAAACTCGCCCAGCACATAGCCGCCGCGCGACACCGGAAGAATCGAAATCTTCTTTCCAAACACCCGCGGCAGGGATTCCCGCGTGTCAAATTTCGTCATCAAACGCGGTTCCTTGACTTCGCGGATCTGGTCAGCGGTGATGTAAAACCGCCCATGTTTCTCAATTTCCCGCTCAATCCGGTATTTATCAAATAAAATTCTCCATTTATCATCAATCAAGCTCATAATTGCGTACCAGAACTTCCTGAATCTCTCCGCGCTTCTCCGGTTTCACGTTGATCGCGCGCTTGGCATCCACGTGGTCGATGATGTAATCTTTATATAAATCCTCGATAAATTCGCAGGACGAATTGGAAAGCAGGAACTTAATGCCCTTTGCATTCAACATGTCGCACTGCTCTTTTAATGCGATCTGCTCTTCCTCCCCGAAGCCGCCCGCGGTGTAGCCCGTGAACGACGCCGACGAGCTGATCGGCATATAAGGCGGGTCAAAATAGACGAACGCGCCCTTCCGGATGCCCTTTAACGCCTCGCGGTAATCGCCGCATTTGATCGTAATATTCGCTTTATTTAAATACGTATTCAGCGCATGGATAGTCGCCTCGTTCGTGATATTCGGGTTCTTATATCTGCCCCACGGAGAATTGAACTCGCCGGAGCTGTTGACGCGGAACAGGCCGTTGTAGCAGGTCTTGTTCAGGTAAATGATCCGCGCTGCCCGCTCGACGTTGGTCCGCGTCTGATACGTCTCCTTGTCGCGATCCCACGCCCGCACCGTATAATAATACTCCTCGCAATTCTGTTTCTTATGGGCGCTCAGCGCCGCAATCAGCTCTTCCGGCTCTTCCTTGATCATCCGGTATACATTGATCAGCTCTTCGTTGGAGTCATTGATCACCGCCTTGTTCGGCTGTCTCCCAAAGAGCACCGCACCGCCCCCGATAAACGGCTCATAATAGGTCGAACATTCCGGGATCAGCGGATTGATGCTGTCCAGCAGCTGCCGTTTGCCGCCTACCCATTTGAGGATGGGCATGACGAACGGATTTTTTCTTGACATCGGATAGGGTACCTCCTTCTGTTTGTCTTCCGGATACATTGCAATACAAAAACGGGAAATCAGATGTCCGCTTGTGCTCTGATTACCCGTTTATTATAATCGTACAACTGTTCTAGTTCATTATACTTGACTTTGGGGTGGATGTCCAGCATTAGAACCGGAAATTCCTTATGTATTCTCAAGCTATATCATTGACTCGTATACTTCTCTCCTAAACCTAAGTCACATTTTGCATGACCTTTATTACAATTATATGCAATTGAATATCCTTTATCCGTAGTAAAACTAACTGCACAGGTTCCAGCCTTTATCTCAGCCTTATGCCCATCTAAAAAAGTCACCGAATGCCAGTCATAGTTGGGATTTGTATGCCAATCCGTTTTAACTTTCGGATTCTGTTGCTGGGTAGACATATAATCTGCTTGTATTTCCGCATAATATGCCCTGAGATTCGCCCAGTCTGCCGCCACCTCTGCCTTGTGCATCTGTGCCGTAAAAATCGGGATTGAAATTGATACCAGTATTCCAATAATAACAACCACTATCAAGAGTTCAACCAGTGTAAAACCTTTCTGTCTCTTCATCACAAATTTCTCCTTCTGTCAGTTTATGTTATTATATTCGTTTTTTCCTCCTAAAGCAATTACATGATGTTGGGGTCAAAAATTTTCCCGCAAGCAAGCTTGCGTCGAACTTCTGACCTTTTGACCCTGGTATCATTACATATTTTTAACAAAATCGATATTCATAAATCAAACAAGACAAACGTATGTATTTCGTTTCCGTACATCCAAATTTATCGAGACGGCTCCACTTTCTCAGTCGGCCAGGATTTTCTCAGTGCCGCATAGGAAACCAGAAAGTTGGCAAGCCATCCTGCCGGCACGGCAAGCCAAACAAAATCAATGCCAAAACGTGGTGCACCGATCAATGCCACGGACAGGCGGATCGCAAGGTTTACCATGTTGGCAATGAGGAATGGCCGCATGATTCCGAGCCCGCGAAGGACTCCATCGGTCGCCATTTTAATTCCCATAAAGATAAAGAAGTAACCAAGCCATCTCATATAATCCCCAGACACCTGATAAGCCAGGGCGGTTCCGTCTTTTCCAAGGAACAGTGAGGAAATCTGCGTGTGCAGCGTTTCAATGACAAGGAAAGCAAGCGCCGCAAAACACACATCCAGCACCAATGCTGCGTGATAGCCTTTTTTGATGCGCTGGGTTTTGTTTGCGCCAAGATTCTGGGAAACAAATGGGGAAACCGCATTGCCGATGGACACAAAAATCAGGGAAAAAACATTCTCCACACGCATCGTTGCCGCGTATCCGGCGAGTGCCTGTGTGCCAAAAGGATTTACCACCGCCTGTACGATCATCATACCGATGGATACGGTAGACTGCTGAAGAACCGACGGAACAGCAATCCGAAGCATCGAGCGCAGCTCCTGTCCCTCAAACCAGGCAAAGATACTCTTATACCGCCGCATCCGGTAAAAGAAAATCAAAAGTGAAAACACAGCCGAAATGCCCTGTGCGATCAAAGTTGCAAGCGCCGCACCGAACACGCCAAGTCCCAGACCGGCTACCATCCAAAGATCCATTACAATATTCAGGATTGATGAAAAGATCAGCAGTCCCAACGGAATTTTTGATTCACCGATGGAAGTGAACATGGTAGAGAGAATATTGTACATGAACAAAAACGGAAAGCCCACAAAATAGACCCGCAGGTACAGCACTGCTTCCTCCAGAATATCAGCAGGAGTCTGTAATCCGCTCATCATCGCATGGGAAAAGCAAAAGCCAAAGACACCAAGGATGATGCTCAGCAGCAAAAAGCTGATCAGTGATGTAGACACAATCGTTTTCATTTTTCCATACTCTTTAGCACCGAAATAGCGGCTCACAAGCACACCTGCACCAGCACCGGCCCCCAGTGCCACACAAATGAAAACATTCGTCAGCGCTGCACAGGCGCCAACCGCCGCCAGTGCGGAGGAACCCACAAACTGGCCGACGATAATGGAGTCCGCCATATTGTATACCTGCTGAAAAAAACTGCCGAGAATCATCGGCATTGCAAAAACCGTCAACGCTTTCAGCGGCGCATCGGTAATCAAATACTCATCTTTTGACATGATCCTATTCCTCCACAACTTCCTGCTTTTTACCCGAAAGCACGAACTTGGCAAGTACGATCCGTAATTCGTGTACAAAAATTCCGGTAAAACCAAAACAGGGTCCAGAAATAATTGGCATAACATTGTTAATTCGTTTCATAATTTCACTCATTCACTTTCTGCGCCACAGTTGCAGCTATGGTTATCCGGTGCCTCCATTGCCTTTTACTGTGTTCAGCAGCTGCTGGGAATGTATGTGTACCCAGCATAATATTTATACAAATAGCCAGTTCTTCTGTCTATTTGTATTATAAACTATCTTTAGGTTAAGATACAATCATTATGCATACAATAGGACGATATTTCCTATCATATAAAAAAGCTCCGCCTATATTTTAGTATAGACGAAGCTTCCTAATTCTAACTCCTAATCCTCCATATTTTCTCTTCTCAATAGCTCAAACAATGTCAGCAGTCCCTCACACAAAACAGGATCCAGAACCGGAATTCCTACTGTCTTTTCGATGGAGGGAGCAATACGGATACTGGACATTCCTGTACAGCTAAGGGCAATCACATCGGCGCCCATCTCTTTCTGCGCAGACGCTGCTTTCATGGTAGCTTCATATCCTCTGTCCGTCATTAAATCCAGAACATTTTCTACCCCATCTCCCTTTGCATTGTCTACGATCCGATCACCGAATATCCGCTGATATCCTGACGGTACATCTTCAGTAATCCCCAACACAGCCGGATGACTGCCAAAAAACAGACTCAACGCTGCAGTACTGGATCCCGCTCCTATAACCGGAATCGGTACGGCCTGTCTTGCCTCCGGAACTCCCGGGTCACCGGCACAGCTGATAATAATAGCCTGACAGCCTTCCTTCCACAGTTCCACTGCAAGATTCACCACCTTAGGTACACCTACAGCGAATGTTTCATCGTCATGAATTCCCTCCGGTTGATCCGGAATACATCGTGACACCACCTGGAACATAGGGAAATACGATTCTATCAGCTTTCCATGCAGCTGCAGCAATTCCTCGTCCTCTGTGGTCAGCACCCGAATCAGACCAACTTTATAAGTTTTCATATTATACGTTCCTTCTCTCTTGGTTTCCTAAAAATACTTTCATGAGCAAAATACTCAGGCAGCAATTGGAATATCTCCGTGACATACTCCCTCCACTTAGCTAACGCTTGAAGTGGGGGCTTCTCGTTCGATTGCCCTATTGGGCAAAGCATAGGCGAGCTATCCCCGTGTGTCCCACGGTTCTGTTATTATGAGCGGAACTGTTTCGTATCTACGCAGTCCCAACCAAAATCTATGTTCTTTGGGGAAAATCAGGAGATTTTTCTTTCTGCATCAAGTTCAACTCCCAATATTCTCAAGCCTTCCCTGCAAATATTGATAGCTGCATTCTCATCACGGTTCATCTGATTTCCGCAAGTGCAGCTATACATACGATCTTCCAGTTTCAGCTCTTTTTTGAGTTTTCCGCAGCAGCTGCAGATTTTTGAACTGGGATACCACTTATCGATACGAACCAGTTTCTTACCGGCACGTTCTAATTTGTAGGAAAGAAAATCAGTAAACATTCCCCATCCATTATCATGAACACTCTTTCCAAACCTTGAATCCTGGCTCATTTCTTTCATGTTCAAAGATTCTATGCACACAAGATCATAAAAATTGGTTATCTTTCTGGATTCCTTGTGCAGATAATCTTTCCGCTGACGTGCAATATGAGCATGGAGTCTGGCTATTTTCTTTTTCTGTTTCATGTAACGGCTACTCCCCTTTTTGCAATGACTCAACCTGCGCTGCTCCCTTGCAAGTTTTTCCTGGTATTTTCGGAAAAAATGAGGATAATCTGCATGAGTTCCAGTGGAATCTACATACAATTCATTCATGGAAAAATCAAGCCCGATTGCGGTTTTTACTGGCCTGATTTTATGTTCCGGTTTTTCTGCCGCATACAGTAATGATACATAATATTTGTCATCTGCTTCCTGGCTGACGGTGGCGCCCTTCAAAGTATAACTATCATCGATACTCCGATGCTGTTTTATGCGGATCCAACCTGCTTTCGGAAGTTTCAGTTTACCATTCTGCAAAGTAATATTTCCATTTACGCAGTTTGTCGTATAACTTCTTACCGGATTCTTTTTTGACTTGAACTTCGGAAAACCAACCGAAGAATCCCGAAAGAAGTTCTTATAGGCTGTCTGCAGATGCAGCTGTGCATTACACAATGCCAGACTGTCTACCTCCTTCAGCCACGGAAACTCTGCCTTATACTTTGCAGGCGTAACCTTTAATACTTTTCCGGTTTTCTCATAATATTCTATCTTCTCTGCCAGCATCCGGTTATACACGAAACGCACACAACCAAATGTCCTTGCAAATAGTTCTTTTTGAGATTTATTCGGGTAAATCCGAAAACGGTACACGATGTTCACTCTTATTTTCTCCCTGCGTTTCTATGTACTGGCGGATGACCTCAATGGGTGCACCACCAGCACTTAACAGGCAAAAACTCTGGCTCCAGAACATTTCTTTCCAAAGCTTCTGCCGAATCTCCGGATACTCTTTTTTAATCAATCGGCTGCTTGCGCTTTTATACGCATTGATAAATTTGCTGAGTTCCGATTTCGGATGGGCCCGGAACATAATATGAACATGATCCCGATCATGATTCCATTCCTCTAATGTAACATGATACTTCGGAGCGATATATTCAAAAATCTCCCGGGCACGCTCAGAAACAGGATTCGTCAGTATCTTTTTTCGATATTTTATAACCAGAATCAAATGATAATAGAGTAGAAACACTGAATGTGCATTACTGTCCAATTTGCTCATAAAATCAGCCTTTCTTTTTACTTTCGACTGATTATATTATAACACAGGAACACTTGTTTGTCTATGCTTTTCAGAACATTTGTTCTTCTATATTTGTTTTCATTCATGTGCACAGATATGCGCAGTTTTAATATGCCAGATATTGCATGATTTTCCCAAAAGGCAATTCATCTCACCACCTAGAGAGGATGGGAGAATTCTTGCAAAGTGTTGTTAAATCTGGAAAACTCCATTCTCCATAATTCCAAACGATATCCCTTGGTCGAGAGCGCAGCCTGACCGGAAAGGTCATACATATTAGAAGTCATACCGCACCACCTGGCAGTTTTTTACGCCAAAGGATGCAAATTCTTCATTAGTCATATCCGTAAAATAAGACTGAATCATCCTTGAAATTCCATTGTGTGCCACCAGAATGTATGTCTTATGGTCAGACTCCTGTTTTATCTCATCCAGCAGATTATAGATACGCTGTGCAAGCTGCAGCATGGATTCTCCCCCTTCATATCGGCAGGCAAATGACGCTTTCGCCATCTTAAACTCTTTGCCGTCTCTCGGCGTAGACTCCCATTTTCCAAAGTTCTGCTCTATGAGTCTTGGTTCTTCCCTACAGGGAATCCCGCTCATTTCAGAAATAATTTTTGCTGTATCTGCTGCACGGCTAAGGGGTGAATAGAGAATTTCATCTGCCTTGATTCCGCTTTCTACAATATTTTTCCCGGTTTCAGCCGCCTGCTGCCGTCCATGCTCCGTCAACGGACTGTCTGTTGCTCCGCAGATTTTATTCTCCACATTCCACACAGTCTGTCCGTGTCTTACAAAATAAAAATGTCCCATGATGTCATCCCTTCTCATTAGCTTCGCAAGCTTTTTTATACCCAGGAAATTCCCTGCTGCCTATCATCGTCATACATCATTTCCGTCATTGATAATCCTGGGAAAGCAGCTGTCATAATTGTATTATAACTATACTCAGGTTAAGATACAACTCTATCCTTTACTGGGCACGTATGCGCAAACAGTTCCAGTGCTGTTCTCAAAATCCGTTTCTTTGTGCCTTCTGCCATAATTATTTTCTTCATTAAAGTAACCATTCGATAACTACGCTATGATTACCGAATGGTTACTTATCAAGAACTAATGAATAATTCAAGTCGAACGTCTTCCATTTGACTTGCCTCCCTCGAAAACCCTTCGTTTTTCCTCGAACGGCAGCCCTAGATCAATGCCGACTGCTTCCGACTCCCCCAACTTATCAGCAGATACTTTCAGAACCACACCATACCATTTATTATTGTCGTTGCGCCTCAGCACAGCTTTCCAGTCATTCCAGGGATATTCCGGCTCTGCGCCGTAATGGTCATCCATCTCATCGTAAATAATATGCTCGATAATTGCCGTGGTCTTTGTTGAATAGACCACAACTTAAAGGGTGCTTGCTTTCTTCATGAACTCCAGATAAAGGCTGAACAGCACGGCGCAGACGGGAACGCTGAACAGCATCCCTAAGATGCCGAATGCTTCGCCGCCAATCGTAACAGCCATCAGCACAAGCAGTCCAGGAAGTCCGACGGACTTGCCGACCACCTTGGGATAAATCAGATTGCCCTCCACCTGCTGCAAAACGATCAGAAAGAGAATGAACCACAGAGCCTTTCCAGGTTCTGCCAGCAGAATCAAAAACGCACCAAAGCCGCCGCCAATCCATGCGCCAAAAATCGGCATCAGCGCAGTGACGGCCACAAACGCGGAGACAGCACCGGCATACGGAATCCCAAGAATCAGCATTCCAAAGAAGCACAGAACACCGATGATAACCGCTTCGGTAAGCTGACCGCTGACAAAATTTGTGAAGGTCTGATTGGTCAGCGCGGCAATACTAAGAAGCCGCTGCGCCGTCTTTTGCGGAAGGACTGTCTCAATGAGTTTTTTCAAATGTGCCGCGACGACCTCCTTCTTCGCAAGCAAATAAAGTGCAAAAACAAGCCCCAAGAGAACATCTACAAAAACCGACAGGACAGAAGTTGCCGCGCCCCATGTCACGGTGAGAATCCCGCTTTTCTCGTCACTGATCAAGGCGGTGACCTTCTCAATCAACAGGTCAGAGTCTATGACATATTCGGGCAGGACAATGTTATATTTTGCAGCAAACTGGACAACGTCAGCCCACCACCGCCCGATTTCCTCCACATAGATCGGAATGTTTTGGATAAACTCATCGCCGGATTCCCGCAAGCTGGGGAGCATCATAAATACCACAGCAAATAGAATTCCAAGGATAAGCACGGTGCTTGCTGTCAGGCACACGGGGCGGGTCAGCTTTGCAGGAGCTTTGCGGCACGCCTTGTTCCAGCAGCATTCCATTGGCCGAAGAACTACGTTGATCAAAAAAGCAATCGCGCCGCCGATCAGAAACGGAGTGAACAGTGCAAGCACCTTGCCGAGAAAACACAAAACAGCGTCAAGGTTTACCAGCGCCCATGCGAATACAATAAGCAGCAAAAAAGCACGGATGATATAGCGAATGATCGTCTCGTCCGGCCATTTGCCTCCCTGCGGTGCGGGTGTTTCATTTTTGTTAGAGGTTGGATTTTGCAATTTTTTCTCCATGTTTTTCCTTTCTGTCAGTATCGGAATCCCTTTTTTAAATCCGAAAGCACTTTTTCAGGGCTTTATACTCACTCCTTGTGAATCGCACGATAGCTTTATTGTGCGCAGGTCAAAGACACGTCACATTGGCAAGCTTGAAATAATCAATATATTTTTCATTCGTTTTTTCTCCATTTCATTTGATAACATTATGTTGCGACTCAAAAATAGCGGAGTAAAATCAATTTTGTAAACCTGCCAGCGCCAGGAATTTTTTATCTGACTGGATACTCTGTGTCAGAAACTGACCGTCCCGAAACAGTGCATAAGTCGTGACCGGTGCAGGTACATTCTGTGCTGATTCTTTGTCAGTGATGTGGATGGCATTGAACGGGATACCATGTTCCTTTGCCGCCTCCTGCACCTTTGGTACCCAATAATAGGTATATGGGCATTGATCGGTGTAATAAAGAACAAAACCTGCTTCTTCAATCACCGGATGTTTCGCACATTCCTTGAAATACGGCGGTTGTGCCCCCGATTCAATGGAAAGATACATAAGATTGATCCCGCAGTCGGATATGTCTGCCACACGGAAACCCTTATAAGTAAGGAATTTCGGGTCAGCGAGGAATTCCCGCTTTCGGCCCTCCGCGCACAAAATGCAAATACCTTTCTTTCCCTGCACCCTGGCATCACAGATACACGCCTCCAGCAGATCATTTGAGTATCCGTGTCCCTTCATGGAGCCGGATACCCATAGACAGTTAATGTAAAGATAACCATCTGCCGCAATCGGCACCCAGGCGTTTTCAGCCGGAATGTATTCAATAAAGCATTTACCGCGTTCCTCACTGCGATAGAAAACAAGTCCATCATCAAAGCGCTGCCGCAGCCATTCCTTTTTTACAACACTCTGCTTACCGGACATGGCGCAGCAGATATGTTCCTTGTCAATATTGTCTTTGGTGATCCGAATATAGTTCATCCGTTATTCCTCCTGCTTAAAACAGCTGTCCCGGCAGCTTCTGATCTGTAACCAGCCTCAACCTTGGCAATAAAGCGATCAATGTGTGTCGCCAATAAGGAAGAAACCGATTCTTTTTCCTCCGCACCGTCGTAGACACTGTATAGAAGATACATTGGCCCATAGAATTCCAACGCCAGCTGCATAGCCTCCTCATCAGAATCTGCCAATTTGCGGAAGATGGCCGCCATATACTCCAGAGGACCGCCCGCCAGATAGTCGTGGTGAAGCTGTGCAAGCTTGGAATCACGGTATTGCTCCAGCGTCAGCATTTTACGGAAATTGGAGGAAAACGGCTCCTTTGTCCAATGGTCAAACTGGGCAAGGCTGTATGTGCGAATTTTTTGAATTGGTGTATGCAGATATGCTTCCGCAAAGCCGTCTGGTTCCGTTTCCGGCATTTCATACGCCTCAGCGCGCTCATAGTCCATCTTGTTCATTCGCTCCACGATCTTATCTAAGATTTCCTGTTTGCTGGCATAGTGCTTATATAAAGCAGCTTTCGTAATTCCCAACTGCCCTGCAATATCATTCATAGATGTCCCCAGATAGCCGTTCTGCGCAAACAGTTCCAGTGCTGTTCTCAAAATCCGTTCCTTTGTACCCTCTGCCATAATTATCTCCTTTATCAAAGTAACCATTCGGCAACTACATTATAGTTACCGAATGGTTACTTGTCAAGAACGAATGAAAAAATTATGCCCTTTCGTTAAAATGTGCAAACTCCGGCGCAAATTCGCCAAGCGCATTTCTTCCTGCTGTCTGTACCATTTTTTCCATATTCTGTATACTTCCATAACACTGCTGTTTATAAAGAATTTACCCACTCACTGACTTTCTGTTTTGTTCCGCGGTTTAACAGACTGCCTTCTGTGATAACAGCCTCTGGTGCGGATGGCTGCAATTCTTTTACAGTATTACCGAATCCACTTCCACCGGATGTCGCAAAAAGGACGATCTTTTTACCGCTGAAATCATAGGCTTCCAAAAATGTATTGATAATTGTTGGAGCTACATACCACCAGATAGGGAATTAAAATGTAGCCAGTTCCCCTCATGCGTTGATTTTACTGGGTTTAACTGTATACAAAACTGTGTTTACTGTTACTATCTTTCATTCTTTTCCAAAATAGCTTTGAAGCATAGGCCACATTATTTTCATATATGACACAAAGCTCAGCTCTACTTGTGCTTCATTAAACCATCCAACCATAAAGCTATTTATCTCTTCAAATAATACTTTTGAAAGTTTCTGAATAATAATTGTGTTATCCACTTCTTCAGTATAATCTTTCGCATACATTTTACATATAGAACGCACTCCAAAATAATTATATAGCACACCTACCGTTGTTTTTAATGCTTCAATATCTCTTGGAAAATCTGTTCTATTCATCATATTCACTACTAATTGATGTCTTGAGTTTAGGTAATTCCTAACTGTACTATTACCTATTTCAACATCAACTGTAAATGAAAAATCTTGAGTTTGTATACTATCTGCTCCTAACATTATCATCAATTCAACTTGTGCTGCATGATATTCTGTATAACCAGACAAAGCCATATATTTCCAAGAATCTTGCTTTGCATACATTTCCGTATCTAAAATATGCGTAAATTCATGAAACACAATATACCTTGGTATTTCCGAACTTTTGCATATCCTTAATATATGTTCATCTGTTTTCGTATTATAGTAAGCTTGGGCGGCTGAAGCGAATCCTGCTGCATCGCTTTCCTCAACATTAATTTCAAAAAAATCTATCTTATACTGTGGTAATTTCTCAATTTCCATAAACTCAATATATTCTTTTTCATATTCTTTAATTAAATTTTTAATTTGTATTTCTGTCATATTGTTTTATACCTCATATCAAAGTTAGCATTTCACTTTTAGTATACCATAAAACAATCCCATTCTCATTCTATATATTTTATCCTCAACGATGAAAAGATGTGTCTGCACACATCTCTTCCATCTTATTATTTTCAATGTTATAAGTTCTTAATAAAATTCAAATCCTGTTTCCGTAATGCCTTCTGTAACTTTTCGTTCTTTCTCTTCAGTTCCTTATTTTCTCTGCTCAGAGCTGCCACCTTCTGGTTCAACAGTTCAATCTGTTTTTCCATCGCCATGTTCAGAATTTCTCTTCTTGGATCTATCATTCCGGCCTGTTGCTCTACTGCTTGGTTCAATGTATCCCGGACGGTTGGATTTTTATAAAAGAATCCTCTCGACAATCCAGTTTTCTTCATCAGCTTTGGAACGCTGATACGTTCTTTATTTGCCAGCATATCTTGTATTGCTTGCAATGCCAGTTCAATTTTCTCTTTACTTTTTCTCTGATTTTCCTCAATCATCTTGTCGTATTTGCTCATATTCTTCACCCCATCTTGCCAGACTCATATATATGATGTCACTCATCCTCTGTCTTACTTCTCTGGTTTCGTCTGCCATTCTTTGATTGCTCATTTTCCGGTAATGCTGTACATTATTCAGTCTTTTATGCCCCAATAGTCTCGCTATCGTCCAGTCATCCAGATGCATTTCTGTAAGTTTGACGCCATAGTAGTGCCGGAACATGTGCGTTCCAAACCCGAATAATTCGCCATGATCATCTTTCAACTGCTTTTCCTGTATCATGGACATGACTTTTGTTTTTATAGCCATATACTGCATCGGGCGGTCAGGTTCTTTTTCATTAACAAATATGTATTCTGTATCACCGAACTTTTCCTGTGTATATTCAATAGAACTCTGTAACAGTTTTGCAAGTTCTTTACTGATCGGTTTTTTATATCTTTTAGTTTTAACTTGATATATTTCAATCATATCTTGGCCATTTTCTCTCGTCAGACAATCTGGTCTCAGTGTAAGGGTATCTGATATCCTAGTTCCAAGCATCTGATGTATCAGAAGACATCTTGCAATCTGTACATCCATCTGTGTAATTTCCGCATTCAGTCGTTTCATTTCATCATCAGAATACACTCTAAATTCTGCATTTACTTCCGGTGGAATATCCGTATTAATAAATAAATGCTCCAATCTTTCATAGCTGTAAATTTTTCCGATTGTCTCTAACTGTCGTCTTAATGAAATTACATAAGAACTATTCGCACTATGGGAAGTATCTTTTGTTGACAGATGTATCAAAAATTCTTCCAACACTTCTCTGTCTATTTCACTGCAGCTTTTTATTTTGGAATACTCTTTTTGGAGATATTCTGAGAATATCCTCATTATTGTCAATTCTCCCTGTACAGTTCCTATTGCTTCATACTGCAGATTCATATAAACAGCTTTCTTACATTCTTCCCTGATATCTGGCTGATATATTTTTCTGAAATCCAGTGTTTTTACATTATAAATTGGATTGGATCTGATTTTAATATCCAGATTTTTTAGTTCCCAAACATCTTTTTCTATCTCATCCCGTAAATCTTCTGGCCCTAAAAATTTCAGTACGTTTCTGAAATATAATATCGTCACTGCTTCGCCATAGCTTACTGTACCATACACACTCTTCTTTTCTTTTACAATAGTTATTCCCTGTTCTAACATCCAGCCTTTTAAAAGTGATATCCATTTTTCTGGATTTCTATCTCCAAGGCTTTTGATTCTCCGATTTATTCTGCTGTTCAAAAACTTTGCAATATGATTATAAGCTGTTCGATCCTGAATCAATGCTCTAAACGTTCCGTTTTTGCAGCGATACATAATATAACCTCGAAACTCTTCCTTTAATTCTTGCGTTGGAAGCAACGTTAAATCAAATTTTCCATTATCCTTACGTGTCCCTGTTTCTTGTAAATTGGGGAAATCGCTGAAGTATATAATATCATTTTCCATCTTTTTCCTCTTTCTTTAGCCATGATGCTAAACTACTTCCTTGCATTTCAAAGAACTCATCATTTGCTTTTGCAATCCTTTGCGGCATATAATCAATATACTGTCTTGTCATCTCTTCATAAGTATGTCCAAGATAATCCCTGATACTTTGCAGTGATACATGACTGTCATAAAACATAGTTGCTACTGTATGTCGATAATCGTGTGATTGAAATAAATATTCTCCATTTGCAATCTTATTTTCCCGGCACGCTTCTATCATCTGAGTTCGGAATGTACCATATAGACAAGCACCACCTCTGCTGTTTTTAAAAATGAATTCTTCAGGCTGAATTTCATGTTTTTTCAAGTATACTTTCATAATCTGATAAAGTGCCTGTGGGATTGGAATCCTTTTATAATTCTTCATTTTGACCTGATACACCTGAATCCAATAATCCTCGCCCTGCTGATAATAAGCATTTCCTTTCAATGTACACACTTCACTCGCCCGTAATCCTAGACACCACAGATGTAGGAACATACATCGTAATCGCTCTGGAAAAAGATATAATTTTTTCAAAATTTCCATATATACTGTTTCCTCAACGCTACGATCATGATGTACTATTACTTCTTTTTGTTGGAAATATTCAATTCGGAATGGCATTCTTGTAATATACTGTTTAACTTCCATGAATTTATAAAAATGACCGATACCGAAAATTCTTTCATTAAATCCCTTTGCCTGTATTCCCCGTTCTCGCAAGCCGTCTGCATACTTTTTTACTTCTGCGACAGTTGCATGAATCGCCAGTATCTTTTCTTGTTCCAGCAGTTCAATAAAATTTCTAATACATACAAATCTTCGTACAATCGTGCTGACTGCCTGTCCAGTAATTCCCAGTTCATATTTCATGTATGCCTGTAAAATTTCTCGATTCTGTATTTCCTTGACTTCCATAAAAGAAATGCTAATTAAGGATTTACTTTCGTCTATCCGATGTTTTCCAAGATGTAATCGTTCCAGATACCATACATTTGCTTCCCATTGGATCTGTTCCTGCTGCATAAACGCATCTCTTCTGCATTCACCTAAAATACTTCGTTGACTCGTTTCGGGAAAATTCTTTAAAATAGTTTCCACTTGTTCCATTTCCAGCAATCCAATATCCGTAATATTTAACTGAACACAAGAATCATAAAGAAGTTTTAAGGATTTTAACCTGACATTTCTATAAGCCTTAGACATTGAAGTATTGGCAATGATACGACTCAACGTATAAAAAATTTGTTTCTTTAAAACTTCTGAACAATTTTGTGTAAAATCCCACACCAATAGGTTTGTTTTATAAGAAGTTTCAAAGGTCTCAGCTATTTCCTTTTCCGGATAATACTTCAGAAAATAAATTTTATTTTGATATTTCCATTCATATATCCGCTTTCCATTTAGCGTCTGCATTTGTTGATAGATATGTTGTTGTTTTACCGTATCATATATTTTCAAATAGAAAGATACAATTTGTGATCGTATCTGTCCTCTTAAATATTGTTCATACGAATTTCGCAAAGGATAATCCATTTCTTCCAGATGCCAGATTTTTCTATCTGCCAAGAACTTTTTCAATTTGTTAATTCTTGAATCGCTTTTTATTCCAAGTGCATCAATTTCTGAATATAGTTCCTGCTTTTTCTTCTCAATATCTACTTCAGATTCTGTTATGTGTTCTGCCTGTTGCAATAAATATATAGGTATTTCTCACACCTCCCTACTCCAGCAGACGTTCCGCCCCATAAATAGCAGTGTGTTGTGCATAAAACTCATTACTTGCTTCTATCAGTTCATCATCCAGCCAGTCCAGATACTTTATAGTCGTATCCAAATGTTTATGCCCCAATGCCTGACTGATCATTTCCAGTTCCCATCCTGCCTGCTTTCGCATATTTGCAAAATAGTGACGTAACATGTGGGGTGTGATTTTAACTCCGGTTTTCTTTTCCATTCGGTCCAACATATCATATACACTGTCCACTCTTAATGGCTTTCCAATGTTCTCACCCATGATATTCACAAACAGGTAATCCTGATGTTGCAGGATTTTCCGATATTTTGCCAGATAATCCATGAGAAATTCAAACGTATCATTACTTATCTTGGCACTTCTGTATTCCGCATTTTTGGCTCTCGCTTCATTTTCATTATCTTCCCGGAAGCATACCCTTATCATGTGATTCCTATAATCAATATCTTTGACATATTTTACTCCCAGTAGTTCCCCAATTCTGTATCCGGTTTCTGCTAACATAAGTAACAGAAGCTGATCTCTTCGGTTCGTACAGGCCTGTAAAATTGTAATAATCTGATTTTCTTTTGCTGTTCTCCCACGATGTTCCTCTTCCTTCAGATAGGCTTTAAAAGAATGATTCCGCAGTACCTTTTTTACTCCCACCTGATTAACCGCTATAATCTGGTTATACGATAAGGTTTTGAGACTTCCGTACTGTTCATATTCTGCCTCTATAAATAAATAGAACCTGAACACATCTTTTAAGTATGCGTTGCAGGTTCCTTCATTCGGACACTTCTTTTCTCCAGCCGTTTGCTCTGTATGGTTTCCGGCTTTAAGCCAGTATAAAAATTCCACAAAGTGTTCTGTCTGTTTTTCATAATCTAACTGATAGACTTCTGTGAGTTCCATTTCTTTCTCTGCCATATATTTCATATAATAGCAGATTGAAAATGCTGTGCGTTTCACTGTATTTGGTGAACGTTTACATTTAATCTTATGCATTAGATATTTACTTGGCAGTTCTTCAATACTCATTGTTTCCAGATTTCTGATGAAAAAATATTTTTCTGTTCCATCTTTTATCGTTTCCACCTTGTATATCATAAGCTGCCTCCTTTCCTCTAACGCTATACACAGTATACCCACTTCATGCCGAAATAGCTATTCATCAATACCAACAATCCCACCGAAAACGCCCTTGAAATACCACCAAACTTTTCGTGCAAAATCTGCTTTTTCTGTAGCAGAACCACGAACGGTTACAGGTAGTATTCCACGCCTTTCCGGTTTCGAATAAAGTGCTGGACATCCTTGATATCTTTTGCCATCTTGCAGCTCGGAAGCGCACACATTACTTCCTCATGATACCTGCCACCTTCTCCTGCACGCTCGTCTAAAATGGACACGACACAAGTATCTGTCTCGGTGCGGAGAGCACGTCCGAATCCCTGTCTTAGTTTTTTCTGCATGTCTGGAACAATCACTGCCTGAATATAATCTTTCAGGCTGGCATATTCCTTCTTCTGTGCTTCACTGATGGGATCAGGAACAGCAAAGGGCAGTTTTACTATAATCAGCGAAGATACCATATCTCCAGGGAAGTCTACTCCTTCCCAACAGGAGCCGGCTGCAAAAAGGACAGCATTGTCCATCTGTTTAAATCTTGTGATCTCTTCCGGTGAATGTCTCCACACCTCTATCATCGGGAACGGAATTTCATCCCTTAACATCTGGTAAACGTTTCCCATCAAATGATAAGATGTAAACAGCACTAGCGTATGCCCGTAAGTCGAACAGATCAGTGAATGGATATGGTCTGCTATCATCTCTGCCTCTTCCTGACTTTCTCTTCTGCATGTCTTCAAATTCTTTGGCAGATATAACAGACAGTTCTTCTGATATTCAAACGGGGAGTCTGCCACATATTCCCGGACTCTCCGCACTCTCTGTAATCCTGTCATTTTCCGAATGTGGGAAAATCCCTGTCCGGTTTTTAAAGTTCCGCTTGTCAGAATCGCTCCCATTCCTCTGCTCCATAACATCTGGTCCAGATACTGTGGAATCCGTCTGCTGGATGCACACAATATAATCCGGTGGTCATGGTCCTGCTTCAGATGCAGCACATACTTCTTATCCTGATGGAAAAAGCATTCCAGCACACTTTTGGTTTCTTCCAGCTTGTTTCTGATCCACTTTGGAATCTTCTTTTCTAATTTTTCTATGATCTTATTCATGGTCTGTATCCCCTCATATAAATACATTGCACACTCTTCTGTCATGTGGAATTCTTCTTTTATCCCATATCTGGTTCTGTGGTTTTCTCCTATGATGTCCAGCACCATCCGGATCGTCCCGGACAGTTTTCTTATCTCCGGGCCTTGGTACTCATTCCCAAGATAAAAGCAGATTTCTCGGATATCGTCATAACAGAGGCTCTTCCCAAACATCTGCTTTGCCGCATCCGGCAGCTTATGTGCTTCATCGACAATCAATGCTCGGTAGTCTTTTAATAACGGGCGGTAATCCTGCAGCCTGTGATAACCATCAGCCAGCAGATAATTGTGATTACAGATCTGAATGAACATTTCATGATCTCTGGAACGCTCCAGATACTGCTGATACCTGCATGAGCCTCTTTTCGGGCAGTCTCCCGAACAGAACTTCGGTACACTCACCATCCTTCTGTCAAACCCACTTAAGTTGGACACTTCGTCCATATCATAATGTTCTTTCAACGACAGCAGAGCTTCTTTCTGCAACGCATTTTTGTTTTTTTCTTCGATTGCAACGATTCGGTGCTCCAACCTCTCATCGCAGACAAAATGCTCTTTCCCTTTTCGTATCACAGCTTTAATAGGGGCCTGAATCGTCCCGTTCTCCTGAAGAATCCGGGAGAGAAAAGGGATATATTCTGTAAGAATTGCTTTCTGGAGTGCAATGCTGGAAGTGGATATCACGACCGGACGCTGCTCATAAGGGGAACATCCTTCTGCAAGGAGGGAATATTTTCTCATCAGAACACAGGCCACCAGATAGGCATACGTCTTGCCGATACCGACACCCGCGTCACACAGTGCTATGTTTCTTCCCAGCAGGTTATCCAGCATTTTGTGGCATAACATAATCTGTTCTTCCCTTACTGCCATTCCATGTTCCGGGAACAGCACTCGGAAAATAGTATCAATTTCTCGATGCGCTCTATTGAGATATTCTCTTGTGTAATACATAATTTGTTACCTGATATGCGTGCTGATATCACATCAATACGGCTGTAAAGGATTTCTCCCTACAGCCGTATGTATCTGATATCAACGACACATTCTTCCTTGATTTCTTATACTTTTGATTTTTGGCGTTGTATTTGTCCTCGACTCCCCCATTGCCTTACGGGAACATTACAGGCGGATGCTTGGCATTGCACCGCTCACGGATTTTCTAAAAGTCTTGCTGATTACAACCCAAAGTCCATCCTCTGCTCACTGGCAGTTCCTATGTATCATTATCCCCTCGTAAGTGATCCTCGCAAAAGACCGCCACGGTCCTGTTTCAGTTAAAGATGATTCGCTCGAAACGAAAACGCCACAAAAGAACTCTGCCTCTCACTTTCTGGTCTAATTTCTTCCATGCCCTTTTCATCTGTCCTCGCGTCTTCCTGCCACGCTTCTACTTACGGGAACGTACCTGTAATGCTGGTATGAGGTTGTCAAAGTACACTGGCAAAATTTACCTGCCTATTAAATAGCCGACGAAAAACGCCATAATTATTCAATTTTTGATAAATTTTTTAATTTTTTTCTCAAACGGTTTCTTTTGGTATAAATCGTCTGTTCTGCCATTCCCATAATCTTAGCAACTTCTCTTCCAGAATATCCCCATGTACTGAGTAAGAGGATTTCCAGTGTCTGATGCTCCGTTTCTTTCAATAGTTCATAGATTCGCTTATCACCTATGTGATCCAGAAGCTCCTTTACATCCCTTGCAAACAGCTCGCTGTCCTTTTCTTTTATGGAATCCATATCCTGCATCGTTTCATCCAGATGTTCCCGGTATCTGCGCTCTTCCAGAAAGTCTTCCCTGTCCATCTGGCGCAGCTTTTGGATCTTCTCTTCTTCCATTCCCAGTTCACGCAATTTCTTTTCTTCCTGTTCTTTCCAATAATTCCACTTTCGTTCTTCACTTGTCTTGTTATAAGCCATTTATCTTTCCTCCGATCTGATTTTTGATATAGAAATCAAATCGGAGCATGGCGGTGACCGGATAGGTACGTTATAATGTTCGAAAAATGTCGAAGAAAAAAATGCTGCAACCTCTTCGATTACAGCACTTTTTTCCATCTTACGTGAATATTTCTTGTTGGTTCATAGGAGATTCCTTCTTTTTCTCATAATGAATAAAAGACTCTTGTCATCCATTATTTATTATAATTTTTCTACTATTACAATAGCTTTTTTAACAAGTTTTCTTGTCTTGGAGTTTAAAAGAAAGCTACCAGTTTTTTTCCTCTGATAGCTTTCCATTCATTCTTATTCTGTTGGGAACATCGCTGCTTCCAACTTATTCATCTCTGTATCCAAAAGACCATATTTTCCTGAGTTATCTTTTTCCACGGATACGTTTACAGTAACAGCTTTTCCATATCTGTTCTTTTCAAGACTCTTCTGGACACTTTCTGTTAATACAGCTGCAAAGACTTCCGGATCATTTCCATCCAATCCCTGCTTTATTTTTTCATTGCTTACCTCTGTAGAGCTTTGTTGCAATGTCTGAAATACATTGGATGGTTCAACTTGTACACTTACTGTATAGACTCCATCCTCTTCTTTCACATCTTGTACTTTGTATTTTGCCAGTTTCTTTACTTCTGTCAGTTTTTCCGCATAATCAGCAATTCCTTTATCCGTAATGTTATCGGAATCATCAAATTGCTGTTGGATACTCTCATTAAAATCCTCTTCGATTTCTTTCTTGGCATCTTTTTCCGAGATTTCTAACAGATTCGCATAGTCCTTATATTCTCCATGATAGTGTGCATCAAGAGAACTTTGGACGTAGGATTTGGCATCAAAGTCTGGTTGTCTGGAGCAAGCTGATAACAATATACATACTATAATTCCTATACTTATGCACAAAACACAATTCTTCTTTTGCATATTCTCTCCTTCACGCTTTATTTATCTTCAATTTTTATCGAAAATAACATTTTTAAATACTGTTCTATTGACTCCTTTTGAACTTTTCTTTCAATATTATATGGAATGCACATAAAAAACTCCACATAACCATTATCAATAAAACTCAGCAATACTTCTCCATTTTCTGTTAAAAAATGTACATATTTTTTATTACATTTACTTTCAAATTTAATATTCGACATTTGCTTGTATATTTTTTTGTAATGATTTTTTATGCTTACTTCATCTGTACAATCAGTTCCATCACCTATCAAAAAAGAAATATACAACTTATCATAATCTTCATTTCTATATGTCATATAAGAATCTGTATGACCATCACCAATATTTTTATAATGCTCATTTGGAATCGAATAACTAATTATTTTCCCCTCTAATGTTTCAAATCTTTCTGTTTCATCAATTCTAATTTCACATGGTTCAAACATTTTTTTTATAAACAAGCCCAATTCATAATCCGACATTTCTATAAAATTAATATAATCTTTTTCTTCCGTTTTTCGCGAATATCCCCCTCTATTATTCCGTTCCCATCTTCTAATTTCTAATTCATCTCCATTTTGTTTCAAATCAATTCTTTGATAATTCTTGGAAAATGTTGGAAAACTTTTATATTTTGTTTGTTTCCAAAAATTGTTTAATTGAGATTCGTCTACTTTTGGGGAACTTTCTGCAATTTTTATTCCTTTTCTAATTGCACAGCCTATCTTATCTATTGTTTCTTCAGCCATAATTTCAATTGTAGGTTCGATAGAAATATAACATCCCATAAACCTTTCAATGGCATTAGGCACAATTAAGAAACCATATTTTTGATTATAATATACAGAAATCATATCCGTTTTCTCCTCTCTATTACTTAAGGGGAATAAAATATTCCCCTTAAGCTATTTACTTTGCTATTATTTTCCTACTGTAATAATGAGTTTAACACCTTTATCAATACCATGTTTTGTAGCATTATTAACTGCATTTATCTGAGCTTCGCTTAATGTTACATTTGGAACAACTACTTGTAATTGTCTACCCACTATTTCTTCCGCATTAACAAATTTACCATTAAATGTTTCTCCTATAAATCCTGAAACTTTATTAATGTCCTTGACAATTACCTTTTCCAATTTATTACCATTTTGATAAGTCTTTGCACCTAAGTCTCGGCTTTTAACACTAGTCACAACACCATTTTCTACTTTATCTATGGTCGGGAAATTGTGTCCCAAGTTATTTCCCATAGCTTTGTCAATAATATCTCCTCGCTCTAATGGTGGTTTTTCCCAAGTGCCTTCTGGCAATTTTGTTTCGGTTACTTCTGCAACTAATTTTTTAAACGATTTATCAATCCCATCATTATGGGTACTTCCTGCACTCCTTACTACATTCAAAAGTTTCCCAGCCCCATAACTAAGGCCACCCATAACGCCACCTGTCACTGCTCCTGCAATACCACCGACTAACGTATCTTTTGCTACTTGTTTCAGACTATTTCCAGACAAACCTGAATTCACTGCACTATATGAAGCTCCACCAATAGCTCCAATAACTGCTCCTGAAACCATCGCCGTTCCTAAGCCACCCATTGCTGGCAATGCTGCCAGAACTGCTCCTGCAGCCAAACCGCCTGTTGCAGCAACTACAAGACCAGAAACTGTAACCGCAGTTATACCAATGGCTACTTTTTTCACCGCATTCCAGTCTACTTTTCCAAGCTTATCTGTAATACGATTTGTTGTCGTACACATATATCGTACCACTTCTGAGCGGATTTCTGCCGTTCTTTCTGAAACATAGGATTTGAAAGATGTATAAGTTTTTCCAATTTTCTGTACCCCATTGCTTACAGAACGAATAAACTGACTTCCTCTGGATGTGATCTTTTGATATGTACTGCTACTGGTTACACGATTTTTCACAGATTGATATGTCTGTTTTGCATGTTTAGCTGCATTTTTGGCAGTTTTTGCTACCCCCTTCACTGTGTTAACAATAGTTTTTGCTGCTTTCTTAGCTGTATTTACTACTGTTTTGACTACCTTTTTCGCAGTATTAACGATTTTCTTGCCGACACTCTTGACTGCTTTCGCTGCTTTTTTAGCTGTACTCTTAATCCTGCTCCACAATGAATGTCCTGTCGGATCACTGTAATTCAGCGGATTATTGGTCGTATAATCGTAGCGGTTTCTGGTCAATGGATTTTCTGTCGTTCCAAGGTCACTATCTTCAGTTGTAAAGGTTCCGTTCTCTGCGTTATAGTATCTTGCCCGCAGATACTGAAGTCCTGTTTTTACATTTGTGGACTCCCCATTGTAACCGTAGTAATTGACACCGTCTGCTGTTCCTGATGTAAGGTTACCGTATGAATCATACTGATAACTGTTCGTCAGATTAGCTGTTTCGGTCAGGATTCCGGTCACGCTGTTTCTTCCGTCATATAAATAATAACTGCTTTCTTCCGATTTATCAACGCTTACCCGTTCTCCGATTCCACTTTCTCCATAAGTATAAGCCTGACGTACTTTCTCGTCTGCTCCATACTCTGCAAGGACTTCTGTATTCTCGCGATTGATATCGTTGATATACTCTGTCAGTGTGTATCCTTTGGCATTGGAACCGCCTTTTACCAGAGAGGCAAGCTGCTCTTTCGGGCTGTTTCCATCTTCGGTACGCTGGTTCGCCGGGATCAGGACTTCATCGCCATAGCAGTCTTCCCATTTATAGGTGTTATCAAGTTCGAATACCCGGTTGTTATCTCCATCGTACATGGCTGCCATCAGGACTGTTCCACCCTGTTTTACTACTGCCAAACGATTCTCTGCTGTGTATTCATAAGTAACCGGATCTGCACTGTTTGTCTTATCACATTCCTGGATCAGATTGCCATCTTTATCATAGCTGTAGGTTGTTCCCGGATCGCCCCAGATCTTTGCATTGGTGCGTTTGATGAGCTGGTTGGAATCGTTGTACTTATAGTTATATTTTGCTTTGCTGACACCATCCTCGATCTTCTCGTAAGAGGTCCGGTTTCCAATCTTGTCATAAGTATAATTATGGACTGTCTTTTTACCGCCCTCTGCTTTTTCTGTACAGCGTGTCAGTTCCCAGTTGTCATCGTATTCATAGGTACGTGTCGTCTGGATCTCTTTTTCCTGATGCTCACAGTCTGCTTTGTCTGTCTCTTTCTGTGTATCGCCCCAGTTGTACCAGTCTTCCCAGCTTGGCGTCTTTCTTGTTCCAGCTTCCAGTTCCGTAGCTGTTTCTCCAACTACATATCCCTGATCATTGTACTTGTACTCATAAGTACTGATTACTTTGCCGCAGGAACCACAGGTATTCACAATCTTTGTGATATGATCTTCTGCATCGTAAGATACTTCCGTCTTTGTTCCATTACTTCTAGTAACTTCTGTCACACGGTTCAGTGCATCATGCTTGTAAGTGGTTACTTTTCTATTACGGTCTGTCAGTTTTACCAGATTATCATTTAAGTCGTATTCATAGCTGATCTTTGTCCCATCCGGGTATACGATTGCCTGCAGATTATCTGCGTCATCATAAACGTAGCTGACATCCTTTTTCGAACCGCTTGTCACTTTGGTGATTCTTCCAAGTGCATCGTATTCGTAGCTGCTCTTGCCTGTCTGATCCTTCATGGATACCCGTTCCCCGGCACTGTTATATGCGTAGGTCACGTCCTTTTCGGATGTCTCGCCTTTTGCGTCCTGATAAGATTTCTCCAACAGGTCATTCAGTTTGTCGTAATCATACGTGGTTTTCTTGCCGCTTGCCTGTGTATGTCCGGTCAGTCTGCCTTTTTCATCATAGTCGAATTTCTCCGTTCTTCCTGCCGGATCTTTGATGGATGTCAGGTTGCCTTCTAAGTCATAAGTATAATTCGTTGTCTTATTTGCTGCATTGGTGAAGGTCACCAGGTTATCCATGTTGTCGTAACCATAAGTTGTTACACCGCCAAGGGCATCAGTTACTTTGGTCAGGTTGTCATTCTTGTCATATTCCAGATGGCTCTTTAATCCGGTCTTATCTGTAACAACCTGAATATTCCCATGTGCATCGTAATCAAATCCCGTTGTGAATCCACGCTTGTCTGTAATAGAAGTTACCCTGCTGTCCTTATCATAGGTATAGGATTCCTTCTGCCCCAGTGCATCGGTCTCTTCTGTTACACGGTTGTCTTTATCGTAGACTGTCTTTGCAACATAGCCCATCGGATCTGTTACAGATGTAACATTATAATTCTTATCATATCCATAGCTGGTCTTTCTTCCACCCGGTTTGGTGATCTCAGTAATATTTCCTGCCGGGTCGTAAGTGTAAGCAGTTATCTTACCAAGCGGATCAGCTGCAGAAGTCATCTGACCTGCCAGGTCATAACTGTAGGTATTGCTCCGTCCAAGCGGATCTGTCTCCTTCACCAGATTGCCATACTTATCATAAGAAAAGCTGGTTGTTCCATCCAGTGCATTGGTAGAAGACTTCATGTTATGGAGCTTATCGTAAGTATAAGTAGTGGTACTCTTTAAGCTGTCGCTTTCTTTTACCACGTTGTCCACTTTATCATAAGAGAAATTTTTAGTATAACCCAGTGGACTGGTCATACTCTTCAGACGTCCGGCTTTATCATAACTATAGGTATACTCTCCACCATTCGCCTGTGTCATCTTTGTGACATTGTCATTCAGGTCAACACTGTACTGTGTCTCATTTCCCTTTGCATCCGTTACAGAAATGACATTGCCATGCTTGTCGTAATCATATTTGGTAACTGCTCCCTTTGGAGAAATCTGTTCCGTCATGTTACTCAGGCTGTCATATTTGTATTCGGTAATGAGTCCCATCGGATCTTTTGATTTGGTAAGATTTCCAATGGCATCATAACGGTATTCATTTGTTTCTTTTAACGGAGAAGTCTCACCGATCTTGCGGTCCAGTTCATCATACTGGTAGGTTGTCGTATTTCCATTTCCGTCTGTCTGGGATACGAGATTGTCATTTTTATCGTAAGCATACTTGGTAACCGTACCGTTTTCATCGACAGATTCCGTCACATTATCATTTCCGTCATACTTAAAGGTGCTGGATGCTCCCAGTGGATTTGTCTGAGAAATAACCCGGTCTTTCTTATCGTAAGCGTATTTATATGTGGCTTCCTCTTCTTCTGTCATGGATAACTGGTTGCCGACTTTATCGTAGGTAAAGGTTGTTTTATGACCTTCCGCATCCGTTACCGCTGTAATGCGGTCCATAACATCATATTCATAAGATGTGATACTTCCGTCTGCTTCAGTAAGTTTCAGGAGTCTGCCGTACTGATCGTACTTGTATGTTGCTGTCCTGCCAAGTTCATCGGTCTGTGTCAGTACATTTCCGGCACCATCATAAGTATAATCCATACTGTTTCCACCATTGTCGGAGGAATGGATCAGGTTGCCTGCTCCGTCATATTGATAGGTAATTACGAGTCCCTGTGCATCCGTACATTTTACAAGCTGTCCGATGGCATCGTACTCCATCAGCACCTTGTCCCCTGTCGGCAGTATTATGGATGTGTTATTTCCCTCTTTATCATACACATAACTATACGCATTGCCGAGGGCATCTGTCATCTTTGTGCTGTTGCCCTGTGAATCGTATTCGTAAGTGGTCTTTCCTTTCAGGGCATCCACCGTCTGTTCCAGATTGTCGGTGGAATCATATTTCATTGCTGTAATGTTGCCCTTTGCATCGCTTACCGATGTCATGTTTCCATTACCATCGTAAGTCATGGTACTGGTATTTCCATTTTCATCGGTAGAGGATACCAGATTTCCATTTAAGTCATACTTCATGGATACGGTATATCCAAGGGCATCTTTGGATGTAGTCAGATTTCCTGCCTTGTCGTAAGCATAAGTATCTGTTCTTCCCTCTTCATCGGTAGAAGATACCAGATTTCCTGCTTTATCATAAGTATATGTGGTAGTTCCACCTTCTGGGTTGGTTTCACTTAAGCGGTTTCCTGTATTATCGTAGGTATAAGTCCAGGTTCTTCCACTGTCATCTGATTTTGATACCAGATTGTCTGCCGCATCATAAGTATAAGTGGTAACTGCACCTAATTCATCTGTCTCTTTAGCGAGTCTTCCGCAGTTATCATATTCCTTGGAATGGCTGCTTCCATCTCCATAAGTAATCTTGGTTTCATTTCCTAATGCGTCATATTCATATTTGGTTATATTACCAACTGCATCTTTGGACTGAAGCACCTGTCCAAGAGAATCAAACTTGGATACGGTTGCATTTCCATTTCCATCGGTATATTTTTTCAGATTTCCTGCTTTGTCATATTCATAGAGCTTTGTTCCAAAATCTTTATTACTCTCTTCTATGACACGTCCCATGCTGTCATACTTATAAGTAATTGTATTTCCTTTTGCATCGGTTGCTTTGACCTGCTGATAATTCTTATCATAAACGTAGCTGATCTGATTTCCTTTCGGATCTGTACCACTGGTCATGTTGTACATCTTATCATAAGTATAAGTGGTGGTATTCCCCAGTGCGTCAGTACTTGCTGTAATATTTCCCACACCATCCAGCGTATAAGCGGTCACACCGCCATCGGCTGCTGTCTTGGAAGTCAGATTGCCATTCGCATCGTAACTGTTCGAGGTTACATTTCCAAGTGGATCTGTCATGGTAACTGCACGATTCATCGCGTCATACGTGAATCCCCATGCTGCTCCATTTCCATCCACATATCCGGTCATGTTCGGTCCGTCATACGAATACGTTGTTGTGACACCTCTGCCGTCTGTCTGGGATACCATACGATGTTTGTCATCGTAAGTATAGGTAATGGCTGTTCCATCCGGTTTTGTAGATGTGACCATATTTCCATTACCGTCATAACTGTAAGTAACCGTTGCTCCGTTATATCCAGTTGCACTGGTCAGCTTATTCTGCTCATTATAAGTATAAGAGGCTGTCTTTCCATCCTCTCTTGTCTCCGTTGCTACATTGCCAAATGTATCATAAGTGTAAGTTTTTGTTCCGGCTGCTGTCGTTTCGGAAGCAAGCTGATTCTCTGCATTATAAGTCTTTTCACAGGTTGTTCCATCCGGATATTCAATGGATGTTGTGCGGTACTGATCATCATAATGATAAACGGTCTTATTTCCTTCGTTATCCGTTGTTGTAGTAGAACTCTTTCCGTACTTGAAAGTTGCCGTTCCTTTTTCTGCATCAGTCTGCTCTACAACTCTTCCTTCTTTATCGTAAGTATTCTTTACAACCGTATTGCCATTCTCATCTTTCCAGCTTGTCATACGGCTGTCATCATCATATTTGTACTCTTTTGTTGTTCCATTCGGATCTGTTACAGATATCAGATTTCCCTGCTCATCATATTTGTAAGAAACTTTTCCACCATCTGGAAGAGACAGTTCCTTGATATGCCCGAATTTATCCTGTTTTACCCCGAATGTTTTTCCAGATGGTGTTGTAATCTTACTCAGATTATAATCATCGTCATAATCTAATACTGTCTTAAATCCATTCACATCCGTTACATAACGTAAAATTCCATATTTATCAAATGACCAGACGCTCTGATCCGCATCTGTCAGTTCCCATCCGATGTAGTCATGGTCTGTATCTTTATAGCTGACTGCTTTTAAATCATATACATAACCATCCGGAGCAGTGTAGCTTCCATCTTCATTCTTATCAAAGATCAGATAACTTCCGTCCCCTCTCATATACAGAAGACTTCCGTCCTCCATTTGAGAAAGTGACTGGTCATAGTTAAAGCTCCATCCACGTCCGAACATGGAATGCTGGTCTGTTCCTTTGGAATTGTAGCTTCTTGTAATGGAGAATTCTCCATTCAGTTCATTCATCGTCGCATCGGACTGATCCATGTAGAAGTTACCAGTATTTAAGTTGACTGGTTCAAATCCAAATTCACAGTGCAGGCCTCTTCCCATCAATGCTCCGTCAATCCGCATCTTATCCTGATCGGTAAGCGGTGCAGGACTATATGGAACATTTGTCTGTGGGTTACGGATAAAGATCGTGTTATTTGCGACTACCAGTGCGTCCATAACCTGATTGTCTTTCATAATGTTCTTAAGCGGAACACCATAATATTTTGCAATCTTCGGGAATGTATCAAACTGCTTCACTTCATAGATCACAAAGCTGTCACTGGTCACTTCTTTTCCTGTTTCCAGCTTTCCATCAATCTCTTTCGATGCTTTTGCTTTGATCTTATAAAGCTTGTCCTTCGTCAGCCCTGAATACAGTGCACTCTGCCAGTTGGAATCTTTGCTGTAATACTTATTCGCCTCCGGGAACTGCTTATTGTATTCAGTACTGTCTGGATAGGAATACAATGGTTTTGCATCTGTTTCGTGATGTTCTTCATTTTCCTCATCTGGAAGCAGATAATATTCTACTGTAGATTTGCTCTTTGCAATTCCGTCTGCAAATACGGCATCAAACTTCAGCTTTCCATTTGTATTCTTTTCTGTCATCGGGCGAAGCAGGATCGTTGTTTCATCCAGTGACATATCTCGCAGATATGGATCTTCAGCCGGTGACCACTGGATGCTGAGTTTCGGTCCATAAACGGATGCCCTGTTATTCAGTACCTCACACTGCATAGAAGCTCCAAGGTTATTTGCCTCGGCAATGGCTACCAGTGCAAATCCGTTATTCGCATGAGTTCCCTGCACCCAGTCATTGACCAGATCTTTGACGTCATAATTGATATAGCTGTTCCTGCTGGTACTTGCATTCTGTACATCCTGAAACGTAAGATTTACTGGTTTTGTTTTCCATGTGATGGAGGTGTTCCACGACTGATCTACACGATAAAGTCCAAACTGGGATGCACCACCACTGTATGCAGTTTTCTGACTGACTGCAAATGTTGCACTGTCAATTTTGGAATCTTTCGGAATCTGACTAAAATTTGAATTTACTTTGATATAAGTCCGGCAGTTCTGGTGTGCAGTACCAAATCCTGCAAGGTTCCCAGACTTAATACCATCATCAAATCCGACATACGGATAATTGTTGTCACCAATCTGACTGGTAGGACTTCCCTCTTCCACACCGATCATGTTAAAGGAACTCTTCTGAATCTCCACTGGTGTCGGATCGATCCTGACCGGATACTGACGTTCTTCTGCCGAAAGCCAATCCCTGTCTGGTTTTACGGTCAGGATTGTTTTTCCCTCTTCTTCCCGAAGTTCCAATGTGATCAGGAAACTGATTTCCCCGGCAGCGTCTTCCATTGATGGCGTCTCCAGAAGATACTTCGCATCTTTGATTGTCTTCCCTTCCGGATAGATATAGACCTGATTGTCTTTTACTTCTGCCTGATACCCCGGAATCTGCAGCTCGTATTCATAGACTTCCCTGTCTGTTGGCTGCTGAAGTATGATATCTTCTTTAATACTGGAATCCAGTACTGTATACTGAACATCTGCGCCCTCGTAAACTTCATTATAAAGGATCGCATTGTCTTTAATAACGGAATGTGTATAATCTCCATCTACCGGAATAATCCCGATTCTGGTCTTTCCATTTTCAATCGTTACACCATTCTCTTCTGACATCTGTTCCGGAAGAAGGATGGCATAATCATTTGCCTTGTTCTGATAAACTTCTGTTTTCTCTTCCTTTTGGTCATCCTTCGATGCACTGCTAGCTTCCTGTGCTTCTTCGGATGCCGGAGTATCTGCTTCTTCTGGTTTTACAAGTGTATTATCAACCAGCTCGGTATCTCCATCCTCATTCTTATAAGTTCCGACATAACCTCCATAAACGGTTGTATACTGCTTGTCTCCTGTCTTATAAGTCTTGGAAATGGCATCATAATCGATCAGTTCACCTTCCGGTTCTTCCGGAATCGGATAGTAATCCTGAGGTTCTTTTAATTCTACTTCTTTTTCCTGCGGATTTTCTTCTGTTTCTTCTGCTGGAGTTGTCTGTTCTTCCTGAGTCTCTGTATTTTCCGATGGTGTCGTTTCATTTTGTACGTCCGCATCAGACTGCTGACTCTTATCTTGTTCTCCAGATGTGGAATCTGTTATCCCGGCTTCCTCTTCCGTCAAAGCCTCTGGTCTGGAGAAATCTGCATTCTTCTGTACATCCTCAATGGCCTCTTTTGCCTGTACAAAGATAGGTTCTGTTCCCTGTAGTGCCATCAGGAGTGCAAGTACTAAGGCTATAGCCGACTTTCGAAATCTCTTCATAGTCTCTTTCTCCCTCTTGTAATCTTTTTCTATAATTCCTTTACAAAATAACCGCTACCCTCCTTTTTTTCTGACTTTTGCACTACTATAATCTAAAAAATCACAAAATTTTCACAAATGGTAAAAATGCCCCTTGAGGTGGCAAAAATAGACGAAATCGGTCGAAAAAAATAGTAAGACACTATCGCCTTACTATTTTTCATCTAATTTCATATATAATAATATTTTCACTTGAAAGGATTTCTCCGTATGGCAGATCTCCATCTGACCATGATACTTTTCTACTACGAGTTTCACATTTTGTAATCCTATTCCATGTCCTTCTTTCCTGCTTTTCGTTGTCAGATAAATTCCATTCCGCACTTTTGGTGTATCTTTTATGCTATTCTCAATCTGGATATTCATGATTCCTTTTCCATAATACATCTGAAACGATAATCTCCTTTCATCTGAAGCTGCTGTCCCACGAATAGCATTATCCATAAGATTTCCCACTATTATACTTAGATCAAATAATTCTTCCCCTATATGATTCGGTATTTCCACAGAAATCTCCGGATTTTCAATTACTGATTTCGAATCTTCCAAAATATAATTCAGCAGATTATTCATATTACGGTTTTCTGTATATAAATGATGACATAAGGCTGTTCCGGCTATATTCTCCATCTGTTTCAGATACGATAGAATCTCTTCATTTCCTCCCGTTTTTGCCATTGCCCCTATTGTTGTAAGATGGTGCTTGTAATCATGATGTATCTTATTCAGCCTGTCCTGTGATTTCATCATCATCTCCAGTTCTTTTGCGTACTGGCTCATCTGAATCTTCAGCTCTTCCTGTTTTGCTGTTTCAATATAACTTTTCTGAACCTCATCGTGCAGATAAAAAATAAACACATTGATAAACAGTAAGAATAATACAATCGTAGACCGCACACCTCTTCTGTCTGGCAGCAATATCCTGATACAGACTATAATACTGATCACCGGGACAGAAAGCATAGCAAGCCAATGACGGTTCTTTATATAATAACTTCTCTTTACATCCACTTTTCTTTCAATAACAACTTCCAGTAAAAAGAATATAAAATTTCCCGTTACGATAGTTCCCGGTCCCATGTGATGATGCACCGGATTTCTTGCTACCGCATACCGTTGAAAGAGCACGATTGGAATCCCATCACATAAAATTCCCATAATATATACCATAAGTGTATTCCAGACATGATGTTGCCAGTCTACCTGATATGCCACTGTTATAATTAACAGAGCGATCAGCTCAAAGATCAGATCTCCGTACATCGTTCCCCACTGCATACTTCCCCAGCAGGAAAGCAGATATGCACAAAAATATGCAAATAGCTTTTGTGTATCCTCATTTTTGGGATACAGGATGGTATTATGACGGAACACAGTATAAATCCAGAATAATTTACTTGTCAGATAAGTGATCAAATGGATATTCATAATCTTTTCTTCTCCGTTTGTAATAGTCTTTCCCTGACCTTCTTGCGATTTGCTTTACTGATACTGAGACGTGTCTTGTCTTTCATAACCACGTTGTCATATTCGTAATGCTCCACGTATTCCATATTGATGAGATAGGACTTGTGAATCAGTAAGAAATATTCTTCTGTTACATCCGCTACATCCTTTAATTTTCCTCGATATTCAAATTCTTTTTCCGATGTCACGATATGTACTCTTTTTCCCAGACTATAAAAATACAGGATCTTGTCATAAGAAATTTTGTGGATTCCTTTTGTATCTGTATATTCAAATATTTTCTTCCGTTCTTTTAACAGTTCCCGTAATTCACCTATTACCCGGAAAAGTTCTTCCTCTCGGATCGGCTTTACAAGAAAATCAAATGGATGAATGCGGAATAATTTCATAGCATATTCCTGATATGTTGAAATATAGGTAATCTGCAGTTCTTTTCCATAATTTTTCTTTCGTATCTCCGTTCCGATATCAATTCCATTCTCATGTTCCAGACAAATATCAAGGAATAACATATCGTAGGATTCTTCTTCCAGCCTGTTAAGAAGCTGCTTCGCAGAATAGTATATTTCTACAGATATCTGACAGTCATTCGCTTTCCCATAATGGAGCAGCTTCTGTTCTAACCAATTACACAGGATGATATCATCATCACAGATTGCAAGTTCCAGCATATTTTCTCACCCTCAGTCTTTCGTAACACGACAAATGGGGAAAAGAATCCCCTTCAATTCTTTTCCCGAATGGACATCACTAATTTTGTGTCATTTTTCCGATGCAACAGCACCACTTCCTTTGCTGTCTTATTTTGTCCTCTATTTAATAAACACTTGAGCAAGAAAAAACTGTCGCCATTTTATAATTTATTTATATTTTTTATGTTTTATTTATATTTTATCCAAATATTACAGCAATAACTAATAATGTCACCCCCTGCATTATTCTTTTTATTTTTAGCGTCATTTGATAAAACATCAACGTTTTTGATGGCAAAAAGGGAACCTGCAAAACCAGATTCCCTTTAAAATACATGCTCTTCTCTAAAAGGATGATAAATCCACCATCCTCTGCTTATTTTTAAAAACTTTTTCCTTTTTTACAATACTTATAAATATTAAATGGTTTTTCTTTTTTTTCAAATAAAATCCCTGTTGTTTTAATAATTTTTATAAGTTCATCCGACTCCATATCTGTCGTTTTAAATATAAATATTTTC
>NZ_QUIH01000006.1:146926-232204 GCF_003479985.1 Clostridium sp. AM43-3BH
CATCCGACTCCATATCTGTCGTTTTAAATATAAATATTTTCTTTTCATTTGTTATGAAAAAAAAGAAGTTTTTATATAAGAACATTCTATCAATATTTTTAAATTCATAAATTTGATCTTCATCTATTTTAATTGCGTTTTCATCGATATCCACCGTTTCATATCCTGATCTACCCCAGACAAATTCATGAACATTTTTTTCAAAATTTTTACCAATCATTTGATACCAAATAATCCAAGCCACACAAGCCACACAAGTTCCAATCCCTATTCCAAACATCAAATAACTTTCCGACAGATAACAATTAATCGACAGTAAAAATTCTACAGGTGTAAAAATATAGATAATCATTCTACTTTTCTGTCTTGTTTTAAATAATTGATTAGGAATTATAAACCCAAGCGAAAGCATTCTTTCTAATTCTTCCCTATCCTCATCTGACACAATTGATTTAATATGCATTCTTCTTAATCCCCCTTTTGCCAGAGGTCCTCTTTATAAAATCGAACCTCTGGCCATTGTCTCTTTTATTCTTTTACAATTTACAGCGCTTGAATCAACAAACCAAAAACAGTACCTGCTCCAGCTGAAAATAAAGCAATAATTGACGGAATTGCATTTACAACTAATGCACCCGCAAGAACTAATATTACGGCTCCTGCCAGTATATTACTATGCTCTTTTGTGAATTCTACAACATTAAATTCAAGACCACTATTAGAATTTAATGTCATTGTAAAAATCAAAGCAACCGATATTGTCCACTCTTTTTCCTCTTCTGGCAGCAAATCTGATGTACTAAATACAATGGAAAACTCTACACTATTGGCAAAAACATTATTTATTTCAAAAGCAATATTACCAGATTTAACCGATAAAGCAATTTTTTCTATCGTATTTCCAAAGTTATCTGCTCCCTCTATACCTGTATCTGATAAATTTGATGAAATCTCCATAATTTGATTTTTGCAAGTTTGTGTCAATTCTCCATCATTTCCTATATCCACTTTTATATTATAAATTTTACCAGTTGAACTTTCAAGCGATGTGGATATTTTAGTAGAAATATCAATTGCTCCTTGAGGACTCATCATTGTTCCCAGTGAAATTTCCTTATCATACTCCACACCCACATCCATAATTTTATTCAGATAACCAAGCGGCTCCATTACATTATAGACATATTGATTTCGTGCTATTTTTACCTTTGCCCGAAGATTTTCTTGCGCTATTTCCTCATCTGTTTTTGTCGATACGGCATCGAACTTTTTAAATCCAGTATCTCTCCCTGAATATGCATCTTTATCCAGTGGGAACGAAGGTGATGAAGAAAATGAGTTCAACTCACAAAATTGATCAAATGCCCAGTTCTTCGGCATCGAATATCCCAAATTACAGCTAAATCCAGTTGACATATCTGCCACAAATGATTTACTTGCCAATCCTGCTTCATAAACTTTAGTACATACATATCTTGGTGCATAAATGCCGACTTTATAATTTTTATCATTTGTCGAACTGAAAAAGATCATGTGAATCTGTTCAAAATAAGGTATAATAAATGTATCAATCTGATATGAATAACAATCAAAATCCACTGCAAAGTATATAGTCGTTCCACTTGGTATACCGATTCTCTCGGCTGCTAAAATTGCTGTCTGTGCATCAACACTTCCCTGGGACGGATCCTTAAAATAGTTTAATTCATATCCTCCATCCTGATATATCGGGAATACCGATAATCCTGCATTTTCAATGTTTTTCACTTCTGTTGATGTCAAATATTTCGGTGTATGTTCTTTTCCAACAGAACCTGTCAGATAACGTCCTACATGAGTATACCCTGCATTTTTTATATCTAATGCCTGTTGTTTATTTAATACTGTTGCACAGTCACACGCTTTTGCTGCCCTGTTTGTATCGCCTTTACTCGTAAGCAATGATTTCATAGTAGAAACATTTACTTTTCCTTTTGTTACAAGTCCAATTCCTGTCAGACCATAAAACTCCTGAAATTCTGACACCTTTGACTCTGTAGTCGAATCAAACACGCCATCGAATCTTCCCGGATTATATCCGTTAAAATATAGTCCGTATTGAGCAATCTTATTAAATGGAACATATTTCGTCGAGTTCTGTCCGTTCTGTAATGTACCCGGAAACGCATTTGTTGTTGCATCGCCAAAATTAACTGAATTCAAATCTGTAATTAATTCAGTTGTAACTCCTTCAGCCGCCTGCAATGCACCAACTAAAGACAAAATTGTCTGTCTTGAGGCAATTCCATCACAAGGTCCAACACCAATAACATCTGACCAGTCACTATTTAATTGCTGTTGAATAAGAACAATATTGGAATCCCCACCAGAAACCTTTGTAAACCAGTTTAGGGATAACAATCCAGACCAAACTTTCCAATCAATTTTGCCCGTAACTTCCAGTCCTGCATTTTCCTGCATCTTTTTAACTGCATTTACTCCTGATGTATAATAAATTCCAGTAATTCCTCCAGCAGCATATCCTTTGCAAAACAGAGCACACTGAATCAAGCATACATTAACCTGCGGAGTATCATTCGGATCCATTTTTGTAATAATGGCTAACTTCTTCATGGTATTAATAGTAAGTGGTCCAACCGTTCCTGTAATCGTTGAGATTCCATTCTGAATCTGAAATGCACGAATGATTCCCTGCATCACGGCTGTTCCGGTCTTTCCATCTTCATCCAGTTTTACCCAATCCTTATGTCCACCAAACATCGCATTTAAATATTTTTGTGCTGCTTTTACATTCTGATCACTCATATTCACTACCTCCTAATTCAAGTCAATTATAAAGATTTCTAACTCTTTATATGTCTATCACTAAAAGTTACAATAACAATTTATCAATCAACTGTGCCTATTTTGTGACTATTTTCCAAAGAATTCATTAACTCCCTTATAAAATCCTTAACAAATTATGAAAGAAACCATCAATTTATCACCCCATATCCCATTATAGAACTGTAATCTACTGCATAATTTCTCTGCCGTACCTGATCACTGGAATTTCCCTCAATCGTGTAAACTCTTCCACCTTCACACTTTTCTACTATTCCTACATGATCCGATGTTCCATCATGATCCCAGTCAAAAAAGATGATCATTCCAGCTGTCGGAGTTGTTCCGCCACTCTGCCACTTATTCTTTCCCTGAAACCAGGACACTCCATCACTGCACAATGAGAATTTAGGAACATTCCCACTTGCAATCAGACCGCTCTGATCCGCACACCAGCTTACAAAACAGGCACACCATTCTACCCGACTGTCAAATCCGTACCAGCTCCAGAACTTCTGACCGCCACTGTTTCCAAGCTGCCCCATTGCAACCGACACAATCTGCTGATTACCAAACAAACCAGCAAACAGGCTGCCACCGGAATAATACCGCATCACATGGGGAACGTATTGGGGATCTCCGTAACTGCTCCATCCATGCGAAGCTGCCTGTTCCTGTGAAAACTGCAATGCATTGGCTTCTGTATAACCGCCTCTTTGCAATGCCCATCCTATGTAGCCATTTCCATAGTTATATCCCTGCCATGCAAGTTTCAGCTTGTCCAGATCCTGTGGACTGCTGCATCCTGCCTGTCTGATACAGTCTGCAAAGGTCTGTACTCCAACCTCTATCGAATAATCCGGATCAGTAATAGAACCAGGAGTGTGTGGGAATCTTGTATTATATGGACTTTCCGAACACTGCATCGGGTCTGTTCCCCTGCCTCCAGATTCCTGCATCATGATGGCCTGTATCGCAGACACATATTCCGGAATGCCGTATTGGGATGCATACTGCTGTATCACAGAAGTATACGCAAGCACTTCTTCACTTAGGGATTCGGAGCTTTCCGAATTACTGCTGAAAGCTGCTCCTGCAATGATTCCCACAATCAGAATAAATACCAGAAGAAATGCACTACCTCCGGCAGCAATCCATTTTCCCATTTTTTCAAGAGCTACTACCCCTTTTTGAATCGCTGCTGTAATTCCCTGTACGGATAACTTTGAACCCTTTCCAGTTACCTGAAGGACTGCTTTTCCACTTTCTGCCGATGCCTGTGCTGACTTTCTTGCCATCTGGGCTGCTCTTGCTTTCTGCATCGCCTGAAGACTTTTTTCCATCTGCTGTTTCTGCATGGATGCCTGTGTCTTTATTTTCTCCTGAGACAGCCCGGATACTTTTACCACTCTCGGTGCTGCTTTTACCTGTCGTTTACTGTTCTCCTTGGCAAGTGCTGTCTGTTCCGGTTTCACCTTAATTAATGTCTTTCCGCTTTCTGCCCCCTGCTCCATTGCTTCTTCGGCAGCTTTCACTTCTTTCTGTCTGCTTTTTCTTTCCTTTATCTTCCGATAAGTCACTCCGGCAAGTTTTTTTCCACCTTGATATGTTCTTTTCCCTACCGTTTTTCCTGCCACACTCGCCGCCCTGTACTGTACAGATTCTATTTTTTCAGCACCATACTGTGTCAGGGATTCTGATTGGTTGCCAGTTTTTCCCGGTAGTTCCCTTGGCTTTTCTTTTGCCTCCAGTACCGTCTGGCGAACCAGCTCTTTCGGAAGCCGGGCAGCCGGATTACGAATCTTCGGATTCTTATCCCTTACCCGTTCCTTGATATCTCTCATCCGGTCACCCTCTTTCCGTATCTTTTATCTCATCGGGCTGTGTCCCTGTGTTTCTTCTTTTCCTGCTGTTTCTGTAACTGTTCTACTTTTCGGATGGCTTCATTTACTAGTGGATGCTCATTGTAGTATGGCACAAGCTCCAACAATTCCCTGTCTTTCGCAGATAGTGGCAACGGATATTCCAGATCCGAGTAAAAAGAGTCTGGATCATGGATGGAAAATTCAATTGCCGGACACATATTGGCAGATGTTCTACAATACTTCTGGTACTTTTTATATGCCTCTTCCAGCGTTTTGCATTTTGTATATTCTCCAAAGTCATGGAACTCCCCACACTCTGCAGCATAAAAAGTGATCGTTACTTCTTCTTTCTTCATTATGATTCTCCCGGTTTCGTTGTCATTAATTTATAAAGTTCTGTATTCTTTGGAAACGTATTCTCAAATGGTACGATATTTCCAGAGCAACGGATTAGGCCACTACCAACCGATACATTTGTAATATAAGACAGTTGGTTTTCGGAAATATTCAAAAGAGCTGCCAGTTCTTCCCTGTCTGTACTTGCCTGATTCAACAGGATCAGGAATTCACTGTTGGCGAGCATAAGTCTTGCAGTGTCCGATTTCAGAAGTTCCTCAACATTTTGGGTTAAACCTGTCACGAATCCATTGTATTTTCTGATTCTCTTGTACAGTCGGTAGAAGAAATTTGCACTGTATTCATAACGGAATAACAGATAAAACTCATCCGCAAAAATCCATGTGGTTTTCCCTTCTTTCCAGTTCTGGATCACCCGGTTGAAAATGCTGTCTAAGGTAACCAGCATTCCAAGCGGCATCAGCTGTTCCCCTAGTTCCCGGATATCATAATCCATGATCCGATTCTTCTTGTTCACATTGGTCGGCTGTGCAAAGGTGTTCAGGCTTCCATTAATAAAAAGTTCGGATGATAATGCCAGTCCTCTTGCCTCTTCTTCCGGCTGTAACATCAGCTGTCGGTACATATCTTTCAATGTCGGAACTTCTCCGGTATAACCACTTCGGATATAATCCCGGTACACATCTGCAGCACAGCGGTCCAGAATCGACTTTTCTTTTGCCGACAGATTTCCTGCTCCAACCAACTGCTCGAACACAGACAGGATAAACTCCGATTTTTCAATCAGTGGATTCTTTTCATTGCCGTAGGCTGCGTCCATATCCATTGCATTCAGATGATTGTCTGATGTCGCAGATACTTTTACAACCTGTCCGCCCAGAGCCTCTACTAATTTTGTAAATTCGGACTCCGGATCAAGAATCAGGATATCGTCATCGGTACTCAATGCCAGATGCACAATCTCTTCTTTTGCCGAAAAGCTCTTTCCTGACCCACTGACGCCCAACCGGAAACTGTTTCCATTCATCAGTTTCTTCCGGTCGGCTACCAGAAGGTTCTTGCTAACTGCATTCTGCCCATAATAGATACCGCCCGGCTGCAGAATTTCCTGTGTATGGAACGGAATTAAAACAGCCGTAGATTCCGTTGTCAGTGTACGCAGCGCATTAATCTTTCGCAGTCCGTAAGGAAGCACTGTATTGAGTCCGTCCACTTGCTGCCACTTTAATGTTGCCATCTGGCACAGATGCTTTCTTGCGATTGACAGAATCAGTTCCGTATCGGAATCCAGTTGCTTTTTGCTGTCTGCCAGATGTACCATTGTCAAAATCCCGAACATCATACGCTGGTCTCTGGTTGTCAGATCATCGAGCATTTCCTTGGTTTCTTTTCTCTGAAGTTCCATATCGTATGGTACGATTGCCGAGAAGTTATTATTAGCGTTCTGCCTTCTCTGCCAGTTGGTCACGTTAGTTTCCACACCAAGCAGTCGGTTCTGGATTTCCCTTACCGCTTCATCCGTAGGGACTGGCAGGATGTCAATCGACAACATCAGATTCCGGCTGAAGTCACACAACTCCGAGATCATGTCATCTTTCACATAACTGGCATAGTCCTGCATATACAGAACCCTTCCGTACCTGTCCCCGATCCGGAAATGGTCCCGTTCAAACTCCATTGAGTCTGGGCACATCCAGTCTTTGAAGCTTGTCCCCTTCTTGGCAAATTGTTTCAGGTCAAAAGGAAACGCCTGTGGGACATCTCCTTTGAAAAAGTCCCGGAAGATCTGAAGCCGGCTTTCTGCATCCAGTCCTTCTGCTGTGGATGACAGCTTTGCCAGATGTGTCACGATGTCTGTTCCGATTCGTGCAAAGTAGGTTCTCGCTTCGTCAATGGATTTTTTATGCACACTGACAGTCAGATACCGTTCCTGATAGATGCTGTTATTCGTTCCTGTAATCTTAGACAGGAGCATTTCGTTGTATTCTTCCCGATAGTGGTCCAGTCCATCTTCCTTCATTGGAAGCAGAATAGACTTTTCGAATTCTTCTTTATTGATTCTCCGGTTATTAATGGTAATTTTGGCAGAAATGCCGGAATCCAGTGAGTTTAAGAGTTCCGAATAATCCAGAAACATCTCGGTCTTATTGTCTTTACTCGCAATGTAATAATTGATATCGGTAAAACGAAATGTTTTCGAAAACTTCGTTCCCTGTTGAAAGATTCCATCCGGCCAGATCCGCTGGATAGGAATCGCCTGTTGAACGGATCTTGGAACTTTGAACCGTTCCTTGTCCATCCGCAGTGCCTGACTTAAGGTTTTAATCAAGGGCATCACTCCTTCCCTTTTGTTTCTTTCCCTGTTTTACTTCTGCTTTCCGTTCCCGTTCTTTTAAGATTTCTGCTCCATCCTTTTGGTTCTTTTCTCCCAGCGAGATGGTCTCCTGCATACAGGAATGGTAGAGATCTTCCGACTGAAACACCAGTTTTTTCGGATACAGAAGTTCTGATTTGATTACTGCCCACAAAAACTGCTCGGCCGTCATCCCATGATATTTGAAGAACCCACAGGCAGCAAACGGAGCCGCCCCGATCACACACAGCCATCCGGTGACTTCCTGCCCGGTAATGTCACGCATCCCAAAGTAGATCCCGATTGCTGTAAGGATGGCAAGAACCGAACACATGCATTGCCGCAGGTCCAGTCCCATAAACATGGATTCCTGATAGTCCCGGATTTCTTTATTCATCTTGACTTCCATAACTTATCGCTCCTTTCCTCTGTTTTGCTTTTTCACTTTCTTTGGTTTCTCTCTTGGCAGTTCGATTCCCATCATTTTGCAATGTTCTGCAACGCCCTCCGGATCAAATTCTGCAAGCCTTGCAAGGTCAAATGCCACTTTCTGATAGGTTCCATATCCAGACTTTGCTGTTTCATCTAATACTTTGCCAAGCTTATGCGCCTTAATAAAACGAATCATATCTTTGGTAAAGTCTCCGGTTATATATGCTTCATTTGGCTCTAAAAAGGAAAATGGTAAGTTGATCGTTACATCTCCAAAATCTTCCCATTCTCCCTCTTCCCTGTGGCAAAGTCCTACATATAAATTCCCATTATTCCTGTAAGAGCTTACTCGAATCGCTACTTCCTCATGTCCATATTCCCAGTCGTATCCTAACGTCTTATTTGTATCCATCTTCTTAACCTCCAAGTCCCATCATTTCTCTTACGATTCGGTCAGATGCCTTGATTGCTCCGACCAGAACCAGTAAATTAAATACCAGTTCCCCTACATAGTTCCACACGATTGTAACTGCACTCAGCCCTGTATCCCCCACTGCCGGAGGGCTTGCGGCATAGGCGGAATAGATGATACATGCCAGTGCAATGATCGCCCCTTCCAGACACACACCCACATAAGAACGGAGAAAGTTCTTTCCGATGGATTGTGTAGGTTCTCCTGCAAAAGAGGAGATCGGGATCGGGGCGATTGCGGTATACATATAGATCTTGAACATCCTGCCATACACCGTCAGGATCATGACAAACGACAGTACTGTGATCAGCAGACTGCCAAGCAGTGTCACGATCCATAACGGGATAGATTCCAGCATTCCCACACTTTCAATCTTATCTACGATCTCTGTCGGCAGTTCGGTCACGCTTCCTGCCATGCCGGAACCACTCATTACCGTGGTCACAATTCCCTGCACAATCGAAAACAGCGCCTGCATCAGCTCCATCCCATAGGTGATTGCCCCCTGCGCCAGTGCAAACCGGATAAATGCTTTTAATACGTGTTCTGGTTTCTTAATATCCGTAAAACTCCCACAGGTTTTTATGATCCCGGCTGCGAAAAACAGCACCAGCAGTCCATAAGCGATGGCTGTCAGTGCATCATTGATATTGGTCATAATGCGCCAGATGCCGCCGCCTTTAAAAGTTGCCGGATTTTCGGTAAGCAGCGTCCACAGTTCTGCCATCTTTTCACTCCATGTGGATAGTGCCGAGTTCAGATTCTGTACAATCCAGTTATCACTCAAAAATTCTCACCTCCTAGAAAATGGTTTTGAATACAGGAGCACCTTCCGGTACTCCTGCGGTTTCCTTCTATCTTTTTTCAGAGGCTTACGCCATGATCAGGTCCAGGATCTCTTTGGCGAACGTAATGATCACGCCTCCGGCCAGTGTCAGAAATCCATTTGCCCTCTGGCTTGGATCATGGCTTTTTAAGGACAGTCCTACCTGCACCACTCCAAATCCAAGCAGGATCAAGCCGATGGCACGGATCAGTGAGAAGATGAATGTAGACAGGTTATTGATCACCGACAGCGGATCTCCGGCTGCAAACACCGTGGTTGTCCCTACGGTTGCAATAAGAACCAGTGTCATATAAAACCCCATCCATTTCTTCTGCTTTCTCCCCATCGGCATCGGGGGTGTCATTTTTTCCGTTGCATTCTTTTTCGTTCTATTTTTTTCTCCTGCGAGAAGTTTCTTCAATACACATCACTCCAATCCATAAGAAAAACTGCTATTCACCAAGGATGTCCTCGGTAGAGAGCAGTTCATAATCGTCTAATCTGTTAATGTCAATGTTTAAATCGTCGTGAGCCAGTGGTGTTTTCGCATAGTCATAAGGCGATGCACCACCGTCCTCTGTGTATCTGAAATTCACATGCTTTTTTAAATCATATTTATCGTCCATGATCGGACGTTCCCCACGAATAAACAAAATCGCTTTGCGATTATCTAAAAGCCGTATTTCATCCGGTGTTAAAAGTTCCCTTCCAGTCTGCTGATAATTCACCGAATAGCTGCCGCTACGCCCTTTTGTCTGTCCGTAGGTATTGGTATCCAATGTCTCTTTTCCCAATAATTCCGAGACATACTTATGTCCTTCTTTTTCATTTCCACCCAGATATAAAAATTCATCGCAGTTGCCGATCAGACTCTCATACGAGTCTTTAAACAAGGCTTTCATCTGTGCAATGTTCTGGATGATGATACTGCAGGAAATCCCTCTGGAACGCATGGTTGCCAGAATTTTGTCAAAGTCATCCGGCAATGCTACGTTTGGCCATTCGTCCATAATGCAGTGTACCGGAATCGGAAGCCTTCCTCCATACTTCCGGTCTGCCACATAATACAGTGTTTGAAACAGATTGCTGTAAATCATGCCGACCAGATAATTCATACTGGTGTCCGCATCTGGAATACAGCAAAACAGTGCCACTTTTTTCTCCCCGATACTGTATAAGTCCAGTTCGTCTGTACAGGTCAGATTGGCGATCTGTTTCAGATTGAACGCTGCCAGACGGACACCAACAGAAATCAAAATCGACTTCGCAGTCTTGCCGGCCGCCTGCTTGTAAATCGCATACTGCTTGACCGCAATACTCTCTGGGTCCCGCATTTCCAGTCTCTCAAACAAAATATCCAGTGGGGACTGGTAATCCTCATCATCTTCTTTTACCTGTGCACTGCCAAGCATTTCCATGATCATCGGGAAGTTCTGTTCTTCCGGTGGTGCCTCATGCAGCAAATACAGCATAAGTGCCTGTAAAAGTGCAGTCTCGGACTTTTCCCAGAACGGGTCTGAACTCTGCGCTCCCTTCGGTGTTGTGTTGCGGATCAGGTTATTGATCAGCTTCAGTACATCCTTATCATCCCGGACATACGCAAACGGGTTATAACACCAAGAAGTCTCCGGATTGATTAAATCAAAAACCCGGACTTCGTATCCATTCCGTTCCAGAACACCTCCGGTTTTACGCAAAAGTTCTGCCTTGGGATCAGTAATCACCATCGAACAGTTGCACTGCATGATATTTGGGATTGCATACGTCCGGCTCTTTCCTGCCCCGGAACCTCCGACTACCAGCACATTTAGATTTCGTTTGTGCTTATAACCGTCCAGCCCCATGCGGAAATGCTGTGTTAAAAGCAGATTCTGGGTGTACTGTTTTTCGCAGTAACGTCTGCAGATTTCGGACACATTGCCCCATTTTGCGGAGCCATGTTCCACACCTCTTCTATAATTTCTTTTTTGGGATTCATAAATACCAATGCCTAAGAAATAGGCTGCTGTGAATATCAGAATACATTGGAACGTATACGGTGTATACGTGATAAAAAACGGCTGTTCGAGTTTTTCGCTCAGCGTTTCTAAGATTTGAATAAAATTCTTATCCGGTGTAATAGCACAGGCAGTGATCGCTGCCGCCCACCAGACAAATGGCAGAAAGACAAGATACAGAACCCAGTCCTGCTTTTTTGTACTTATCTCTGCAAGTCAGATTCTCTTTTCTTGCGTGGCTTTTCTTCTGGATGTCCCTGTCCTTCTTTCTTATGAAAGGAATCCACTCCCGGTATCAGTGAGAGACTTCTGCCGTTGTCCCACTTAACACCGAGCTGGCCTGCATCATCCACATACTGCACAGTTCCTTCCAGTCCCTGCGGCATACCCGCTTCTCCGTCCATCGCATCCAGACAGATTCTTGTTCCTGCCGGATACTGTTCTCTAAGTCTTGCCACTTTTTCTCTTGAATAAATGACCAATCAACCACTCCTTTCTCTACCAGAACATGTGCCTGCTAGTATTCGGTTTTGCAACCTGAATAATAACTTTATCTATTCCATCACTGTATCTTCCGGCTGCAAGATATTTACTTCTGAGTCTGTTCAGTGCCTTACGGATCTGCCTTTGTTCCCCGGCTGTAATCTGCAGTCGTTTCTGGGCGAGGTCGTATTCACTTACTTTTTTCAGAAGAGCTTTCGTTTCTTCCAAACATTCATCCTGCTCACTCTGTGTCTGCAGCTCATCATTCAGTGCCACCACGAACATATTTTTCATAATGTTATCCATCTTCAAATAGTATTTTGTCATCTGGCTGACCTCCTTTTTTATTACACCAACCATATCACAAGACCTCAGTAATAGCTACTCCAACCGTCCAACTTTTTCACTTTTATCGTTCCGGCTGGCTCTTTGTTTTTTTCTCTTTCCCGGACGGCTTTTCTGTTTTGGATTCCGGTGTTTTGATCGGATCTGCAATGGCAAATTCATCGGTTGTAAACTCCTGTTCCTTCGCCCCGAAATTACGCTCCACATGGTTTCGGATGGTGTAAGAAGCCTGACGGATATCATTTAAGAAGTTTCGAAGTTCCTGCGGATCTTTCTTTCCATATTCCTGCATCTGTGCAATACGCTCCAGATTGAATCCGGATACATCGATCCCATAACGTCTGGCTATCACATAGGCTGTACAATACGCCTGTGCATTCACTTTTTGTCTGCTGTAAGTTCCGGTATGCTGGTCCATCGCTGCACATGCCAGTTCCCGGTTCAGTGCATGGAAGGTCGTCACTTCACTCATCCCATTTCGGATAAAGACAGTCCGGTATCTGGAATTGTACTGTGCCTGAATTCCTTCCGGCAGGGTATCTTCAATCTGCACACGTACCGGCTGATCTTTTAAGACCGCCTCGATCAGTTCCGGCAGAGTTCGCTGTGGTCGTTCTTCCAATGGTTTCCCGGTCATCTGGCTGATATCAAATCCTTTTCCAATCGTATATCCCCTTCTGGTTTCCCCATCCTTTTCATATTCGGTGGAGATCATATAAGTCATGCCATGCTCCCCGGCTCTGACCGAACGGTGTTCTTCCCTCCAGCGTTCATAAGACCTTACCACTTTGGAATCCGGCCTCTGTCCATAGATCAAAAGTAGATTCGGGGTACGCTGGGTATTGCACTCTGCCATAAAATCGAGAAATCCCTTTAGTTTTTCTCCCTTCTGGAACACGTCCTGTGCCTGTGCATCTACCTCGGCCCATACTTCTTCCCTTTCCTGCTGTTTCTTAGCTGCATATTCTTCCTTTGTCAGCTTCTGTTCCGGAACCTGTGTTTCTTCTGTTCCATTTGAAATCATATTTGTTAAATCCATTTTCATTACCTGCCTTTCGTTTTCATGTTCTTACGTTTCTTCCGTCTCTCTCTGGCATTTTTCCGTCTGTCCGGCCGTTTACGTTTCTCTTCCTGCTCCTTGCGGATATCTCCGAGTTCTTTCCGCACAGATGGTTTTTCATTTTTTTCTTCCCAGCTAGTTTCCCGACCGGAAGAAGTATTTCTGTTGCGCGAGAAAGGTTCGGATGGATTCTTTACTTCCCCCTCCTGCGCCTGTGTAAAATTTCCTTCTGGGAAAACTTCATCTCCAATCTGAAACATTTCTTCCGCATCGTCCAGTTCAAATTCTATCTTGCCTTCCGGCAGGACAACGGTCTCTGTCCGTACATTCTCCCCGGATGCTTGTTCCATCTGGTTCTCTGCCTGTTCCGGTGCAGTCTCTTTTTCTACTGTTTCTGTAACCATAGAGCCTGATTCTGCTTTTACAAAGTCCAGATTCATACGGTCTAATACCCGGTTCATCTTTGCTGCGTCATCGGCAAATACCATCACTTCTGTCTGGTCCGGATTCACCTTATCCTTGATGACAACATATAAGATACCTCTCGCTTTGGCTTCTTTCGCAAACTCTTTCAGTCTGTCACCCGGTACTGTAAAAAATTTCATCGGACGCTGTTCTTTCAGCATTCTGGTAAGCCTCGTTTTTCCTCTTGTCTTTTTCTGGTCCTTTAAGGCGGCAGCAATAAAGACTGCCACATGCTTTGCTACATTCCCGGTGATCTTCAGCGAATACTCCATCCCTTCCAGACTGTACCGTACCACCTGATCTGCCGGTTCTGCTCCGTAATTCATACTTATCTCACCTCCTGACTCTCTTTTTCTTTGTGTTCCACACGTTTCTCATTCTGGTTTTGTTCTTCTGCCTTTCGAAGTTTTTCTTCGATTTCCAATGAATGCTTTTCAATCCGGACAGTCATACGGACTTCTTTTCGGAGTTTTTTTAATTCCTCATTGATTTCGGACAACCGCACTTTTCCACTGTCTTCGCTGCCATTCCGATAGAGCTTTCTGCGTTCCTTCATCAGTTCTGAAATCTGCTTTTGCAACGGCTCACGGTATGTGGAAAGCTGTTCTCTGGTCGTAATGTCATGTTTCATTAAAAACTCAATCTGTTCGATCCTCTGATCCAGTTTCCGGATATCCTCTCTGACGGCATACGGACTTCTTCTCGGTCTTTTTGGCAGTACTCCCATCTGATATAAATAGGAATAATATAATGCCTGTATCCCGTTCAGTTTCTTCTTTGGATGAATCTGCACCGGCTTTTGATAGATGCGTTTTACTTTTGGCTGTAAGATCTGTCCACGGATCTCCTCTTCGGAATAGTTTTTTCCAAGAGATCGTAGCCGGATGTACCGTTCCATTCCCGGAGCCTTTAAAGCGATATATTTCCGGTTCAGTTTCCATGTGTATCCACGCTTTTCCATTTCTTTTAAGAATTGTGACCAGGAGTAGCTTTCCTGTACAGACTCCCTGATATCCAGACGGATCGCACTTCTCCATGTCGGTTTCCCTTCCTGCTCTGCTTTCCACTGTACATAAGGGATTGATTTTTTCTGGTCGGATTCAATGATAGACAGACCATATTTTCTGCACAGCTCATCGGAAATCTTCCGGATCTCCGTATAATAACTCTTTGCGTTGCTGTGGTACTTACGCCCGTCTGCCATGCTCACAGAGTTCCAGACAATGTGGTTATGATAATGTCTGGTATTCAGATGCGTTGTGATAACAACTTCATACTGTCCCTTTAAGAGCCGGTCTGTCAGTTCCTGTCCGATGAGATGTGCCAGTTCCGGTGTCACCTCACCTTCTGCAAAACTCTGTACCAGATGGTATCCTTGCACACCGCCCATCTTATGAAATCTCTTTTTTGTTGCCACCATATCTGCATACGCATTTTCATTGGTACATCCGATGGTATCTTCGAAGACTGCCTGTTCCGTCTTTGTCCGGTTCATGGCATAATCAATGGCAGCCTCCAGAGAGTCTGCTTTCTGTGTGGTTTTTTCTTTGTCTTTCACATATTCGATAGAACGGTCCAGGCGGTGGACGGGGATAACACTTGTATAAGCCATCTGTCATTACCACTCTTCCTTTACCAGATGCCATGTCTCTTTGGTAAGCCGGAGCATTTCCTGCACACTCTGCTCACTTGCCATTCCCGAAGCGTTCGCAACATGGGCAAGCTGGTTCGCATTATTGCACAGACCCGCTATCTTCCTAAGCAGTTCCGGGTGATGCTCACAGGGTTTTGCGTGTACCTGTGCTCCTAAGATCAGCGAACGCATAAACTCTTCCCGGCTCAGTCCGCTTTTTTCCACCTGTTCCTCCAATTCCCTGAGTTCCCTTGCATTTAACCGCACCGGGATCACATGGTTTCGTTTTCGCATTGCATCACCGTCCCTTCTCTTTTCTCTTTCATCATATCGCCAAGCTCCTGATCCGACCGTTTCGCAGTCACCATGCAACAGGTCACCACGACTCCGAAACAACCTCCAAACATCAATGCGATCATAATCATGACTCCGTCTCTTAACATAGCTTATCCTTCCTTTCCATGTTCATTTTATATTCGGGGGATTGGGGTTCTCCCCAAAGTGCGTTTGGATATCCAAACGCTATGCTTGCAATACGAGTACCGCCAGTTTCTGTAGCACTGGATTGACTCGATTCTGATTTATTTTGATTCTTTTATCTGTACCAGTCCATCGAGTGTCGTACAAATGATATGGAGTCTGTCTGCCATACTGATTTCGGTATTCATTGTTCCTGTCACTTCTTTTCCACATACGACTACCATCCGGCACCTCCGCAAAAGGATATGTGACATTCTTCCATATCCCTGCATATCTTCTGCATCGGACTCTTCCAAGAATGGTGAGAATACAAATCTCGGACAGATTGGTACATACCCAAGTTCATAGATTTTTCTGCAATATTTCTGCACCTTTACCCGGCTTTCTTCTGCTGAACAACACACATAAGCCAGAGCCTGTTCCATACGCTCCATCTCCTTCCTGCATCCAGTTGGATGCCACTGATTTTCTCTATAAAAAACAAGATGTCCAATTGGACATCCCGGCTACTTTTCATCCTCTTTCTGCTCTGCTTCTAATGCAATTTTCACTCTGTCACTTCCCAGTTTGTAGTAGGCATCTGTTACCTCAATTCCCACTGCACGATAACCTGTCATAACCGCTGCAAGGACAGTTGTTCCTGCTCCGGCAAACGGGTCCAGGATCAGTCCTCCCGGTTCACAAATCTGGATGACATCTTTCATAAGCTGCAACGGTTTCTCTGTCACATGAATCCGGTTCTGCGGATTTCCATATCGGAAAACACCCGGCAGACAAGATACCGGACGGTTGATCGGCATCGGTCCGTTACTGCCCCACACAATGTATTCAGCCTGCTGGCGAAAACGGCCTTTCTGTGGACGGGAGTTTCCCTTATCCCACACCGCTGTTCCTCTCCAGATCCATCCTGCCCACTGCAATGCATCGGTAATCGATGGATACTGGCGCCAGTCAATGAACAGGCAGATCGGAGCACCTTTCTTGCAGGCTTTCCGCACATCATAGAGCCACTCAGCCATCCAGTGTGTCCAGGATCTCTGGTCTTTATTATCTCCATCGAAATCCGGAAGTGCATTCGCAGCACTCATACTGCTGTATTTCTGGTTTGTAGTACGATTTCTTTCATTCTGCTTTGTTCCACCGGACGCATACGGTGGATCGGTAATGACTGCATCAAAGATTCCCGGCTGGAATGCTTTGACCAGTTTTAATGTATCTCCATGTAATATTTTCCAGTTTTCCCCTTCAGTATATTCCTCCGGGTATGTTCCCTCTTTCATAAGTTCTTCCAAACTCAGGCCATTTGTCATAGGCATCATCCTTTCTTTTCTCAGCGTTCCGGCTGATTTTTCTTCTTTGTTTGTCTTTTCTGGTAGGACTGTGGCGGTTTCAGTTTCTCAGGAACAGAAAAAGCTCTCCACTTTCCATTTTCATATAAGAACATATCTTTTGTGTGGTTATTAAATATATCCCAAGGGAAAATATCCCCTTTAATATAGATATTTCCTCTTACTTCTCCATACACATGGCTTTCTCCACCGATAACAGGTGCATTTACTCCTACCGTATCAATAAATGCTTTTCCACTGATTATCGCATTTTCCTTTATCTCACCGCCACAGATATAACAGTCTCTCTTTGCAACTGCTCTGTCATAAAAAGTAGTATCTCCGGTAACAACAGCATAACCTCTGACCAAGCTGCCATCATAAAGTGCAGCTTCTTCCTTTACCTCACCGTTTTCGCAACAGATTGCATCATCATAAATCCAGCAAGTTCCTTCCTGTGACAGATTGTTTTCATTCTCTACAAAACCGCCCAGTGTTCCTTTTGGTACTTTCTCATTCACATCGATCAATGCCTGTATTCGATGGAGCCATGGATATTTTGGATGTTCAATTTCTGTAATTTTATACTTACTCATGCTGTCTCCTTTATCGTTCTGGTGGATTTTTCTTTTTGGTCTTCTTTCTAGGATAATATAATGGTGGCTGTAATTTTTCGATTGCTGGTGAAATACTCCATTGTCCATGTTCAAAAATATGTGTGTCCTGCGTATTCGCTTCAATTTTTTCCCATGAAAAAATATTACCATTAACATGGACATTCCCTTGTACCATCCCATAAACACGACTATCCCCACTAATCAAAGGCTTTTGCAAACACAATGAACCAATAATGGCTTTTCCAGCAATTACAGCATCATCTTTTATTTCACCACTACTTATATAACAACTGTCTTTTGCGACTGCATGATCATAAATTCTTGCTTTTCCGGCAACTACTGCAGTTCCTCTAACCATACTGTCATCGTAAATTTCAGCCTCTTCTCGTACCAAACCGCCTTCACAACAGATCGCATCATCATAAATCCAACACCCTCCTCCCTGTGACAGATTCGTTATACTATCTACAAAACCACCTATTGTTCCCTTTGGTACTTTCTCGTTCACATCGATCAATGCCTGTATTCGATGGAGCCATGGATACTGCGGATGTTCAATCGCTGTAATCTTATACTTATTCATATTCTCTCCTTTCACCGTTCCGGCTGATGTTTCTTCTTTGCCTTCTTATTTTCTTTTGGTGGTGGACTCAACTCGGTTTCCACATATTCACTGATAATCAAAAGTGCTTTGTAATAGTCCCCTCTTTCCAATACCCTTTTACACATTTCTTTTGCTTCTGCTGTCTGTTTATTCTTTTTCAAAAGAGTTGAGGCATTGCCCATAATGGAAAAAATATTCCCATCATGTCCAAGGAGTTGTAACTTGGGACGTTGTTTCTCAGGCTTTATCGGGATCTGCTCTGTTTTCTTTTCATAGATTTTCGGCTGCTCCATATCTGGATGCCAGAAATGCACATTCAGCATTCCACCATCTACCTTGATATCCCTCTGCTCAAATCCTTCACCCCAACCGTCACTGTACTGCCCTGTAATGTATTCGGTGAATTCCTGTAGTTCTTCCTGACTTAAAAATTCATTTAATTCCAGTTTGGTACAGCCGTACAGGATTCCATCTTTGTTTTCTATCGTAACAACTGCACTTTGTATTTTTCCATGAATGGACTCACTTCCGTCAAAATACTGCATGAGATCATCTTCCCCATAGCGTTCCAGCTCTTCTCGGATGACTTCTTCATAATCGGCAAGTTCTGTTCCATCTAACGGCATTCCATATTCATCACTCTCCGACCAATCTTCTTCCCATTCGGATTCTTCTGAATAAAGATTTCCAGTCAGCTCCGTCAATAGCTGTACGTGCATCGTTCCTTTTTCTTCCATTCTCTATCACCTTCTTTCCAATGGTCTGTCCCTGCATTTATTTGCCTGCTTTTTTTCTTTCGCAAGGTCTGCATAATCTGCCCCTTCTTTTTCCGGCAGATTGCAGATAATCTGATACGTTCCCTCATAATGTTTTTTCATCTGTTCTTTCGCCCATCTTCCTGCAAAGTCATTATCGGTACAGATTTCAATTTCTTTGATTTCCGGATGGTTCTTCAGAAACTCTTCCAGTGCGTCCGGCGGCTTTTTAAAACGTTCACTCTGTATCTGTGCGTTTTCTTTCGGAGCAGCGATTCCCCCAAGGGAAAGCCGATATTTATCCCTCTTTCCCTCTTCCAATGTCATGTGTGCCAGTGCATCAATACACGCTTCATATACGGCAACTCGCTTTGTTTCTCTTTCAGGTGGAATACAAAAGCTGTACTTTTTTTCACTCCCGGTCTGCTCCATCTTGAATCCCTTCCCGTTTTTTTCATAGATTCCTCGCAGGAATGCATATCTTGCTTTTCCAGATTCATCTTTCCCAACAAAAACAGCGTTATGATACGGGACACTTTCATAAAGGATTTCATGCGAAATACAATACGTGATCACTTCATCGCTGATTCCTCTGTGGTTTAAATAAGCCCTGATTCGTCTGCAATTACAATACCTCTCCGGCAGCTTAAATGGCAGTTTTTCCCTTTCCACAGACTGTGTCGGAATAAAAGACGGACTCTCTTCGCACAGCAGTTTTACGGCATCTGTAAATTTCATCCCATCCACTTCAATCAGGAACCGCAGTGCGGACACACCACCGATATCTCTGGATTTCCAATGCCATTTACTGGACAGTTCATTGATTTTAAAACTGTCATGGTCCGTCAACTGCCATTCATTTCTGGTTCTTGTCTTTTGCAGTCTCTGTGCCTGATGTGTTCGCAAATACTCATACGCAGTCATATTTTTTGCTGCCTGAATCTCTTCTTCCGTTACCCAGGGCATTACAGAATTGCATCCTGAAGAGCCAGAACCTTATCCGTCCGCTCCCAAGGGAACTCCTTTCTTCCAAAATGACCAAAAACTGCCGTCTGACGGAAAATCGGACGGTTCAGTCGAAGGGATTCCATGATCTGAACGGGTGTCACTCCAAACACCAGTGGGATTGCTGCCGCCAGACAATCATCTGCACACACTTTTCCTGTACCAAAGGTATCTACCTCAATCATAACCGGCTCTGCTACTCCGATTGCATAAGCCAGAGACACCTGACACTTGCTTGCAAACTCAGCAGCTACTATATTTTTGGCGATATACCTTGCCATATAAGCCGCCGAACGGTCTACTTTCGAACAGTCTTTTCCTGAAAATGCACCGCCACCATGCGGAACCATACTGCCATAAGTATCCACCATCAGCTTTCTTCCGGTCAGTCCGGTATCTGCATCAAACCCTCCACACACAAATTTTCCTGACGGATTGATCAGAATCTTCGTATCCTCATCCGGAGGCAATAATCTGAGTGCCGGGCGAAGCACCTTCTCTCTGATCTCGGCATCTAACTTTTTCAGACTCTTTTCTGTACCATGCTGGCAGGAAACAACAACACTTTCCAGTCTCACTGGCTTTCCATCTTCATATTCTACGGTTACCTGTGCCTTTCCATCAGAAAAGATATCTTTGATATATCCACTTCTTCTGCAAGCCGAAAGTTCACGTGTGATCCGGTGTGCCAGAACAGTCGGCATTGGCATAAGCTGCGGAGTCTCATCGCACGCATATCCGACCATAACACCCTGATCTCCAGCTCCCCTGCTTCTGTCTCTTATCTTTGCGCCGATATTATCCCGAAATTCTTTCGACACACTAACTGCTTTTGCAATATCTGGACTCTGCTGGTGTACAAACGTATCCATTTCTATCCCATCTGTACAATATCCACACTCCTCTAAAACCTTTCGGATCACATCAAACACTGGCGGCTCATATCCGCTGCTGATTTCTCCTGCTACAAACACATTTCCTCTTGTAGCAAGGACTTCACACGCCACTCTCGAAGATGGATCGTAACGCAGACATTCATCTAAGATTGCATCTGCTATCTGATCGCATACTTTGTCTGGATGTCCTTCTGTTACTGATTCTGCTGTATAAAAACGTCTCATCATTCTTCTCCTTATAGACAGACAGGACAGAAGCTGCCTTATGCACATCTCCTGCCCTGTCAGATTGGTTTATCCTGTAATTCTTATTTTATTTTTCTTCTGTTTCTTCTTTGTTGTCTGTCATTTTTGACTTCTTTCTGCGGTATACAGTCACTCCTGTAGCTGTTCCGACAGATGCCAGTGCAAGCAGAACAAACGGCCATACTTTCTGGTTATCACCTGTTTTTGGTGCATTTGTTTTTTCTGTTGTTTTCTCCGGTGTTCTGGCGTCTTTCATTTCTACTTTCTGGACTTCCATTGTATCTTTCAATGTGAATGTAACATCTTCCGCAATCTCGTAACCATCCGGTGCGGTGATCTCACGCAGAGTAAGTTCTTCATTGACTGGGAGCTTTTCAACGGAATGTGGTTTTCCGTCCGTAATCCACTCTTCCAGAACAGTTCCGTCTTTGCGGATAATCTGAAGCTTTGCCCCTTCCAGTTCTTTTCCGGTTGTAAGGTCTGTTTTTGAAATTTCCACTTTGGAATATTCATCTTTCATCTCAACCTTTGTCACACTGCCATCTTCTTTGACTTCAAACATCACATCGCTGGCAGACACATAGCCTTCTTCATAAGGAGCCAGTTCCTCATGTAAGGTATAACTTCCTTCCGGCAGTCCGTAAATGACATGTTCTTCCTTCGTACTGATCCACTCTTCCACAACAGTTCCGTCTTTATCAATGACCTGCAGTTTTGCTCCTTCCAGCTCATTTCCGGTTGTTGCATCTGTTTTGGTAATGCGTGTTTCTGTCGGCTGATTCTCAACTTCTTTGTTCAGTTCAATCTTTGCAAGATTCTGGTTTTCGTAAGTTGCATCTACATTCCATACTTCCTCATTTGGAAGATATCCGGCTTTTCTGACTTCCTCTTTGACATAGTATTTTCCATGTGGAAGATCACTGTCGAAAGTAAGTGTTCCCTTTGCATCCGTTGCTTTCTTTTCCAGCAGGGTGTCTTTCTCTACGAGAACCTCTCCCTGATTAGAAAGAATATCTTCCGCAGCATACAGCCCAAAAATAACACCTTCCAGCTTTTCACCTGTGACAGAATCTTTCTTTTCTACTGATACGGAAACTTTCTGTCTTTCATTTTTATAAGTAACGCCTTCATAAACAACTGCCTGTGTATCATCCTCTGCTGTCAGGGTAAATTCTTTCTGTTCTGTATTCAGGACAAAATTCTCTCCTGCTACAACTTCTTTCAGATAATACGTTCCCAGTGGCAGATTGTTGATAGCTGCTGTTCCATTTTCATCTGTAGTCAGTTTGGCTACCAGGTCATCTTTCTCATAACGGACAACTGGATTTCCTGCTTCGTCCTTTGCTCCGTCCGGTGAATAGATGGTATCTTTGGCATATACTTCGAATTCAGCACCTTCTACTCCGGTTTCTTCATATTCAAAACCTTTATAAATACCTGTTTCTTCTTTACCAGATACGGCATTTCTTACTTTAGAAACCAGTGCTTCTACTTTTGCCAGAACAGAATCTCCGGTTACTTCGGTAAGCTGTTCTCCCTTTTTCGTCAGGAGCAGGCTTCCTACCTGTTCGTCATTTTTCTGTTCTACCTCTACAATCGCAGCTCCTGTATCCGGATCAATCTGATGTGCAGTGTTTGAAGATACTGTAATTACAATACCGCTCTGCGGATTTTCTTTATATGTTCCTTTTGTAGTCTGCTCTAATGGTGAAATAATCGTTGTTCCATCATACAGGGACTCTTCGCTTCCCTGTCTTACAAATCCTTCCGGTGCTTTTACTTCTTCGATTCGATAGGTAGCGCACTTCAGTTCCTGCGGTGTGATCAGATATCCTTCCTCATTTGTTTTGAATGCACTGATCTTTTCTTTCTTCGGATACTGAACAACCTGTTCCACATATTTCTTATTTGTCACATCGTAAATCTTATAAGAGGCTCCGGCCTTTAAAACCGTATTTCCAGTCTGTGCATCCTTCTTTACGATTTTCAACAAAAATTCAAACGGACGGTCATCAAATACTCTCCACTGCATTGGTTCTCTGCTGTCATTTTCCACATTTACAACAAATGGATCAATGGTTTTCAGATTCTCCGGGGTAGTGCTTTCCACTACAACATAACTTCCATACGGCAGTTCCGGGCTGACTGCATATCCTTTGGTATCAGTGAGCAGTTCCGGTACTGGTACGGCGGTTCCATTCTCATAAGTAACTGCAACCTGCTCTTTGCTGAAGTCATAATTCTTGAAATCACTTGCTGTATAGCTTTCTCCATTGGACGGTTTCAGTTTCCCATTTTTCACCTGTGTCAGGTCGCTGATCAGATATACCTTAAATCTTGCTCCTGCAACCAGGTCCGTTTCTGTCTGCTCTCCATCTTCACTGATTTTGATTAACTGGAATGCCTGTTTCTTTACCTGCTCTTTTACCGTAAGGTCTCTTGTCACTTCGGCAACATCCTGACCTTCATAAGTTACTGATACCTCATATTTGGTAGTATCCAGTGTATATCCTTCCGGTGGAGTGATTTCTTTTAGATACATTTCTCCAAGGTATAATTCTGAAAATTCCAGTGTTCCGTCATCTCCGATGACTCCCTGTGCAATCAGGCTGTCCTGTTTATACAGAACTCCTGTTGTGCCATCCGGATGCACGATATCTTCTTTGGCATACAGACCATACACAGCACCTCGAAGAGCGCCGTCTCCCTGTGGCTGGAATGCAAGTGTTTCCTTATCAATCTTTGCGATCTTTACTTTTCCGGTGACCCTCTCATCCGTTGCTGTTACCGTCAATGTCTTTCCGGCTGCAACATCCACTTTATATACTTCTGTATTCAGTTTGTACCCTGTCGGAGCAGTGATCTCTTTCACGTACACTGTTTTCAATGCGGAATCAAAATAATCGCTGACTGCTTTTCCGTCTGTTCCGGTTGCTGACATTGTCATCAGCAGGTTTTCACACTTCTTATCGGTGTAAATACCATAAACTGCTCCTGACAGTGGATTCTGTGTATTGACATCTTTCTTCATAAGTTCAATGCGTGTCATATTCAGCCACTGTACACTGAAACTTACCGGAGCTGCTGTTTCGCTTTCAAATACACCGATATCCTGCTTGGAATTTCCGGTTGTCAGCACCAGTGTTCTCCATGTCTTTCCGACAGAACCATATAAGTTGCCGGAAGCATAACTGCCTGTCAGTAATAAATCCGCAGACAGATAGAATGTATCTCCACCATAAATCTGGATTTTTCCATTTGTAACACTTGTTCCTTTAGAAAGATTATGTGCAGTCACATTTTCCGGTACACTCAATGTCACATAGTTTCTGTGATCTCCAGACAGTGTGATATTTGGTGTTTTCTGGATGTTTCCATCCCGTACTGCATTCAGCTTTGTGCTTGAAAAGCTCAGTTCACCTTTTGGCGGTTCTTCCTGTCCGAACAGATAATTGATATATGCGATAACCCCAGCATTTACAAGGTCATTATAATTACATCCGGTAAATCCGGCTTCTCCTGCGTAAGCGTAGCTGGCTGCAATGTGTGTATACACATATTTTTCATCTGCCGTTTTTCCAGACAGATAACTTCCTGTCAGATCTCCTGCCCCGCCATAACCATAATAAAGGACTTTCTGCAGATTTTTATTGCTGTCCAGTACCTGTGCTACATAACTTCCACTCGGTGGGGATGCTTTCTGGGACTGAAGGCAGTATGCAATTTTTCCATTGACTGTAAACAGGCAAGTAAGATAATTTCCAATATAACTTGGATAATAAATGGTTCTCCCCTTTGTCAATGTAACTGTGGAACCGCTGCTTGTAGCTCTTTCAGCCGCAGACAATACCATCACATTTCCCTCTTCGATGTCCTCTTTCAGTTCTTTGACTGCCTGTGCAGATGCATCTTCTTCGGATGTTTCAATTTCTACATCTGTATAGTTCTGCACAGGCGAATCCGAATCATCTTCAGATTCTGTATCTGACTTCTGTTTCTCTCCACCATTTTCTTTAGAATGTGCCTGACCTTCTGTATCCGTCAGAGTCACTTTCCGGGTGATGGTATAGCTGTCACTCTTATCTTTTGGAACGACCATATAAGTGGCAATATATGTTCCTGCTTTGTCAGAATGATACTCTCCACCATTCTCATCTTTGATACTTACAAGCGTAACATCTTCTTTTTCTGCCTCATAATGGATTCCTTCCATACAGGTTTCCACTGCAAATGTTTCATCCGAAACCGCTTTTGTGATATCATCTGCTGTAACCGATGTATCTTTCTGGCTTGTTACCGCCTGTACTTCCGTCTGCTGTTCCGAGCCTGTCCGTTCAGCCGCAAACGCATTCGCACTGCTCAAGGTACTGACGCCCATCAGGACAGCCAGTCCAAAAGCAGCAATTCTGGTCTTTAATTTTCTAACCTTCATGTGCTTTTCCTTCCTATTATAAATAGATTTTTTCATTAAAATACCGCAGAAGATGTTTCCTCTGCGGTACGTTTTATCTTGTATATCGTTTTTTTTCTTTTTTCACTTCCTGTCTGGTACGCTTCACCGCTTCCATGACAGACTCTGTTGGAATCTGGTTATCCTTATATCCTTCCAGAATTCCATCCAGATAAAACTTCGATGGTCTTGCCGGAACATCTTTGTGCGGAGCGTTCATAATATATACAAACACCTCTTTCTCCACACCATCCTGATTTTTTACCTGAATCAATTCTTTCCCATAAAAACTTGGGAATCCTTCATAAAAATCCAGACTCTTCTCACACGCTTCTGTGATTTTCCATAAGACTCCTTCGACACAGCTTCCTTTTTCCGGCAGTACCGTTGCTACTCCGTTACCCGGAGCCCTTCCTCGAAATGCCAGCCGATAATCTTCAAGTCGGACATTTTCCACAACTTCCGCAGCCGGACACCTGTACTTCATCTGCTCCAGATTCATGTTGCTGCCATAAGCAAAGTAATATCTATCTTCCATTCTTTCTCACCTCTATCTGACTCCTTCTGTCCTTTGATTTTTCTTCAGACACTCATACGTGCTTTTATCATATCTCCACGCAAGATCACCATCCAGATTTGCCAGCAGATGTTTTCGGACATTTTTATATTCATCTCCAATTAACCCAAGTCTCAATAAAAATGTACGAAATGTAAATGCCGGATTTTCTGATATCAGTGTCTTTTTCATCTGTGTAGATCTCTGATTGATCGCCTGTGCGGAAATGGCTAATGCCAATGTAATGTTTGCTCTTACCTTTCCTGCATGAAGTGTGCTTTCAAAACAACGCCATTCCAAAGTTCCCTTGGAAAACACAGCATGAAGATTCAGAGCATAATAACGGGTATCATCATAATGGATGTGACTTCTATCCCTGCCTCCATACCAGACATTTCTTACTCGGTCCATAGTGATTGACCTATTTGGTATTTTTCGGATTTTCTCCAATACCTCCGGTTGCACCCTCTGACAATAACTATTTGCTCTTCTCTCCTGCACTTTCAGTGCTTTGAACAGGATATCTTCCTTTGCATACATAATTGTTAATGCATTTTTCAGGCTTTGCGGTGTATGATTCGATGCATCTACATGAACATGCTGACCACAGGACTCATTTACAAAACCTCCATGCTGTCGCAGACAGCGTACTACTTCCTGTAACTTACCCATTTCATCATAGGATAATTTCGGAGATACCATTTCTGTTGAATATTCTCCACTTGCATCTACAATTCGACCGTATACTTTCCGTTGTGTATAAATGCTTCCATCAGACATAAATTTCCACTTTTTTCCTTCCAAATCTATCACTGACCAGATTCCGTAAGTCGTGCCGTCATAATATGCTTCTGTTCCAAACATTTCAGCAACAACTTCTGCAGCACGTTGTCTGGTAATCCCTGTCATTTCGATTTCTGTTCCAAAGTATTGATCTTTTATACCGATCATGCCTAATGGATTCCTTTCTCAGACACTTCCTGTTCGTTGAGTCCGGAGTCTGCCTTTTGTAATAGTTTGCCAATTGCCTCGATAACATTGACAGTCACCCCGTTTCCAGCCTGTTTATAAAGCTGTGCGTCAGAAGTGCTGTCTATGATCTTATCAATCTGCCAGTCATAATACCCCTGCAGACGCAAACATTCCCTCGGAACTAACCTTCTTATTCTGCCGTGATACAAGATGCCATGACGATCGGTTGCAGTAATTGTGAACATCGGTTCTTCTGGTTCTTTCATGCGTCTGCCATTCTGACGGACATTTTCTTTTGCTGGTGTAAGGACTGCTCTTGCCCCTTCTTCCCTTAATACACCGGAACATTCTCCTTTGTATTTGTGGATTCCGCATTGTCTGGTATTAAGGCTTCTGCATTCTTCAGTAACCAGTGGCGGCGGAGACAAATCTACGAAATGAAGTGTTCCCTGTTGGATACCTGTGGTCAGGGTGTGTGCTATCTGATGTCCGACTCTTCCTCTCCTGCTGTTGAGATTCGCATAGCCCAAATCGATGCTGTCACCCTCTCTTGCAAGTTTGTAACCGAGCTTTGTATTTTCTTTAATTGGAACACCCACATCATATAATCCTGTCTTTCCACCCATTCCTCCGGCTTGTGATGTCAGGGTACAGCTTAATCCTTTTGGACTGTAGACTCTTTTCCCCTGACTTCCTGCCCGGATTTGAACAAGAGCTGCTCCATTTGTTTCTGGTTCAGGTAATACTTTTCCGGCACATCGGAAATCAAGATATCCGACAATATACACCCGTTTTCTTGCTTGGGGGACTCCGAAATCCTTGCTGTTAAGCACTTTCCATTCGACATGATACCCCAGTTCAGAAAGCGTACTGAGGATGGTGCAAAACGTCCGGCCTTTGTCATGCGATAACAAACCGGGAACATTTTCAAGGATAAAATACGAGGGTCTTTTAGCTTCAAGAATCCGGGCAATTTCAAAAAAGAGAGTTCCTCTAGCATCTGCAAATCCTTCTCGCTTTCCGGCGATAGAGAATGCCTGGCAAGGAAATCCTGCACAGAGTAAATCAAAATCTGGCATTCGTTCTGGTTCGATTGTTCTTGCGTCATTACAATACCACTCCCCTTCTGTATCAAACAGCAATCGGTAGTTCTTATCCGCATAAGTATCCACCTCGCAATGTCCGACACAGACAAAGTTTCCTGCCCGTCTTAGGCCTTCACGGAATCCCCCGATTCCGCTAAAGAGATCAAAAAATTGAATGGTTGCGGCTATCAACCTCCTTTTTGCTGATAAAAACAGGCGGCATGATTTCTCATACCGCCCTTCGTTATTCTGTATCAATTACTTACCATTCTGTTGGTTCTTCTGCTTTGGTTTCTTTTTCCAGATCAGTTTCTCTTTCTGGTTCAGTTTCCTCTTCCGGTTCGCTTTCCCCTTCTGGTTCGTTTTCCTCTTTCAGTTCTCTCTCTCCATCCAGTTCGTTTTCCTCTTTCGGTTCGCTCTCTCCATCTGGTTCGCTTTCTACTTCTGGCTCGCTTTCCTCTTCTGGTTCGCTTTCCCTTTCCGGCTCAGTGCTTTCTTCCGGTTGAGTTTCTTCTGTTCCCGATTCTTCGGTTGTCTGTTCGGATTCTTCAGGCTGATCTTTGCTTTGCCATTCGGCCTCTGCCTTTTCCAGTGCTTCTTCTATAATCTGAATTAAGAAGTCTTTCTGTTTCATGTGTTTCTGCCCGATGACTACTTTTAATCTCTGGAATAATTCCTCTGATACCTGTACTGCTACTGTTCTTACTGCTCCCATGCTTATTTCTCCTTTTCCTTCCAGTCTGTTGAAATGTTCTTCAATGACCTGTTGTAAAAATTTTTGTGTGCTGCTTTCTGTGAGTTCAATCTCTTCTCTTACTTTTTCATGTAAGTCCATCGGGATCTTTCCGCAGATATTTTTCATCTCTGCCATAACTTTTCTCCTTTCTCTTTCGCTACACACAACATACTCCAAAGCCGCATGGAAAGCTATTCACAATACCCACCAAAGATAACGATGCATTTCTTGCCTTACCCCTAGCAGATCCAACAATGTATGTATCGTGCAATCATAGGCCTCACCCCCTTTACAAATTTTCCATTTGAGATAAAAAATCCATCATCTGAGCTGGTATTTCTTCCGATGATGGTTTCGTTTTCAATTGTTCCGTAGTGCCACATATTCCTAATTCCCGAACACTTTCTTTTATCGTCTTTTGAATAACTTCTTCCAGCCATTTTCGATCCTCTTTTTCCAGAATTGCCTGAACCAGATACTGGCTTTTCTGCCCTTCTGGAACACTTTGAAATTTCTCCCATGCCCTCTGGTGTTCTGGATTTTTCAGGTTTGGGCGGAACGAATATACCGGACGTGTCATCTCGCCCACATCTGCTCTACAATCCGTTCATACCCTGTTGCGTTGGCATGGACGTCCTCTATAAAAACGGGGCGGCAAATCGCGTCCTGTGCGGTCACGTGGCGTTTTAAAATTGCGGAGCCTCCACCCATAAATACGGTTGGTACTGCCCGGAGATCAAACCCAGATTCTGTCACCGCAGACAGTATTCTTTCTATATATTTCCGTCCGCTTTCCTGTATGATCCGTCTGGCCTCCTCTGCCATACTGCAAGATTCCCCCCGAAGCACACGCTCAATTTGAGTTTCTGTTACAGACAGTCCGGTATTTCTACGCACCTGTTCTGCTGTCTCATCAATACATCGGATCACTCCAAGCTCCAGACTCCTGCACGTTGCTGCATTCGGAACAGCATTGTCCAGCCTCATAAGGTCAACGGTCCAGCCACCAATATCAACAAGCAGAACAGACGGTTCATTCTTCAGATACTCTGGATGCAGAGCAAGCGCAGAGTATCCCTGTGGGAACAGTTTCACATCTTTTATTGTTATCTCATATAACTCACTTTCATATAAAAATCGCACTGGCTGCTCTTTCCGCAACAGATACTCCCTGAATCCCTGTTTCTCTCTTCCAAAACTTGAAAGTGGAAGTCCGACAGCCAGAATTACCTCTGTCTTTCGTTCTGCTTTCCGGTGCTTGATTTCTTCTGCAATGGCTGCCAACGTCAGCAGATAATAATTATCATTGGACGTTTTATTTTTTACCAGCGTCTGTCTTCCCGTACCGCAGACATAATACTTTCCCTGATACTGCAGAACATTCTGCATGGTATACGGCTCGTAATCATACCTGATAATTCCACTTGGGAAAGACACTTGTTTTGTTTTTATTGCATAATAGCCATGATCAATTCCTATGATTATCGCAATCACATCCTTTCATTTTTCTGTTTAACGTAATGTCAAAAATGCTTTCACTGCTGCAACGGATCGTTGCAAAAGTGCCATTCGTGAACACTTTTCTATGTTCCAGTGTCCCAAAACCTGCGGAAAATCTGGCTTTTTTATACCACTATCGCCAGAGGAACACTACTGTTCCTTCCCAGCCGGTTATAAAAGATCCCTCTCCCGGCGGCGGTTCGGCCTGTCCGGGGGAGGGATATATCGCAAGTTTCCTTTTTGAACAATTGCCTGTCTTTTTATTTTTATGAGATGTTTTTCCTGCTTTTGTAAAATGGGAAGATACTCCGGTTCTGACAAAAACTTCCGTATATAATTCCCCTTTTCTCCCAGCCTGTTATCATTTTCTAACAGCTCCATTTCCACCATGTAATGGGTATCTGGATGAAATCTCTTCTCACACAAAATGCTGTCCCCTTTTATATAATCAGATTTAGCCGATTCTCTTGCTGCCGCCAAGAGTTCATAAATACTTACTTCCACCTCTTATCACCTCCCAAAAGACCAGAAAAAAGCAGACCTCTTAATCGAAGTCTGCTCCTGTCGGATATGGTAATCCTCTTTCTTCATATTTTTTATCGATATAATTTCGAATCCATTCCCTGTATTCTTCCGTTAATGCCAGTTCCTGAAATTCTAACAACCACTTTTCCCCTTTTGCTTCGTCATCAAGCCATCGATCTTCTATGCACTCCGGCTCATCTAACATTTTCATCATCGCTTCAAATGGCTCTTTTACATCATCACCAAATTCTTTCCATAAGGCGATTCCATAGTTCTCCAGTTCAAAAAATTCTGTCAGATATGTCAATCGTTCCATATCCCCCAATGTCATTCTTTTTTCACCTGACAATAATGCTCGATCTCTTTTGCCACATAGATTTAAAAATTTTCTCTTTTCCATCTCCACATCCATTATACTTTTACCTCTTCCTGTTAAAAATAATTCCTTATTACGAAACATTATAAAATTTAAATTCTTTAGAATCAATATATATGTTTCTGTATTACGAAACTTTTTATTTTATAAGGGGAGTTCATCATTATGCAAAAGATTAGACCAGATATGGATATTGGTAAAAATATCCAAGCAATTCGATATAAAAACAACATGACTCAAGACCAAGTAGTTGCAAAATTAAATCTTATTGGTATCTCCATCACCAAAAGTACCTATGCCAAACTGGAAACAAATCGAATGAATATTAAGGTATCTGAATTAGTTGCACTTGCAAAAATCTTTCATACCGATATCAATGCATTCTTTTCCGGCTTGCTATAGTTCGACATTCCCCGACTCCCTGTGTATATAATAGCATATAAAAAATAAGAACCAGTCTATATTCTTGTCGGATATAAACCAGTTCTTTTTTCTTATCAAATAATATAAAAGTGACAGGGAATTCAGATTCTTATCTTCTGTCACTCATGTAATTATTATTCTATTTTAAATTTAATGAATTTACCCATTCTTGAATTCCTTTTTTCAATGTTATTTTCTATATAAACGTCATACACATTTTTCCACATTATCTGTGTATACTGTTATTTTCAACCTCATAATTATAACTTGATACACGCTATACACTACTATAAACTGTACTCCATTTTAGGGAATCCCAGAAGGATTTCATCATAAGAGCTCATATCTATCTCTTTCTTCATGATCTCCGGTCTGTATTTCTTATCACTCATTTCCACACTGCTCCGGGATTTTTTATCCATCCAGTCAAGATCAGCCTTTGTATATGGAACTTTTGGCTCAATCTCAAATAAATCAGCTTTTGCTTCCTCTGCAACCATCTCTGCTACTTTTTTTGTTGTTCCGCTTGCACTGAAAAATGCTACTAATTTTTTACTCATAATAAAAAGCCCCTTTCTTTGCAAATTTCTTGTATAAAAATAGATGTATAAGATTTGAATTTCTCTTATACATCTATTTTATACCCATTATTTTATTATGTCTAATGCTTATATTGAATTCTATTCTATCTACAAGTCCTTTTTTCATCATCTCATAAACCGTATCTGCTGTTGCGGTATGAAGTGCAATCTGAATCAGTGGGTATTTTTCTTTATACGTTTTACATATCCTTACCAAGGTCTCTACTGCCGCAAATTCACCGCATAGCTCAAATTTTATGCTGTAATGCCATTACGATTTCTTACAATACAAATTCCGTCATTTCGGTCATATTCATCCAGCAGTTCCGGATAATGCGTAGTGAAAATAAGCGTTTTAGAACATAGTAAATAGCCTTTCCACTCCTGCGCCAGCGAACCAAACCTTTCATGCGTAAAATACGGATATGGTGAGAAACAGCGGACTCTGACCTATTCAGTTTGTCTGCAACTTCACTGACACATGCTTCTGAGGGACCAATTTAAAATAAAGCCTTCATGCGGGAAGGGTCCCCCCTTTTGTTTTTGTTTATTTCTGAACTTTAAAGATTTTTCACAAACAGTGCCCGGATAGCGTTGAGGACGGCTATAATCATCACGCCCACATCCGCAAACACGGCCAGCCACATATTGGCGAAGCCCAGAGCGACCAGCACGAGGCAGACCAGTTTTACGCCGATGGCCACCACGATGTTCTGATAGACGATGCCAAGGCACTTGCGTGAGATTTTGATTGCTTTGGAAATTTGCATTGGATCGTCATCCATCAGTACTACATCCGCAGCTTCAATGGCAGCGTCAGAACCCATAGCGCCCATAGCAATGCCGATGTCTGCCCGGCGAAGCACCGGGGCATCGTTGATGCCATCTCCCACAAAAGCCAGTTTTTCTTTCTCCGGCTTGTTCTGAATCAACTGCTCCACTTTCTCCACCTTGTCGGCAGGAAGCAGTTCACTGTAAACCTCATCCAGCCCCAGTGCGGAGGCTACACTATCAGCCACCTTCTTGGCGTCACCAGTAAGCATCACAGTCTTGCGAACCCCAGCCGACTTTAATGTCTGAATGGCTTCCTTGGAGTGAGGCTTCACGATATCGGAAATAACAATGTGCCCGGCATATTTCCCGTCAATCGCCATGTGAATAATGGTGCCTACGCTGTGGCACGGAATAGCCTGGACCCCCAGACGATTCATGAGCTTGTCGTTTCCAGCCGCGACCTGATGATCATCCACTGTGGCGATGACACCGTTGCCGCTGAGCTCCTGAATATTGGTTACACGGCTGCGGTCAATTTCCATGCCATAGGCTTTCTGTAAGCTCTTGCTGATGGGATGACTGGAAGCGCTCTCTGCCAGGGCCGCGTACTCCACCAGCTTGCGTTCGTCCATCTCGTTGTGGTGGATGGCGTTGACCTCGAACACGCCCTGGGTCAGAGTACCGGTCTTGTCAAAGACCACGATCTTAGCCTGTGACAGGGTCTCCAGATAGTTGGACCCCTTCACCAGAACGCCCGCCTTACTGGCTCCGCCAATTCCTGCAAAGAAGGACAAAGGAATGGAAATGACCAAAGCGCAGGGGCAACTGGCAACGAGGAAGGTCAGCGCACGATAGATCCAGGTCTCCCAGCCTGCATCCAGCCCCATGGCAAACATCCGTACCAGCGGCGGCAATACAGCCAGCGCCAGCGCGGCATAGCACACCGCAGGAGTGTAGATCTTGGCAAAGCGGGAAATGAAGTCCTCCGACTTGGACTTCCGGGAGGAGGCGTTCTCCACCAGATCCAGAATCTTGGAGACAGTGGACTCGCCAAATTCCTTGGTTGTCTGAATATGGAGCAAACCTGTCATGTTGATACAACCGGAGATGATCTCATCGCCAGTCTTGACCTCACGGGGCAAACTTTCACCAGTGAGAGCGGCAGTGTTCAAAGTGGATTCTCCCTGCACTACGGTACCGTCAATAGGAACTTTCTCACCGGGCTGTACCACAATAATGGTGCCGATACCCACTTCGTCCGGGTCTACCTGTTCCAGTTTTCCCTCCCGTTCGATATTGGCATAATCAGGACGGATGTCCATCAGATCACTGATGTTCCGGCGGCTCTTGCCCACAGCGTAGGACTGGAACCATTCGCCCACCTGGTAGAACAGCATCACCGCAATGGCCTCCAGATAGTCGCCGTTTTCATATACAGCCAGTGCCAGAGCCCCCAGCGTAGCCACCGCCATCAGAAAGTGCTCATCGAACACCTGACCGTTACGGATACCTTTTCCGGCTTTTTTCAGAATGTCGTAGCCAATAACCAGATAATCCACCAGGAACACAGCCAGACGTACCCAGCGGCCTGCCGAGCCAAACACTTCAAATGCGCCTGCGCCCAGGACCTGCAAAATTAACAGTAGAACCGTAGCAGTCAGAATCCGCCACAACATCACTTTTTGTTTTTTGGTCATACCGGCGGAGGGCCGCATGCCGATGATCTGAAGGATCACGGCCAGCAGAGCCACCACGATCAGCAGACCGTTGATGATATACTCCTGCATTTCGTTTTACCCCTTTCACAATTGCTTATTCGTTTATTTATCTAAGAGAAAAAATGCCCTGCAAGCTGCCGCTCGACAGGGCATTTCGTTTCGCTGGCTTACAGAAATATCTCGCAGTCGGGTTCCACCTTCTTGCAGGCTTTGCGAACCTCCTGCATAACAGCCTTGGGATCCTGATCTTCCTCGAACTCCACGTTCATCTTGAGGGTCATAAAGTTCACCGTAGCACTCTGTACGCCGCTGGTCTTGCGGGCGGCATCTTCCATCAGGTTGGCGCAGTTAGCGCAATCCACATCGATTTTGTAAGTCTTTTTCATTTTGAAAATCTCCTCTCTTAATTTGTTCCTGTTGTCAGAACAATTAAATCATTGTTTAATTGTATCTTCATCATACGCAGGAAAACCGTCCTCGTCAACGCTTTGAACCCATATCCTGCTATTCGGGAAAAGGGTTCTTCTGTTTGGGCAAAATGCAGCTTTTATCGGCACATTCCAGTACCCGGTAAAAAGCCGGGAGGCATTGACAATTTGAGTCAACTTCCCGGCGTTTTATTTTCTGCATTTTCTACTGCTGCAAAGGATTCAGAAAGCAAATTGATTCATGAGAGTTGATAGCTCCCACCGCCTGCAAATAGGCATAGATGATTATGGTCCCCACAAACTTCATGCCTCACACGCCTCCCGGAGAGCAGGCAGCAGCTCATCCAGCCGCCCGTCCAGTCCGAAGGACTTCTCTTTGATATTGTCCGCAATGTAGATCTCCCCCAGATTGATGGTCACATAAGTGGCGTTTGGCTCGCCGGCCACCAGGCGCATCATCGGGGCCTTGATCAGCTGATTGCGCCAGCCAATGCCCAGCTCTAGAACCACCAGTTTCTTTCCGTGGTAGGTTTTCAGAAAGTTTTGGAACCGTGCCTGGGCAGCGGTATCCGGAATCATTCTCTGACCCGCGCCCATGTGGATGTCCATGGGACCTCCGCACTTGGGACAACGCGGCACCAACTCTGTAGGCACATGGCCGCCCTGTTCGGCAGCCGATAATTTTTCGGCCACCTCTAAACTTGAATAGAGGGTGTCGTGGCAGGGGCGGGCACACTGCATCGTAAACCAGTTGCCCTCAATCTCATAGATTTTCGTCGGATCGAAACCACACCGTTCAAAGTGACCTTCTCCGTTTGATGTGACGACAAAGTAATCCTTCTCTCCCACAATGGCCTTCAAATCGTTCATCACCGGCGTAGGCTGGTATTGCCCGCAGTAATGATGGATGAGCCGGGCCCAGAAGGCCCATTTTTTCTCCTCGCTGGGCCATCCGGCCATCATTCCCTGCAAAATACAATGTAAGCCGTATTTTTGTTTGAAATCTCCAAACAATTCATCAAAGGCTGCATTATCTGCAAACAAATGCAGTCCTTCGGTGATGGACAGGCCGTTACTGGCCCCGATCAGGATAGCGTCCGCTTCTCTGAATTTTTCGGCAATGGGTTTCCAATCAATCATATTCGTTCGCTCCTTTCTATTTTATGGTTGCTGCGATGGATCGCGCCTGCCGGAGAGCAGCTAGAGTTTTCGTGCATCCCGTAGCACTTGAGCAATGTCGGCCACAATGGTCATGCCCTTGTCCTCCAACTGTTTGGGCAGGAAGTCATACTTGTTGTTGACAGCAATATACCGGGCATGGGGAAAGCTGAGGGTCAGGTTCCAGAAAGGCTCCTGAATAAACATGGGAGTCATTCGGCCAACGCCCAGTTCCAGAAACAGAATTTTGCTGTCTTTGTGTTCCAGCACATAGCGAGAAATTTTTTCGTACTGTTCTTCGTATTTCTTTCCTTGCAGAAAATTCCCATATCCTCGCACCCAGGGGAATGCCTCACCGCCGCAGTGGGGGCACCGGGGAATGAGATCCGTAGGAATCTTCGTGCCATCCCCCATAGCGGCTACCATATCAGCCACCGGCTTTACCGCATCCCAAGTGTCATCGGTACAACAGGCGGCACACTGGAGGAAGCGGTGATCCCCCTGGACCTCCGCCACCTTCTCCTCCGGGTAGAGTTTGACAAACTGGGTATCCTGGTTAGTGGTGAGGATGAAGAAGTCCTTGCCTTTCAGCAAAGCGTCCAGATCCAGATAGGGATGACGCACAGGTGCGGTCTGGGTGGTGTGAAGGAAGGTGGCGAGATACCCCCAATACTCTTCCCTTGTCTTCCATGGGTGCATCATCCCTGCAAAAGCACCTTTGAAGTGGTACTTCTCGGCAAAAGGTCGGAAGTATTTGCGGTAGGAGTCGCTGTCCTCGTAGTAAAAATCTCCGCCACCGGCAGCGGACAGGCCGGAGGCCCCGCCCACTACCACACAGTCAGCTTCCTTTACCTCCTGTACCAAACGATGGATCTGTTCGCTATACGGCAGCGGCTTTTTGTCAGTCAGCTGATAAGGCGTACTGCCGGAAGCATAGATAGGATAGTGCCTGGAGTAATTCATCTGGGTCTGCATGACCAAATCATCATAGAAGTTCATTTTCACCATTCCTTTCGAGTGGGTGTTATTTTTATTCTTACTTCAAATCATCTTAGCATCCTCTTGCATCGCTGTCAATATGCTGTTATAATAAAAATAACATCAAGCAAAAAGGAGATCCGTCCATGAAATATCCAACCCGCCTTAGCGATGCTGTTCATATTCTGGCTTTTATCGCTCTGTACCCAGACTGCGATCTGACCAGTAACAAGCTGGCAGAGAGCATTCAGACGAATCCTGCCTATGTGCGCCAGCTCATGTCCGCCCTGCGGAAGGGTGGACTGCTGATCAGCGTGAAGGGACATCCCCGACCTGCTCTGGCTCGTGAGCCGGAGAAAATCACTCTGCTGGACGCCTATCGGGCAGTAGAGGGCAACAAGCCCCTGCTCCATCAGGACATCCACACCAACCCCGCTTGTGGCGTGGGTGTAAATATCCAACTGGTGCTACGGGATTTTTACTTGGACATTCAAAAAACAGCGGAACAAAGAATGCAAGAAATTACACTGAAAGATGTACTGGAACAATATCACATGAAGTTAGAAGGGACGCTCTTGCAGCGTTTATGACGGATTGATTTTCAGAAACTCTTCCATTTGGGAGAAAAATTCTTCTGAACGGGAAATACAGAACCTCCTTGCGGAGCTATACTGAGAACCGGAGAGACCTATACCCCGTATTTTGTGAATGATTAAAGAGGATCGCTACTACGAGGACATTTCCATCCAGCTGTTGGAAAATCTGGTTACATAATAATAGACAATGGACCGGCCAAATCTGAATGGCAGGCCCTAAATTAAGGAGGAAACTAATATGAAACTTGGCATTATTCGTTGTATGCAGACAGAGGATTACTGCCCCGGAAGCCGGGATTTTCGGACAATCCGAGAGAGAAAAGGCGCTTTTATGGGAGAGGATGATATTCAGTTAGTGGGCTTCATCAACTGCGGCGGCTGCCCCGGAAAAAAAGCGGTGCTGCGGGCCCGTTCTCTGGTAGAACAGGGCGCTGACACCATTGCTTTTGCTTCTTGCATCAGCAAAGGGACTCCCATTGGTTACCCCTGTCCTTTTGCTAAGCGTATGCGAGAGCTGGTGCAGAAAGAGGTAGGCGATGGTGTCCGTATCTTGGATTACACCCATGACGCTGGCCCTGAACCAGAAACATCTCAAAAGTAAAGTTTCTTTTCTCTCCGGTCTATGATAAGATAGACTTCAAGGAGGAGTGCTAAATGATTCAGAACCACTTACCCCACGACCACGGACAAACTATCGAGCATGAACTGGAATATATGCCCAGCGTAGAAAACTTTCAAACCGTAGCTGATATTTTCAAGCAGCTGGGAGATGGCAGCCGTATTCGCATTTTTTGGTTGCTTTGCCACTGTGAGGAATGTGTTATCAATCTTTCAGCCATGGTAAATATGAGCAGTCCTGCAGTTTCTCACCATCTCAAGCAGTTGAAATCAGCGGGTCTGATCGTTAACCGCCGGGACGGAAAAGAGGTCTATTATAAAGCAGCTGATACCGAGCAGGCCCGAAATTTCCACCACATGATTGAGTGGCTTGTAAAAATCGCCTGTCCGTCGCAAGTAGAAAAACAAAAAGGAACGCCATGAAAAAAGAAGAATCCAAAGTTATCGCTCAAAAACTTCAAAAGATCCCAAACGGCACCCTCGCCTTGAAGCATTGCCGGGCTGGTGGAACGGGTACTACACTCTTTGGAGAACAGTTTCGAGCGGTTACCGCTGGAAAAGGGTGTATGGAGGCATATGAAACTTTTCCTGGAATAGAGGTATCCTTCAATGTTTTTCTTGCTTCAGAGGTCAGGTTTCGGCATGATGCTTCGGATTCTGTTTTAGAAATTTACTATTGTCGCAGTGGTCGCGTGGGTTGGAATATGCACGGCGGTACTGCCGTCTATTTAGGTACAGGTGATGTGACAGCACACAGTATGGCCTGCTGCGCGGATTCCGCCATGATGTTTCCCCTAGGATATTCAGAGGGAATTTCCATTTCCGTGGATCTGAAACAGCTCTCTTCCATTTGCCCGGAAGCTTTAAAGAATGCCGGTGTGGAAGCAGACCAGTTACAGAATCGATTTTGCTCCGGAAAGCCATCCGCAATCCCGTCTTGTTCCGATTTAGAGCATATTTTTGCCCCACTCTTTTCTGCTCCTGTGTCCGTTCGAATTTCCCTCTTGAAATTGAAGGTGCTGGAAATTTTGATTTATTTGAGCAACATGAAATCGGAGCATAAAGAATTGACTCAATACTTTTCCCAGCAAACCGAATTGATAAAAGAAATTCATCAACAGTTGACAGAGCACTTGGAGCAACGATTTACGATTGCAGAACTTTCCAAACAGTATTTGATAAATACCTCCACTCTAAAGGAGATATTCAAGGCAGTCTACGGTCAGCCTATCGCCACCTATATGAAGGAATTTCGAGTGCGTCAGGCTATGAAATTATTACGGGAAACAAATGACACTATCGCGGATATTGCTTCCCAGGTAGGCTACCAAACCCAGGGAAAGTTTTCAAGCGCTTTTCAGTCTATCGTCAAAATGTCACCCAGAGAATACAGAAAAATCCAGGGTATAGCTCCATTGGATTCCTTTAGCAAAACACTGTAATGAAAAATCCCGAATTGTCATTCCCAGTATAACATGCCTTCTCCCCGCAGAAAAGCATGGCGAAAAACAAAAATGTCCCCGGAGAGCTTGTGCGTATGTTTTTTCAGCGTTTCCGATCTGAATTTCTCAGAACAGAATATCCTCCGGCTTGAACTTATCTTTTTCGGTAATGGGGCGGATCACCTTGCAGGGCACCCCTGCTGCGATGACACCGGCGGGAATGTCATGGGTGACGACGCTTCCCGCCCCGATAACCGAGCCTGCCCCGATGGTAACGCCGCCGCAGACGGTGGAATTTGCACCGATCCAGACGTTTTCCTCCAGCGTAATAGGTGCTGAGGTTCCAATGCCGTGGCTGCGCTGCTCCGGGTCGATGGCATGACCGGAGCAGGCAAGGCATACGCCGGGGGCAATAAAGGCACCTGCTCCGATGTTTACCGGAGAGGTATCCAGAATGACACAGTTATAGTTGATGACCGCCAAGCCGTGGGTATGGATGTTGAAGCCATAGTCACAGTGGAAATCCGGTTGAATGCCGGTCATGGGAGAGCAGGTGCCCAGCAGGGTCTGCAGGATGCTGCGCCGCTTTTCCTGTTCGTTGGGAGCGGTGCGGTTGTACTCCCAGCACAGTTGCTTTGCACGGTTCTGTTCCTCCGTGGGGGTGTTTTCATAGCCGCTTACGTAGGCGGCAGGGCGTTTCATAATATCCAGAGCGTTCATCGTGTTTGTCCTTTCCATACAATGTTTCCTCAAGGATTATACCACATTCTCTGTCGGTGTGTAATAGGCTGCTTTCCCCTCCCTCATTTGTTTCTCCGCTTGATCTTCTCCATCACTTTGCCCTTAGCCAGCTCATCCACCAGCATGGGATATATTTTTGCAAATGGCATGGCATATACTTTTTCAGTTTCCATTTTCGTTCCTCCCTCAGGTGCGTCTATGTGCAGCGTATACCACGCTTCCGGATAATAAAGAATATGTGCCGCCGCCCGCAGCGCCAAACATCAGCCGGGGAATTTCCAGTCTGACAAACCGTAATGTACATTACTCAAAATTTTACAGATTGATAACCTTCGGTTCTTCTGTGAATGAATAAATAGTTGCGATGACACTTTCAAAAACGAATACCGTCATCAAATTGTCATCAACCGTATACATAGACTGGAGAGCATTTTTATTTGCTTCCATCATGGCTACACGAGCTTCACGGCGAGTATCTTCTTTTACTGCACCTTTCACACGAATCCAAGTACCTTTGTTCATTCCACACATTTCAACTTTTCCATTTACTTTCATCTGGTTGTAAACATCTTTTTTATTATTCGTTACAATATAAAGTTTTCCTTCAAATTCACATACAGCACCAAATGGGCGTACATGTGGCTGGTCTCCTTCTACCGTGGCAAGATAAAAAGTTCCGCATTCCTGCAAATATTTTACTACGTCATTCATTTCAAAATCCTCCTGAAAACAAATTGTATTTCTATTTTTTATGCGTATAATTATATATCATAGGAGAAAACAAACAAGTACGATATTTTACGATACTGGTATCAGAAAGGAACGTATATATGGAAAAGAAAAATCTATTTGGGCTTTGCCCGTATGTGACTTCGCAAAAAGTTTTAACAGGTAAATGGTCTATGTATATTATGTATTTGTTAACAGATGGCCCCATCCGGTTTAATGAATTACAAAGAAAAATGCCAGAAGAAATGACACATACAACGCTATCAAGACAGCTGAAAAAGTTGGAAGAAGAAGGCTTGATTGAACGCATAGAATATCAGCAGATTCCACCAAAAGTAGAATACAAATTAAGTGATATTGGAGAAAAATTCAGGAAAGTACTGAAGGAGTTGGAAATATGGGGAAACGAGTATATTCAATATTTAAACGATAAAGAATGATGAAATATTCTCCTACGAATATGGGTAGCATATAAGCTATTCAGTTTTCAAGGAACATCCGTTTTCGCGTTGGCCTCGTAGGCGCGCTTTGGTTGTCCTTGCAGGACTACCTAGGGTTCGTTTTGACTTTTTTAGTGTCCTATGCAGTCGGATTGGGGCAAAAAAATACCCCGTTGGTTTCCCAACGAGGCATCGAAGACGATTCTATTCTGTTTTCTGTAAACCGGTACCCGTTTATCTCCTGGTGACCATTTGAGTCACGGCCAATGTATTAAAAAAGCAAAGCTCATCTCAGCAAATCAGACAAGCTGTATTCTCCTTTGGGGATATTTGCTGTTCTGCGATACTCTTTTATGGCTTTCACCAAGAGCTGTGGGTTACTGAAATACTGCTTCACAAAATCATACGACTTCACATCATGCATCCGAAGATTTGTTTTACAAAATTCGCTTGTTTTTTTCCAGAACGCTTAAACTGATCATATGCTTTACTCAATCGAAATTCCTCTCTGCGAGAATCCAAAATCCGTATCACAGAAATCTGCTCATCAAATCCTTTCCGTAAGTATCGCTCCTCGAATCGTTTAGCACTTCTGCAACGGATAACACATTCTTCCAACATTTCTTCTCTTTTGAAAATCAGAAGATCATTATCAACCAGTATGTCGATAATAGCTTCTTCGGCAGATCCTTCACATATACACGCCTTATATTTTGCTAATTCCATTCTGCTGCCTCCTTAATTGATTGAAGCAGCCAGGCTTTTCTTCAAGCGCATATACGCTTCATATGCTGGCATTGTTCCCTCAAGGAAACCGCTCTGGTAGGCATCACTCTTTTTAATATCATTACGTTTCAATATATGGCTCAAATTTTCTGCTGTAATGCCATTACGGTTTCTTACAATACAAATTCCGTCATTTCGGTCATATTCATCCAGCAGTTCCGGATAATGCGTAGTGAAAATAAGCGTTCCGCCATTCTTGTTCAGTCGGCTGTCCATAAAGAAGCGTAACCGCCATGTTGAATTCCAAAAGAAAAGATGCCATAAAAACAAGCAATCCAACAATCAAACTGTACTTTTTTTATTTGTTTAGGAGCACTACTTCTCTTTTCCATTGTACGCAAGGAAAACGTTATCAGTACACTGGAAAAACGTTCTATAACTTTTTGGGCAAAATTTATTCAATTTTTTTACTTCCGTGATATAATGCTTAATTATAAAAACATTAGTCAGAGACCCAACTCCCACTGAGACAAATTTGCTATTACTCACCACCTGAAGAGGTGGGAGTCTTCTCGACTGAGATAAAACGAGGTGAATCAGGTGAAAAAAAAGACACTTGTGCCTCTTCTCGTTTTTTTAATGGGCATATGCCTTGTTAGTTTAGTCGTATACAACACAGATACTCATGAAAAAGAGCAGAGCCGCACAACAGCACAATTAAATGCAACAACCTATGGAGAACGTATAGAGAATGAGATTATAAATGGAATAGAGATTACAGATGTTCTGAAACAGCTTTTGATCAGCGGAACTGGAGAAATCAATCAATTTGACACAATTGCAAAAAATATTATGTCGGATTCTGTTGAAAGCGTACAGCTTGCTCCGGCTGGTATTGTAACGGATATTTATCCGGCCGATGGAAATGAGGCAGGTAAGATTAATCTGATTCATGATAAAGAACGTGGTGAAATTTCCATATATGCAAGAGATCATCATACAATCGTTACACAGGGACCTTTTGAATTGAAACAGGGTGGATATGGAATTGCTGTCCGCAATCCTATTTATCTGAAAGATGAAAACGGGCAGGAATATTTTTGGGGATTTACCATTGTTATCCTTCGTGTTCCGGATATTTTTTCAGATGCGACAAGTGCGCTTTCGAAATTTGGATATGAATATAGTCTTTCCAAAACGGATAATCCATGGAGTGATAATTATAAAATTATTTATCAGTCAGATCGTCAATTAACGAATCCTGTTTCCTATGACTTTACGATAGGAACGGAGAACTGGAAGTTTGAAGTAATGCCTGAAAATGGCTGGGGAAACAATACATTAATAGCAGTAATCAGTGTTTTCTTTATTGCGATTACCATGCTTTTGGTAACTCTTACCCGGATGTGGCTGGTATCAAAAGAAAATAAAAACAAATTTCAAATACTGGCACACACAGATTCTCTTACAGGTATTTACAATCGCTATGGATTCGATGAACTGGCAGAAAAGATGATTAATAAAAATCCGAAAGCGAAATTTGTGGCTGTACTTCTTGATATTGATGATTTTAAATTTATTAATGATATCTATGGACATGTTTACGGAGACAAAGCATTAAGGAGTCTGGCAGACAGTATGAAAGCTTTTTTCCCGTCTGATGCGTTACTAGGAAGAAATGGTGGAGATGAGTTCTGTATTCTTTTAAAAAATTATTCCTACGAGGATGTAAAAGAGAAGCTACAGCAATTCACTATGGCTCCAAAGACATTTTCATATAAGGGAAAAGAATATCCATTTTATATTTCTCTTGGATATTCGGAATATCCGACATTTGCGTCTAACCGTTCACAGCTTATGCGCTGTGCAGATGCAGCCCTTTACGAAATAAAACTTCATGGAAAAAATGGCTGCATGGCTTATAGGGAAGGACTTGAATTAAGGGTTCGTAAACAACTGGGATTTGCATTTAGGGATATCTCCGAGCACCTTCCAGGAGCATTTATCATATACAGAGCAGACAAAGAAGATGACGAACTCTTTTATGCAAATCAGGAGTTTCTTCATATGGCCGGATATAAAGATATGGATGAACTATTCAGACTTACAAAGAAAAGTTTCAGCAACCTGATACGGGAAGATGAGAAGAAGAAGATAGAATCAAGCATTTGGAAACAGATTGATAATGGCAATGGAAATGACTATATCCACTTTCATTTACAAAGAGCGGATGGATCGTATCTGTCTGTGCTTGACCATGGGAGAATTGTTGAGAGCCAGCAATATGGCAAAGTATTTTATGTATTGTTCATGGACTGGGAGGATATGAAAAGTCATTACAGTGAAAAATTTTCCGGATAATCGAAGGAAATATTGTAAAAAATATCGTTGTAAATAGAAAAATCCTGCTCATATTCATATATTGAACAGGATTTTTTTTAAATCGCATGTGGAGCTTCTATTTTATTTGCCAAGCTATGATCTGTTTTCTCCACTGAATTAAGCAATGCCCGCATCTTTGGATTCAGATTCTTTTTCTCATAAAATGCTTCTTCAAAACCCATGATAACTTAGAGGATGACACCCATCAAGGTATCCACCAAGTTAGCTACCAAGATTCTATGCCGTCAGCAGTTATACTGCTCCTAATAAAATTGTGTTAATAGGGTTATTTAAATACAGCAGGTCAGCATGAGCAAAAAGTGGGATTCCAAGCCCGCGCTGGACGAGCATGGTTGCCGTGGAGCGTGAGGACTTTGACCGACTTTCCACTCTGGCAAAGAAGTACGTTACAGCAGAGAAAAAGGAATCCAAACTGCAAAAGGCGGTGGATGCGGCAAACAAGCTAATTGCAAAGCTCAAGGCTGAGATTGACAGTTTGAAACAGGAAATTTCTGATTATAAGTCTGTCCACAGCAAGCTCCGTGCGGCGGAATTGGAGCGTGAAAATACGGATAGGGACGCCGCAGGGCGGCAAGCGAAGCAGCGAAAAACGAATAAAAGTGTTTTAGGGCTTCGTTGATTGTTGCGTTGGCAACCCTACCGCAATGGTCGTGCCCTTCTCCGAACTTTTCTCCACCCAAACGGAGCCGCCGTGGAGGTCGGCGATCTCCCATACCAGTGAGAGCCCCAGTCCTGCACCACCGTATTCCCGGCTGCGAGACTTGTCCACCCGGAAGAAGGGCTGGAAGATACTGCGCTGATACACCTCCGGGATGCCGCAGCCGGTGTCGGAGACGCGGAGCAGGAGCTTTTCCAACTCCTGAGTGACAGAAACCCGTACCGAGCCGCCCGGCCGGTTGTACTTGACAGCATTCTCCGTCAGGTTGAAGATCAGCCGGTAAATCAGTGCATCGCTGCCGGTCATAATGCCGTCGCCCTCCGCCGTCAGCGTGACGCCGAGCTTATCTGAGAGCGGCGCAAGATCTGTGAAGATCTCCTCGATCATGGGAGCGAGCTGGATCCGCTCGTTCCGCGCCACCTGCTTCAGATTGCTCATCTCCAGCAGTGTCCTGGTCATCTGTATCAGCCGTTCCGTCTGCTCACGCAAAAGCGTGAGGAACTCCGCCGTCTCCGGTCGCACATCAGGATGCTCCGCGGAAAACAGCTCCAACTGCGCCTGCATTAGTGCCAGTGGCGTGCGCAGCTCGTGGGCGGCGTTGCCGGTGAACTGCCGCTGGGCGGAAAAGGCGTTGTTCAGCCGCTCCAGCATCTGGTTGAACGAGCGGCTCAGCTGCCGGAACTCCGAAATAGCGTCTTCATCGATCCTCATATCGGCAAGATTGTTCAGCTGCACCTGCTCCACCTGCGAGGTAAAGCTGCGCAGGGGCTTGAGAGCGCGTCCGCTGACGAAATAGGCGAGGATGCCGCTGAGCAGCGTTATCGCCGCCGTGATGTACCAGTTGGTGGTGCGGAAGCGCCCCTGCACCCCATCGACAATGATCGTCAGATCCTCGCCAGGGGCTATGAGCTGTGGGTCAAAGCTCGCCGCTCCGCCATCATTCAGGATCACCGTGCCGCCGCCTTGTAAGTTGTCCGCAATGGTGTCCATATAATACATACCGGAGGAGCACAGCAGCAGATTCATGGCCACGCAGGTGACACCGATGAGCAGGACGGACATCAGCGTGATGCGCCACTGCAGGGAAAGCCGCTTCATTCCGCCTCACCTCCCATCAGATAGCCCTCGCCGATGCGGTTGCGGATGGGGTCATAGCCCAGCACGGCGCGGAGCTTTTTGCGCAGGGCGGAGATGTGGACGCGAATGGAATTGCTGAAGCTGTCCACGCTATTGTCCCAAACGTGATCCATCAGCTCCTCCTGACTTACTGGCCTTCCTTGATGCACCATCAGGTATTCCAGGATTCCTGTTTCCTTCCGGGTGAGCGTCAGCGTCTGCCCGTTAACGGTGGCGGTACGGGAGCGGGTGTCAAAGGTCAGGCCTCCGCAGCTTAGCAGCACATCCTGCTGGGTAAACTGCCGCAATGTCAGGCTGCGGATGCGGGCCTCCAGCTCGGCGAGGTGGAAGGGCTTCGCCAGATAGTCGTTCGCCCCGGCGTCCAGCCCCTGCACCTTGTCCTCCACTTCGCTGCGGGCGGAGAGGATCAGCACCCGCGTCTCCCGGTCGGTCTGCCGCAGGGTGCGCAGCACCGTCATGCCGTCCTTTTTCGGCAGATTCAGATCAAGAAGCACCAAATCGTATCGTTCCACGCCCAGAAGCGCCAGCGCTTTTTCCCCGTCATAGCAGTAGTCCACGCTGTAGGCCAGCCGCCGCAGGCTGCGGACGATGGTTTCGCACAGGGCGCGTTCATCTTCAATTACTAAAAGGTGCATGAGAGCCCTCCTTTTTATTTCTTCGTTTTTGTGTTGCTTTTATTATAGCAAAAACAGATAAGGTTTGTGTTAAGTTTTCGTTCTTAACAGAGACTTTAACTCTCCCGCGCTATGATAGGGACAGAAAATCGGAAAGGGTGATGAAAAATGAGCTGCGAGAAAAAGGCAGCGGCGCAGATCGCGCTGCTGATGGCCGGAGCCGCCATGCTGTGCTTCGGTGTCTGGCGGGGCGAGGCGGCGACAGTGCTGAGCAAAGCAATCAAATTATGTCTGGAGTGTGTGGGCATTGGGTAAAAAGTTTTCAGGCGTTTCACAGACCATGTCCCGCTTCCGGGGCTGGATTCAGGCGGGGGCGACGCTGCTGACCAACCTGCATCTGCCGAACTTTCTCAAGGGCGGACTGTATCAGGGGGCGGGGAAGACCGTCTGCGTGCCGGGGCTGAACTGCTACTCCTGTCCGTCGGCGTCCGGGGCCTGCCCCATTGGGGCGTTTCAGGCGGTGGTGGGGTCTTCCAAGTTCAGCTTCTCCTACTATATCATAGGCTTCCTCATTCTGCTGGGCGTGCTGCTGGGGCGCTTTATCTGCGGCTTTCTATGCCCCTTCGGCTGGTTTCAGGAGCTGCTGCACAAAATCCCCACTAAGAAGCTTTCCACAAAGAGGCTGAAACTGCTGACATACCTGAAATACGCTGTCCTGCTGGTGATGGTTTTCCTGCTACCGGCATTCCTTGTGAACGATGTTGGCATGGGAGACCCGTTCTTCTGCAAATACCTCTGCCCCCAAGGCGTGCTGGAGGGAGCCATCCCGCTGTCCCTTGCCAATTCCGGCATCCGGGCGGCGCTGGGCAAGCTGTTTACATGGAAATTCAGCATCCTGCTGTCGGTGATTGCGCTGAGCGTACTGTTCTACCGACCGTTCTGCAAGTGGCTCTGCCCGCTGGGCGCGTTCTACGCGCTGTTCAACCGGGTGTCCCTCTTCCAGATGAAGGTGGATAAGAATAAGTGCGTTTCCTGCGGGAAATGCGCCAGAGCCTGCAAGATGGATGTGGATGTGACGAAAACGCCCAACCATACCGAGTGCATCCGCTGCGGAATGTGCATCCGCGCCTGTCCGACGAAAGCCGTGTGCTTCCGCTACGGCTTCGGAGACGGTAAAGATAAGGCAAAATCAGCGGAAACACTACAGACAAACAACACTAACAGGGAGGAATAAAACGAATGAAGATGAATAGGACGAATACTGCCGGCAGAATTCTGGCTCTGCTGCTTACTGCACTGATGGTGCTCTCTCTGGCAGCCTGCGCCACAAAGGGCGGAGACAAAATGGACGGAATGAGTAGCGAACCGAAGAATGCCGAGGAAGCGGTTGCCATGCACAAGGAGCTGATGGCGCAGGAAAATGCCATTCTCTCGGAGAACACAGCGCTTTGGGAAAAAGTTTTCATAGCGGCCGACAAGGGCATGACCATGCAGGAGAACGGCAAAAACTATGGTGAGTTCTTGTTGGACACCATCGAAGGTTCCAAAGATCAGTTTACGGAGGATGAGCTGAAGCTGCTCAAGGAGGCGGCAGAGAAGATCCGCGAGATTGAAAACAAGCTGACCATGATAGAGAAAAAGTACCCCGAGGCGGCACAGCAATCTACGGATGGCGCTATGAGCGTGCCCGCGGACAGCGACATGACCACGCCGCCTGATGACGGCAGCATGCAGAAATTCCCCGTCTTTGAGGGCAAGGACCTGGATGGCAACACGGTGAAGAGCGACGAGCTGTTCTCCGCCAACGCCGTCACCGTGGTGAATTTCTGGTTCACCACCTGCAATCCCTGCGTAGGCGAGCTTTCCGAGCTGGATGCGCTGAACAAGGAACTGGCGGAGAAGGGCGGCTCCCTCATCGGCGTCAACACCTTCACGCTGGACGGCGACGAAACGGCAATTTCCGAGGCGAAGGATGTGCTTGCCAAGAAGGGCGCCACCTATCAGAATGTGTATTTTGACTCCGACGGTGAGGCGGGAAAGTTTACCACCAACATCTTTGCCTATCCCACCACCTATGTGGTCGACCGCAGCGGCAATATCGTGGGTGAACCCATCGTAGGCGCCATCACGGAAAAGAAGCAGGCGGAGACTCTGCAAAAGCTCATCGACCAGGCTCTTGCCGCCGATATGGGCTGACAAACGAATTTATCTTCTCCGAAAGGAGGGATACACCATGTATCGGAGAGTATTGCCGCTTCTGCTCACCGCGGTACTGCTGCTGAGCGGCTTTCACAAAGCCCATTGAAGAGACTGCCGTGGTGGAACTGGAGGATCTGAGCCACGGCAGGCGCCGTACAGAGGTCAGAAGCCGTGCCGGAGATTCTCTGTCAAAATGAGCTTGTCCACCAGTAATTTGACCACTATAAACCCATAAATTTCCGTTCAAATTCCATCAAAGCCAAACAGCCCAGACAGAATTTCGGACATAGAAAAAGCCCGGAAAATAGCGTATTTCCGGGCTTTTTTAGCATTATTAAACTGTAGATTATCGCTTGCGTAACTTGGAAGGCTTGATTTTACTGGATTCTTGGAATGTGGTGTTGCAAACACGTTACAAACGCAGGGCTTCTCATTACTCCTCACCACACCTCTGAATTATCAAAGAGGGAGATGGATTAAACAAATGTGTGTCTCCCTCTTTTTTATCGCAACATCATTCTATCCCTGTTGTATTTGAAAATGTATATGTACTCTTCTGATATATCCCCTTGTTTCTAAAATAATTTTCAAATGCATTTCAAAATTTTATTCTAAAATTTCTATAATTGCATGTTCAACTTGATGTTCTTTTATTTTGTCAATGATTATATGCATATTTTCTATTTCTAATTCTATTTTTGTATCCCCATCCTTTGGTACCATACCAAATTTTTGAAATACAAATCCAGTAAATGTGTCACAATCTTCTGCTGTAAATGTAACACCTATAGCGTCTTCAATATCACTTAATCGTATATTTCCTTTCACTTCCCACTTGTTATCGCTTATTCTTATAATAACAGTTTCTTCTTCCGACGATATTGGTTCAATATCGTTTAAATCGCCAACAATTTCTTCTAATAAATCAAAAAGAGTTACTATTCCAACCACTCCACCATGCTCATCTAATACAATCGCCATAGATTGCTTCGATTGTTTCATATTTTTAAAAAGCACATCTGCTTTTGTAGTTTCCATAACAAAGTATGGTGTAGAAATTGCAGAATCTATAACCATATCCTTACTTTTTTCTTTTAATCTAAAATAGTCTTTTGCATTTAAAATGCCAATAACATGATCTATCGAATCTCCACAGACGGGATAAAGGGTATGTCGTGTATTGTGGATTGTTTCATCCCACTCCTTCACATCATCAGACATCCATAATATTGTCACATCTGTTCGATGTGTAGCAATCGTACCAGCCATAATATCATTAAATTCAAAAACATTTTGAATAAATTCTTTTTCTTGATGATCTATTGTTCCTTTTTCACTTCCCGCATCAACAAGCATACGTATTTCTTCTTCACCCACTTGATCTTCCGCTTCATTTGGATCAATACCACAAATCCTCAAGACAATATTTGTTGATATTGAAAGAAATGAAACGATTGGCTTAAATAGGATAGAGATTCCCGTAACCAATCCTGAAATCCCCATTGCCAGTTCTTCAGATTTTTTCATTGCGATTCTCTTTGGAACTAATTCGCCAAAAACCAACGTGAAATATGATAAAATCAATGTAATCAATATAACAGCTATGGTATCTAAAGTAGAACGTGGAATATTCACACCCATCCCAACAACCCAATCAACTAAAGGTTCTGAGAAATTATCTGCTGCAAAAGCACTTCCTAAAAATCCCGACAATGTGATTGCAACCTGAATTGTCGCAAGAAATCGTGCCGGCTCTTGCGTTAATCGTACTAATCTCTTTGCCCGACCATTACCTTGTTCTGCCATTCGTTCTAGCTTTGTTTCATTCATTGATAAAACAGCGATCTCTGCACTCGCAAAAATCGCGTTTAATATAATTAAAATAATCTGCACTACTAAAAGAATAAAAATTGATGTACTCATAAATAAAACCTTTCTACAATAAAATTATCTAAATATCACACTTACTTAAAAGCAACAAAAGACATGGTCTATGTTCCGAATACATAGTCCATGCCTTGCGATATATAAATAAAAATTCTATTGAATTGGTTCGCTTCAGAATCATTATCACTTTCGTCCATGTTAAATATTCCTCCTCTCAAATAGTATTGTAGTACAGTATAACAAAAAGACCTAACATAATCAATTCGAAAAAAGCAAAAGTGTGTTAAATTTATGTAAAACATAAAATCCGATTATTTTTATTTTCTTTGTGAAATTCAATTTTCTTTATCATCACTTAACATCATTTTAAAGTAAAAAGCAAGCCATTTTCAGACTTGCTTTCCACCATATCATCTTCCTTATTGATGGACTCCTGACCAATACCGGAAAACTCATGACCGATCAGCTCACGGTTTATAACTCCCGTATGTTCTGTACCCGGTGGAATGGCTTGGAAAAAGGCTCTATCTTTGATGATGCGCTGGACGATAAAGAATACGAGGGAAATTTGATTTATTTACTGAACAGCGGCAGTGAATTTATTCGCAATAATTCCAAAGTCCGTTTTGTCAAAAAGGCACAGTATCGTGTAGACAAGACGGATTATGCTGAACGAGCTGTGACAGAGGCTCTTGTTAATGCGCTTATCCATCGTGATTATATTGTGCTTGGCAGCGAAATCCATATTGATATGTTTGATGATCGGGTGGAAATCACATCTCCGGGCGGTATGTTTGGCGGCGGCTCAATTCAGGAATACGATATTTACAGTATCCGTTCCATGCGACGAAACCCTGTGATTGCTGACCTGTTCCACCGCATGAAGTATATGGAACGCCGTGGAAGTGGCATACGCAAAATCGTCAGTGAAACCGAAAAGCTGCCTGGATACACAGAGGCATATAAGCCCGAATTTTTCTCAACAGCGACAGATTTCAGAGTCATCTTGAAAAATGTAAACTACAACATGTGCGGTGCTTCCGTACATGATGCCGCACATGATGGCGCACATGATACATCTGTGATCAGCAAGCAAAACTTGCTATTGGAATTTTGTGCAGATCCTAAAAGTCGAGATGAAATGCAAGCATATATTGATGTTTCCAGCCGTTCTCACTTCAGCAAATATTACCTCAAGCCTTTATTATCTTCTGGTAAACTTGAAATGATGTTTCCAGACAAACCCAAAAGCAAAAACCAGAAATACACTACCGTTCATTCCAAATAACCCAGAAGCAGGGCATTGGGTCTCATCTCCCATTGTCCTGCTTCTTTTCATTCCAGATTATATTCACATCATTTACCCATACATCCAATCCTGGATCGCAAATTTCAAATCCTGCGCCTTACCCAACAGCCAGATCGCCGCCAGCGGCAATCCCATCGGGCTAATCAAAAAAGCTATAACCAGCAAAATCGCACCATTCTGCGAGGAATAGGTAATAAGCACAGCCACGCCAACTGGATGTCCGCAGGCATCAGGTCTACACCCTCTGGGTGGTGCAGGATACCCTCGCCGGGACGAAGCGGCTCATCCATCAGGATACGCCCCATAGCGTCCGACAGCGTAAAGGGCAGCTTGTCCGGCTGGGGATGGCCCAGGCTGATTGTCAGGCTCCCTTGCGGGTCCCCGTCGATCAGCAGGACTTTCTTTCCGGTCTGCGCCAGCCCGATTCCCAAGTTGGCACAGGTCGTTGTCTTGCCAACGCCACCTTTCTGGTTGGCAATGGCAATGATTTGCGTGTTCATTGACTTCACCTCATTTCTAATTGTTGCTATTGCTTCTGGAAATAGAAAAAGCCGCCACTTCAAAATCATAAAGTGACCGCCCTTTCTAATGCAGGAATCTTTTTCCCTGAAATGAAAAAAGCACCCAGTTATTTGTTACTGAGTGCCTGCATTAGAATCGTATTTAATTGTTCAGATTTGGTCAGATTATGCCAAACTCTCCGGCGAAAAATTTGGTGTCTGAGAGTGCCAAAATTGCCCTCAAAAATACCCCCGAAATTGCTCTCTGGTTGTCCTACTTTTTAACCACTAAGGACGTTTTTTGACCCCATTTTTGGCGGTTGTCCTATATTTAACCACTAAAAATTGGGTGAAAACGGCTCTCGTTTTGCCAAATTTGGTCAAACTATATCAGCCCATTTAGGTATAAGAAAACCCCGGAAAACCTTGATTTTCCGGGGTTTTTGAACCATTTTGATATAGTCTGAGCAGTCGATTATCGCTTGCTGAACTGCGGAGCGCGACGAGCTGCTTTAAGACCGTATTCACCTGACCTTGATCCCAAAAGTCCAGTATTCATGCGTTTTTTCGGGCTTCCCTCTCTCAGTAAACCCATAGGTAAACCCACGAAATCGCGAGATTTTTGGTGCCGTTTAACGCAGCCCGAATGCAGCATTCACAACGCTGCTTAATTTCTCAGGTTTATTATACTTGCCTTTCGCATAGATGTCCATAGTCGTTTTGCTGTTCTCATGGCCTGCCAAATACTGCACCGTCTTTGGATCAACACCTTTGTAAATCAGATTGGTGATGTAGGTGTGCCGCAGCATGTGCGGAGTCACCTTGAAGTCCATCGTATACACCAGCTTGGGATTGTTCGGCTGATGCTCACCAAGCCTTGGCTTTATTCTATGCTTGATGGACTGCCCATTTACATAGGTGTAATAACAGCGTTCTGCGGTGGAACGGACTGTTATGTACTTCCAGACCCTCACAAACTGTGCTTCCGTCAAAACAGTTCCCTTTGAATTGGAGATCACATATTCCGATTCTGATTTTTCCCTTGCTTCCTTGAGACAGGCTACCAGGCATTTGGGAATCGGAACATCTCGCTTCGCTGCCGGAGTCTTCAAAAGTGTGTTGACCACCGGCTCACCGCCTTCCACATGCCATGCACGCCTTACAGAAATGTACGGCGTTTTTTCATCCAGGAATACGCAGTCCCATTTCAATCCAAGAATCTCTTCTCTACGCAATCCCGCGTACAAGCCGATCATTACGAAAACATACGGTGGTAGCTCACGAATGCTATCCAGCAAAATGGCAGTCTGTTCATCCGTCAAAGCTTCGCGCCGTTTCGCAGGCTTTCCTCCTCTTGCGCAAATCGTTTTGGATGGATTCTCTTTGATCACCTTGCTCTCTTCTGCCGAATTAAAAATGTTCTTAATCAGCATATTGAGCTGACCATACATTCCGGAAGAGCCTTTTGATAGTGGAACCATCAGCAGCCGCAGGTCATCTGTAGTCACCTCGTCCATATACATCTGTCCAATTGGACCCACGATGTACCGATTCACCATCCGCTCGTATCCCTCCAACGTATTGGTTCTTACCGTTCCAGACCGCATCAGCAGCCATTTTTCGCAGTACTCTTCCACGGTCGGATTCTCTCTGTGGAAAACCACTTCTGCAATTTTCTTCTGGGCATCTTCTACCCGGTCATACAATTCTTCGCGTGTCAGCCCATAGATTGCCACTCTCTTTCCGTCTGCATCTGTAATTCGGGTACGATAATACTGTACCCCTTTCATCATCACTGTTCCGTATTCCGGAAGTTCAGCAGGACGCTTTTTTCCTTTAGCCATGTGTTCTCCTCCTCGTCTATCTTCATATATTGCGTGTTGTCACTTTTATTATCATGGCGTACACCACTTCCTTCAAGGATGTCGAATGTATGTAAAAAGGGCAGGGATTTTTGACCATCCCTGCCCTAAGTTTTTTCTGATTTACTCTTAATCCCACGATGCAAAAGCATCTTCCAGCACTCCTGCGAGCTGCTCTGGGCGATTGTATTTCACCTTGGCGTAAATATCCATGGTGATCTTGCTGCTTTCATGACCGGCAAGATACTGAACTGTCTTCGGATCAACCGAAGCATGAATCAGATTCGTAATATAGGTGTGCCGCAGCTGATGCGGAGTCACCTCAAAGTCCAGACTGTAAACCACATTTCCATTGTGTGCCGCCTTTTGCCCCAGAACCGGCTTCACCGTATGCTTTACCCTCTTGCCATCTTCATAGCGATAATAGCAGCGTTCCTTGGTGGTACGGGTTACGATATACTGCCATAATCTCTTGAATTGCGTATAGGACAACGGGTCTCCATCCCGGTTTGCAACCACATAATCCGATGTCGATGTATTCTTCGCCTCTTTCAGACATTCCAGAAGATTGTCCGGCAGAGGGACATTCCGATGCGCTGCCTTTGTTTTCAGCTCTGTCAGAATCACCGGACGATTATGCTCCGTATGCCAGGCTCTCCGAACGGTAAGGTACGGAGCCTCGCAATCAAGATACACCGAATCCTATTGAAGTCCGAGGATTTCTTCTCTCCGCAATCCTGCGTACAGCCCCAGCATTACAAACACATACGGCGGCAAGCCGTAAATGGCATCCAGCAGCTTATCCACCTGCTCATCCGTAAGCGGGAGGCGTTCCTTCTGGGGAATTCCTCCCACATTCTTCTTCAGATAGATGGTCGGATTCTCATCAATGATCCTGCTCTCCATTGCTGCCGTAAAAATACACTTATATATAACGCTCACCGATTTGTACACGGATGCCGACTTTTTTGATGCCGCCAGCAGTGCCAGGCGAATGTCATCTGCTGTTACATCTCCCATATGCATATCGCCCAATGGCTTAATGATGTAGTTCTTCACTTTCGATGTATAGTCAATCAGCGTTGTCATCCTGATCTGTGCCGACTACATCAGCAACCATTTCTCGCAATACTCCTCCACTGTAGGTGTACTGCGGCGATACGTCTTGTTCTCAATCTGCTGGATCGCTTCCTGTTCCTTCTGGTACAGTTCCTCTCTCGTTCTTGCATATAAGGAAACCCGCCGCCCCTGCTGATCTGTTACACGGGTTCGATAATACTGCGTTCCCTTCATACTCACCGTACCATAATCGGGAATCATCATTCTTCTTGCCGCCATATCATTACCTCCAATTCTGTTGTTGCTTTCATTATTGCGGATTCATCGTCCATACTCAACGATGTCGATTTTCACCGCCGAAAGCTTCGAGGTTTGCGATATGTCGCAGCACGTTCCATCGGTTTTGCACGGTGTGTACATTTTGCAATGTACTCCTGAAGCCCCACTTCCGTGAAATAAACGCAGCCGTTTTCCACATACTGAACATAGGAGATCAAACCGTCTGTTCTTGCAGCATCCAGTGTTTTTACGCTGATTCCCAGTATACTGGCTGCTTCCTTCCTTGTAATCAGTTTATCCATCGCCTTCTTCGCCTTCCTTTCGGCATTTGCCCTGTCTTTTTTTCTCTGCCTGTTCCGGAATGTAATAACCAAGCTGAATCCTTACAGCTTCGTCGATCCCACGCATCTGCCCCTTACTTACCCGCCCAAGATAGCGAATCACGCATATCTTGTCGCAGGTGTCGAGCTGTTCTGCCAATACCATAGACGGTTTTGCCAGTCCCTTTGCTTTACGGAGAAAGAAATGCGTTGGCTGCTTTCGCTTCTTCTCAATTTTCGATGTCAGCGGAGCAATCGTGATTGTCGGCGCATAATAATTACCGGCATCATTCTGAAGAACCACAACAGGACGAACACCGCCCTGCTTTGATCCAACCGGAACACCGAGATTGGCGAGATATAAATCACCTCGCCGATAAACCCAGTTTTCTTTCATTTTCTGTTGTCTCCAATCTCCATACACTGATATGGATAAAGCCTGCCAGGTATCATGCTGATACAGCACCCAGCAGTGCTTTCTGAAAATATGGTTTCTCTGTACTTTTTCTTATCACCCCAGAGATGTAGGATTTCTCACAGGCGGCAGTGTGCTTCACTGCTCCATTGGAATTTAACCATCCCGCCTTCCTTATGGCCGGACCGCGAATTACGGAAGTATCATTGTCCCTGTCTGGCTTTAGCACCGCCGCCGGTTGCAATCCGGCATTTGCTTCTGCGAAACCGCTATCGCCCCGATGGGCTTCATGGCGTGCAGTCGATGGCTCGACCAAACAGGAATGTACCTGAAGAATGAGTATTCAGTTTTCAAGGGACATCCGGACTTTCGTCCTTACAAAGTAAGTTTAACAAGAATCCTCCGGTTTCGCGTTGGCCTCGTAGGCGCACTTTGGTTGTCCTTGCAGGACTACATATGGTTTGTTTTGATTTTTTCAGTGTCCTATGCAGTCGGATTGGGGCAAAAAAAATACCTCGTTGGTTTCCCAACGAGGCATCGAAGACGATTCTATCTCATACGACTTCACATCATGCATCCGAAGATTTGTTTTACAAAATTCGCTTGTTTTTTTCCAGAACGCTTAAACTGATCATATGCTCCTTCTGCATGAATAATCAGCATTTCAATTTCTGGAGCAGTAATGACATTTACCACGTCAATTTTCTGCTCATATGCTTTACTCAATCGAAATTCCTCTCTGCGAGAATCCAAAATCCGTATCACAGAAATCTGCTCATCGAATCCTTTCCGTAAGTACTATGCATAAAAGCACAGCCGCAGAGTACATCTGTGGCTGTGTTTTGTGTTCAGTTGCTCACTGTTGCGTGGACTGGATATGGAGAGACAACATATCTCCCGATCTTACATGGGTGATCTTATCTGCCATCACTCTGGCAGTTTTCCTTGCAGATATGTCGGCATCCCCACTGCGGTCGTATCCGGCCTGACCTTAAACATGGCTTTTTCAATCTACCTTCCTTATCGGTTTTCCGCGATATGTTTCTCCGCCATGTGGACTGCCACCGCGCCGTCCGCCACGGCGGTGACCACCTGACGGAGGGGCTTCGTCCGCACGTCGCCCACGGCGTAAACGCCGGGAATACTGGTTTCCGTGGTCTCTCCGGCCACGATATAGCCGCCGCCGTCCAGCGCCAGTTGACCCACCGCCAGCGCCGTGGCGGGCTGTCGACCCACGCTGACAAATACGCCGTCGCAGTCCACCACGCTTTCCTCACCGGTGACGGTGTCCCGCAGGCGTACGCCGGTCAGCCTGTCCCCGGAAAGCAGCGCGGAAACGGTGCTGTTCCAGCGGAATTCCACATTTTCGGCCTGTTCCAGTGGCTCGTGATAGATCTTGGTGGCCCGCAGGGTGTCTCTGCGGTGGACGAGGATCACCTTTTTCGCCACGCGGCTGAGAAGGAGGGCATCTGCCGCGGCGGAATTGCCGCCGCCCACCACGACCACCGTTTTGTCCTTGTAAAACATCCCATCGCAGGCGGCACAGTAGGCCACGCCCCGGCCCAACAGCTCCGTCTCTCCGGCAACTCCCAGCGTTCTGGGGTCTGCGCCGGTGGCCAGCACCACGGTTTTCCCCCGGAAGATCCCCTCGCTGGTCTCCACGAGCTTGGGAACCGCCGTCAGATCCATGCGGAGAACTTCCGCGTATTCGCTGCGTGCCCCAAAACGCTCCGCCTGCTTTTGCATCTTCTCCGCCAGAGAGAAGCCGTCGATCCCGTTCTCAAAGCCGGGGTAGTTGTCGATCTGCTCGGTCAGGGCCATCTGCCCGCCAGCAGACAGCTTTTCCAGCACGACGGTGTCCAGCCCCGACCGGGCCGCGTACAGGGCGGCGGTGTAGCCGCCCGGGCCGCCGCCCACCACGAGCATATCATAAACATGATTGTTGTTCATATCTGAACCCTCCGTTATTTCGCCAAGGCTTCCTGAATGAAGCGGTCGATCTCTGCCTTTGAGCCGGGCGCGGTGATGGAATCCACGGCCTTTCCGTTCCGGTACAGCACCAGAGTTGGGATGACCTCAATCCCCTCGGCCCCCGCCAGCCGCGGCTCCTCGTCAATATTGATCTTGCTGACAACGAGGCTGTCCGCGTATTCCTCTCCGATCTTCTCATACGCAGGGCCGATCCTCCGGCAATAGCCGCACCAGGGCGCCCAGAAATCCACCAAAACGGGCTTTTCGCCCCGGGTCGCCTGCTCAAACTGCTCCTGATTCATATTCATAGCTGCCATATCTGTCAGCTCCTTTCTTTTGTTTGGGTATTCTCAAGACTCCGTTCTCGCCCCACACCACATCGTGACCTCAACCTGAGATGACGGTACTCTGCCCTTGGGACATAAAGCAGATGAGTAAGACCATCATCTGTACGAGAATAGCTGCGGTTTGTTGCAGCTTATTCCGCGCAGAGCTCCGCCACAAGAGCGTCCATCTGCGCTTCGCTGGTTTGGTTCAGTGCGCCGCGCAGCGATACCTCCGTTTCACACAGTCGGAGTTCCTTCATCTTTTCCAACTCGGCGCGCATCAGCCGCGCGGCAGCAGGGGCCCATGAGCCATTTTCCATGAGGCCGATCCGGCGGTTTCGGAATCCCTTTGTCTGTAAATGATCCAAAAAGGCCTTCATGGGCGGGAACAGTCCTCCGTCATAAGTGGAGCAGGCCAACACCAGTTTCCCGCAGTAGAACGCACTGGCAACAGCGTAGGAAAGATCTGTCACAGTGAGATCACATATGCTGACCTGCACGCCTTTTTTCTCTAATTTACCCTTGAGGGTCTTCGCCGCATGGGCAGTATTTCCATGGATGGATGCGTGGGCAATCAGTATGCTCTCCGATTCTTCTGGTTCCCATTGTGACCAGAGATCATAGAGCCGCAGACACTCCTCCAGCCCTTCTGTAAGCACGGGACCATGGAGCGGGCAGATCGTTTGGATCTCCAGCGCGGAGGTCTTTTTCAGCAGAGCCTGCACCTGTGCGCCATATTTCCCGATAATATTGTAATAATACCGTCGGGCCTGCGGCACCCAGGGGGCACGGGCAGTCCGTTCCAGTGAGCCAAAGCGTCCGAAGGCATCCGCCGAGAACAGGATTTTTTCCGTTTCCTCATACGCCGTCATCACCTCCGGCCAGTGTACCATCGGTGCCAGCAGGAAGCGCAGCCGGTGTGAGCCCAGAGAGATCGTGCTGCCCTCGCCAACCTCCAGCATACGGTCTTCCGACAATGCACCCGTGCCAAAGAACTGCTTGATCAGGGTAAATGTTTTCGCGTTTCCCACGATCTTCATCTCCGGGTACTCTTGCGCTATCCGCATGAGGCTGCCGGAATGATCCGGCTCCATGTGTGTGACCACAAGATAATCGGGGTTGCGCCCCCCCAACACCTGCGCTACATTGGAAAGCCATTCCTCCGCCGCCCGTGCGTCCACGCTGTCCATCACGGCGATTTTCTCGTCCAGAATGACATAGGAGTTGTAGCTCACTCCCATAGGCTGGACGGGGTACTGGTTTTCAAAGAGTGCCAATGTGTTATCATCCACCCCTACATAGCGGATGGCATCTGTTACCGTTCGGATATCCATATAAAAAATACCTCCTATTCTGATGTCTTTGGTTTTCTTATAAATCGTCTATCAGTGCGGTGCTCTTGGCGTAGGCGGTACTGCGTGCCTCAAAGAAATCGGTCTTGACCATATTGGCGTCAGCGTACTGGCTGACCCATTCCATGCTCTCCGGTTCGCTCTCAAAGCCCGGATACAATGCCGGATAGCCAAGGCTCGTCCAGCGAAGATTCCCGAGATAGCGGATGTAATCGCTAATCATCTGCCGGTTCAACCCCGGGATGTCGTCGCCGATCACATAATGCCCCCATGCGATCTCCTGCTCCACGCCCTCACGCATCATCTCGCGCAGCGCTTGTACGCTCTCGGCGGTGAACAACTCCGGCTGCTCCTTTTGCAGCTCCGTGATGATATTGCGGAACAGCCACAAGTGCGTGTTCTCGTCGCGGTTTATATAGCGGATCTCCTGCGCCGAGCCGGGCATCTTCCCGTTTCGGGAGAGATTGTAGAAGAACATAAAGCCGCTGTAAAAATAGATGCCCTCCAAAATATAGTTCGCCATCATCACGCGCAGCAGCGTGGGAGCGTCCTTCCGCTCCTGAAACTCGTTGTAGCAGTCCCCAATGAAGGTGTTGCGGCGCAGCAGATGCTCGTCCGTTTTCCATTGATAGAGGATGTCATTGCGCTCCACGGGGGAACAGATGGTGTCGAGCATATAGCTGTAGCTCTGTGAGTGGACACACTCCTGAAACGCCTGAATGGACAGGCAGAGATTGACCTCGTTGGCTGTAATGTAGGCGCCGATATTAGGCAGGTTCGCTGTCTGAATGGAATCCAAAAAGACAAGAAAACTCAGAATTTTATCGTAGGCGCTGCGCTCGGCTGACAGCAGGCGGGGATAGTCCTTCACATCCTGCGAGAGATTGATCTCCTCAGGGATCCAAAAGTTGTTCATGGCCTGCCGGTACCAGTCGCTGACCCAAGCGTACTTCATATTGTTGAAGTCGTTGAGGTTGGTGGTATTGCCGCCGATCATGCGCCGCAGGCGCACATCAAGGTCGCCCTCCGGGTTAAAGAGGGGCTTTTTCTTCAGTTCCATCATGCTATCCTCCTTATGACGAGCAGCTTTCACAGGCCTCGACCTCAAGGGCCTTGCTGCGGACATAATAAATGGTCTTGACGCCGGCCCTCCACGCCTCCAAATACAGTCTGAGCACCTGACGCATGGAATAGTCGTTGGTGATATAGAGATTCATGCTCTGCGCCTGGTCAATATGTCTCTGGCGAAAGCCCGCGGCGCGTACCGACCAGCTTTGGTCGATCAGATGCGCCGCCTTATAGTACCACCATGTATCCATAGAAAGCTCCGGAGCAACGCGGGGCAGCATGCTGCCCTTTTTTTCCTCTAAAAAGAATTTCTTCATAATTGGATCGATGCCCGCCGACGTGCCGGAGAGGATGGATGTGCTGGAAGTGGGTGCGACAGCCAGCAGATAGGCGTTGCGCATTCCCTGCACCGCCACCGTTTCCGCAAGCGCCCGCCACTTTTCTGAGGTATAACCTCGCTTTTCAAAATACGCGCCTGTCTGCCAGTCGCTGCCCTCAAAGAGCGCATAGCGGCCCTTTTCCCGTGCCAGTGCTGTGTCCGCCTTGACGGCGGCGTAGTTGATATGCTCGAATACCGCATCGGTGAAGGCAAGGTGCTCATCGCTCTCCCATCGGATGCCGCGCTTTGCCAGCATGTGGTGGTAGCCGCTGACGCCCAGGCCGATGCTGCGGTACTTCTGATTGGTAAGCCGCGCGTATTCCAACGGGTAGAAGTTGAGGTCGATCACATTATCCAGTGCGCGGATGGCCGTTTCCACCGTGCGTTCCATATAGGCCTCGTCCTCCACCGCCAGATTACCGAGAGACAGACTCGCCAGGTTGCAGACCACAAACTCACCGGGGAGTGTGGCCGTCACCACCACTGTGTCGCCGTTCTCCGTGTGCACCTCAGTGCTGATATGCTCGATGGGCGCCATGTTCTGTGCGATCTCCGTGCAGAGATTGGAGCAATAGATCATTCCCGTGTGGCCGTTTGGGTTCATACGATTTACGCTGTCGCGGTTGAAGGCGAAGGGCGTGCCGGTCTCCACTGCCGAGCGAAGCACCAGCCGCACGATGTCCTTGACGGTGACGCTGCGCTTTTCGATGCGCGGGTCATTGACGCAGTCCAGATACCGCTTCTCCCATTCCGTACCCCAGTAATCCTCCAGTGCGTAGCCCTTGACCGTGAGGATCTCATGCGGACACATGAGATGCCACGGCGCGTCTATGTTCTCCTCCGCCAGTCGCCAGAAGAGATCCGGATAGCACACGGCGGGAAACACATCATGCGCCTTCATGCGGTCGTCGCCGTTGTTGGTGCGCAGTTGAAGGAATTCAGGCAGATCCCGGTGCCATGCGTCTAAGTAAACCGCCGCAGCGCCCTGCCGCATCCCCAACTGATCCACCGCCACGGCGGTGTCGTTGACCAACCGGATCCAGCGGATAACACCGCCCGCCGCCCCTTGAAAGCCGCGGATGGTGCTGCCTGCAGCGCGCACCTTACCGAAGTACATCCCCATTCCACCGCCAAATTTAGAGACCTTTGCGAAGTTGTCCAGCGAGCGGTAGATGCCGTCCAGACTGTCCGGCACAGTGTCCACAAAGCAGCTTGAAAGCTGATGGTAGGGCTTTCGTGCGTTGGACATGGTAGGTGTCGCCATCGTGACCTCCATACGGCTGAGCATATCGTAAAAGCGTTTTACCCACCCCATGCGGTCAGAGCCTTCGTTCATAGCAAGATGCAGCGCGATACCCAAAAACATCTCCTGCGGTGTTTCCAGCGGCACGCGGCTGCGTGACTGGATCACATAGCGTTTGAGCAGCAGGTCAAGGCCGGAGTAGGTGAACAACTCGTCCCGTTCCGGGCAGAGAAAGTCCTCCGCCATAGCGATCTCCTCGTGGGTATAGTGGGCAAGAATATAGTCACCGTAGAGTCCCTTATCCGTCAGATAGCGAAGCCTGCCATAGAGGTCGCCGACGCCGCGCCCCTCCCATTCCTGTGCGTTGCGACAGCGAAAGGAGTGGTTCAGAAGCCGCGCCGCGATGAACTCCCACTTGGGTGCCTCTGCCGTAGTCAGCTCTACCGCTGCCTTGGTCAGTGCCTCAGCCCTCTCATCCTCCGTCATGCCCGGGCGACAGAAGCTCTCAAACTTCATTTGAAGCGCCGCGAGGGAGTAGATTTCCTCGGTAAAATCCATCTGGATACGGCGCAGCACCTCGTCAAGCGAGTTATCCCCCACCGTCTGCGCGATGGTATGCCGGACGCGGCGCAGCGCAGACCGCTTTTCGCGATAGAGGATGTACGCCTTGGCCACCTCATAGTGTCCGCGCTCCATGAGCGTCCGCTCCACCTCGTCCTGCACACGTTCCACGGTGAGCGGTACTGTGACGGAGAGATTGTTGAGAACGGCGGCGAGGATCTCCTCCAGTTCTCCGCCCCCAATCTCCCTTCCCTGTCCATCAAACGCTTTTTTCATGGCGTTGAAAATTTTCTCCTGTTGAAAAGGAACAGACTTCCCGTTTCGTTTTCTGATCTCCATTTCGATCCTCTCATCTTCTCCGGTCACTTTTCATGTCCTTTTGGGCAAAGAGCGGGCAAGCGCAGTATCACGCTTGCCCGCTCTATTTTTGAAAGCCGGTTTTTCTGCAGCCGACACGGCGGGGCTGTTTGTTGTCTGTTGTCTTGGTTTTGGCTTTCCTGCCAGTTACTTCATAGATTCCAGAATGGCGTCCGCCAGTGCTTCCAGCTCAGTGCGCTTGTCCGTGCCCATGGACGAGGCGAGGCTGAGCCGCTCGTTGAGCACCGTCATGTTCTTAAGCTCATCGTTGACAAATTTCTGCATGAGGTCACCGGACTTCACCGCCCATGAGCCGTTTTCAATGATGGCAAAGGTGCGGTTTTGCAGATTCAGTGCCTTCATATCCATGAGGAAGTCATGCATGGCGGGGTAGATGCCGAGATTGTAGGTCACAGAGGCCAGGACAATGTGACTGTACTTAAACGCCTCGGAAATCAGCTGGGAGACATGAGTGGAGGACACATCGTACATCGCCACCTTGCTCATGCCCTTATCGCAGAGCGACGCCGCCAGCGCCTGCGCCGCGTTCTCCGTGTTGCCGTACATGGAGGCGTAGACGATGAGCACGCCCTGGGTCTCAGGGGCATAGCGGCTCCATGTGTCGTACTTTTCGATGAACCAGCCCAGATCCTTGCGCCACACGGGGCCGTGGAGCGGGCAGATGTACTGGATCTGATCCAAAACGCCGCCGGCCTTTTTCAGCAGGAGCTGGATGTGGGGGCCGTACTTGCCCACGATGTTGGTGAGATAGCGGCGGGCGTCGTCCAGCCAGTCCCGCTCGAAGTCCACCTCGTCGGCGAACAGCTTACCGTCCAGCGCGCCGAAGGTGCCGAAGGCGTCGGCGGAAAAGAGGACGCCGTCGGTGACGTCGAGGGTCACCATGGCCTCCGGCCAGTGAACCATAGGCGCGCCCACAAAGGTGACGGTGTGCTTGCCAAAGGAGAAGGTGTCGCCCTCCTTCACCTCGATGCACTCATGTCCGTCCACATGGAAGCCGAACTGCCGCATGAGCATGAATGCCTTCTCGTTGGAGATCAGCTTCACCTTAGGATGGCGCAGCAGGATCTCCTCGATGCAGGCGGCGTGATCCGGCTCCAGATGGTTGACCAGCAGGTAGTCCAGCTCGCGGCCATCCAGCACATACGCCAGATTTTCCAAAAGCTGGCGGCAGGCAGACCAGTCCACCGTGTCAAAGAGCACCGTCTTTTCATCCAGCAGGCAGTAAGCGTTGTAGCTTACGCCCCGGGGAATGGGAAAGCAGTTTTCAAACAGGGCCAGGCGATGGTCGTTGGCGCCCACCCAGTAGAGGTCGTTTGTTACTTTACGCACGCAATACATCTTATCTTACCTCCTTCACGGCTCAAGCCTTTACAAATTGATCCTTCGTCTCCGCGCACTCCGGGCACACCCACTCGGCGGGAAGCTGCTCAAAGAGCGTACCCGGCGCGATCTCGCCGTCCTCGTCGCCCAACTCCGGCACATACTCGTAGCCGCAGCCGCTGCAGACGTAACGGTCGCCGATGGGGGCGGGCTTCGGCGGTGTGGGCCGCTTCATCTTTACCATAGGCGGCGCGGGCAGCTTTTCGCCGCTATCCAGCGCAGCAGTGAGCAGGGGCAGGATCTCCTCCACATCGCCCACGATGCCGTAGTCGCAGTTCTTGAAGATAGGCGCGTTACCGTTCTTATTGATGGCCACGATGGTGGAGGCGTCCTTGATGCCCTTAAGGTGCTGGGATGCGCCGGAGATGCCACAGGCGATGTACAGATTGCCGGTGAACTTCTGACCGGACATACCCACATAGCGGTTCAGCGGCAGATATTTGAGAGTCTCCGCCACAGGGCGGGAAGAACCGATGGCCGCGCCGGCAGCCTTGGCCAGCGACTCTACCAGTTTCATGTTCTTTTTCTCCCCGATGCCCTTGCCCGCGGAGACCACCCGCTCCGCCTGCGGGATGGGCGTATCCATAGGGATGCCCACGGAGAAGTCGTGACCATCCTTCTTCAGCGCCGCTACAAGGTCGGCCACCTGCTGGGCAGCATCCCCTTCCCGGAAGATGGTCTTTTTGCGAATGCCGGTGATGGGCGCGGGTTTCTTGGCCGCCGAACGGCTCTCGCCGCCGGAGCTCTTGCCCAGCCTGCCCACCAGATGAGAGGCGATGACCACCCGCTGGATCTCGTTAGTGCCCTCGTAGATGGTGGTGATCTTGGCGTCGCGGTAGGCCCGTTCCACCTCCATGCCCTTGAGGAAGCCACTGCCGCCGTGGATCTGCAAGGCATCGTTGGTGACCTCCAGCGCGATGTCCGAGGCGTACATCTTCGCCATGGCGGACTCCATGCCGTAAGGCGCGTGCTGCTCCTTCAGCTCCGCCGCGGAGTAGATGAGGAACCGGGCGCAGCGCAGCTTGGTGGCCATATCCGCCAGCTTGAAGGCGATGCTCTGCTGGGCCGCGATGGGCTTGCCGAACTGGACGCGCTCCTTGGAATAGCTCAACGCGTGCTCAAACGCGCCTTGGGCGATGCCCAGCGCCTGCGCGGCGATGCCGATGCGTCCGCCGTCCAGCGTGGACATGGCAATCTTGAAGCCCTCGCCCTCCTTGCCCAATAGGTTTTCCTTGGGAACCTTCACGTCGTTGAAGATCAGCTCCGCCGTGGAGGAGGAGCGAATGCCCATCTTGTCATAGTGGTCGCCGAACTCAAAGCCCTTCCAGCCCTTCTCCACGATGAAAGCGGAGATGCCCCGGGTGCCGATGTCCGGCGTGGTGACGGCGAAAACCACATAGGTGTCCGCCTTAGGGGCGTTGGTAATGAAGATCTTGCCGCCGTTGAGGAGGTAGTAGTCCCCCTTATCCAGCGCCGTGGTCTCCGTGCCGCCGGCGTCGGATCCGGCGTTGGACTCCGTGAGGCCGAAGGCGCCGATCTTCTCGCCCTTGGCCAGCGGAACCAGATATTTCTTCTTCTGCTCCTCGGTGCCATAGGCGAAAATGGGCCATGAGCCGAGGGAGACGTGGGCGGAGAGGATTACGCCCGCGCCGCCGTCCACACGGGCCAGCTCCTCCACCGCGATGGCGTAGCTCAGGGCATCAAGACCGGCACCGCCGTACTCCTTGGGGTAGGGAATGCCCATCCAGCCCAGCTTACCCAGCTTCTTGACAGCCTCCTCGGGAAACTCATTGTTCTGATCCATTAAAAATGCGAGGGGCTTGATCTCCTCCTCCGCAAAACTCCGGATCTTCGCGCGCAGCTCTTCGTGCGCCGCCGTGGTTTGAAACAGCATATGGGTACCTCCTCTTAAAATTTTACAGCTTGCTTGTATCTTGGGGATCGTATCCGCCGGTCAGCAGCCTGCGCAGGCTCACGGCACGGAACGCCTCGTCCTGCTTTTGCTGCAAGGCCGCCAGCTGACAGTGGATGGCGCACCGCCCATGCTTGTCCTGCCAGCGGCATTCATATCCCGGCTCCATGCAGGCGCACAGGATGCCCCGCTCCCCCACGACCCCCATGAGATCGTAGAGGGAGGTCGCGTCCAGATCGCAGGACAGCGCGCAGCCGCCGAGGGCGCCGCGGCTCACCCGCACCAAATTGCCGGCGGAGAGCTTGCGCAGAATCTGGTAGGCAAACTGATTGGGGATCAATTCCGTTTCCGACATCTCGGCCACCGAATGCTTCTCCCCGTCCAGCAGCACCCGCAAAATGCGCAGTGCGTAGTCCGTCTCTTTGGTGATGATCATGCTCCACATCCTCTTTTCGCTTGCTTGTTAATGCCATTATATCAATCTTGATAAATTTTATCAAGATAATTTCCAAAAAAATATATCGTTTTAACACAGACCGCTCCAGCCCGGGTCAGCTTCGCTTTCCATTCAGCGAAAAGCCATGTTCCTTACAATATAGAAGCCGAAAAAGCTGTGCCGTGGCAGTCCGCCGAAAGCAGAAAAGACTATGCCTGAAAACCAGAAAGCGGAGAAATTGGTTGGGGCTCGCAGGGGTCGCCCACCCAAGGCGGATAAGGCGGTCCCTGGCAAGTCCAAGGCAAGCACCAAAGTGCGTGCTTTTCATTTTATATTCGACACATTATGTTATGATATGCAGTAAATGTTCCATCTTACCGTCCCATTCTCTGCTGGAATCGGCGCACTCTTTCAGTTCAGTTTCGACTTCAGCATTTATCGGCAAGTTTTTCTTATAGCGGATGGTATGCTCAAGGCTTGCCCAGAAGTCCATAGCGATTGTACGGAGTTGTATCTCCACCGGCACATGGATCACTTTTTCCGCAAAGAATACCGGCAGCCGGAGCGTCAGGTGCAGACTGCGATAGCCATTTGGCTTAGGGTGTGAAATATAATCTTTCTCTGTGATGATTTCAATGTCAGACTGTTTTTTTAAGCACTTTGCCAAAAAGAACACATCCTCCTCGAAAGAGCAGATCACCCGCACACCGGCAATATCCATGATATTTGTCTGCATGGTCGGAAAATCCAGAGGAAGTCCGCGTTTCTGCATCTTATTCATAATGCTGGACGGCGACTTCAAGCGGCTTTTTATACTTTCTATCGGATTGCGATCATGCTGCAATGAAAACTCTTCGTTTAGAATTTCCAACCTGCTTTCCAGTGCTTTCAGCGCACATCGGTATTGCAGCATGACTTCCTGATACCTGCGATTTTCGCTTAAAAGGCGCTGGCACTGCAAATCATCTAAGCCTTTATCTGCCGCAACCGTCAAGCCAAATAAATTCTCACTCATAGCTTCTCCATTCCGCAGGGATAGGCGCTCCGCGCTGTCTGCCGCTCTTGTATTACGACCTGATAAAAACTGTATCCGCCGGAGAGATGGGAACAAGTGAAACCGTACTGCGTCAAAAGTCGGCAGGCCAGATAACTGCGAAGCCCTGTCTGGCAATTCACATAAACAGGCTTACCCCGGTCTAACTCGTCCAAATGCTCCCGCAGATCGTCCAGTGGAATATTGCGGAATCCATTCAAGTGCCCACGCCGATATTCGCCTTCTGTACGGACATCCAGCAGTGTCGCATTGCCATCGCAAGGCAAGTCCTCAACCTCATTCCAATGGAACTGCCGTACCTTCCCGCTCTCCAAATCCTCGATCATAAAACCGGCCATATTGACCGGGTCTTTGGCCGAGGAATAGGGCGGCGCATAGGAAAGGTCAAGCTCCGTCAGTTCCAAGGCTGTCATTTTTGCGCGAATGGCCGTTGCCAGTACATCAATGCGCTTGTCCACGCCCTCGCCGCCAACGATCTGCGCACCCAGCAGCCGCAGGCTTTCTTTTTCATACATCACCTTCATTGCCATAGACTGTGCGCCGGGATAATAGATAGCGTGGGATGCCGGGAATAATACGACTTTGTCGTAAGCGATCCCTGCTGCCTGCGCTGCCTTCTCATTGATCCCCGTGGAGGCCGCTGTCAAGCCAAACAGTTTCAGAACAGACGAGCCCTGAGAGCCGTGAAAGCGGCTGTTTCCGCCGCAGATATTGTCAGCGGCAATGCGTCCCTGCTTGTTGGCAGGCCCCGCCAGCGAGATCAATGCTTTTTGGCCGGTCACGAAATGGGTGACCTCTACGGCATCGCCCACAGCGTAGATATCCGGCACGGAGGTTTCCATCCGCTCGTTGACAGCGATGCTGCCCCGGATGCCCAGCTCAAGTCCGGCCTCTTTTGCCAGATGGGTGTCCGGCGTGACGCCGATGGCCAGCAGCACCATGTCGGAGCGCAGCGGCTCACTTTCCTCCAGCAGCGTCAGCACGGAATCTCCGTCCTGTCGGAATCCGGTGACGGTTTCATCCAACCGCAGAGCCACACCGTGTCTGCGCATTTCCGCATGGACAAAGCTGGCCATATCCGCATCCAGCGGCGCTAATAGCTGCTTCAGACGCTGGACGATGGTAACCGAAACGCCCATCTCCACAAGGTTTTCCGCCATTTCCAGACCGATAAAGCCGCCGCCAGCCAAAACAGCGGTTTTCGGCTTCTGATCCTCTACAAAGCGTCGAATGCGGAGGGTGTCTTCCACGGTGCGCAGGGTAAAGACCCGCTCGCTGTCCACGCCGGAAAGCGCAGGAATCGTCGGCTTTGCGCCGGGGGCAAGAAGCAGTTTGTCATAGGTTTCCGTGTAGACCTTCCCGCTGTCCAGTGCGTGGACGGTGACGATTTTCTCTGCGGGATTGATCGCAGTTACTTCCTGCCGTACTCGCACATCAATGCGAAAGCGATCCCAAAAGCTCTCCGGAGTTTGCAGCGTCAATTCTTCCTGCTCCTTGATCACACCGCCCACATAATACGGCAGACCGCAGTTGGCATAGGACACATAGCCGCTGCGCTCGATCATGATGATCTGCGCGTGTTCATCCAAACGGCGGATGCGGGCGGCGGCAGAAGCACCGCCTACGATTACAACTTTCATCTTGCGCCCTCCACCATTGCGGCAATCTCCGACTTAGGCCGATAGCCCACCGATTTGGCAACGGCCTTTCCATCCTTGAATACGACCAGCATCGGGATACTGGACACCTGAAAACGCATTGCCAGCTCCATCTGCTCGTCCACATTGACCTTTCCCACCTTGAGCGCGCCGCTTTTTTCTTCGGCAAGCTCATGCAGTATGGGAGAGAGCATTTTGCACGGTCCGCACCAGTCGGCGTAGAAGTCCAGCAAAATGGGCTTGTCGGAACGCAGTACCTCATTTTCAAAATTCGCAGCAGTAATTTTCAGTTCAGCCATGAGTAAGGCTCCTTTCTGTTATCTTTGTTTATTCTTTGTTTTTCAGCTTGCAAATCCCCTGCGTCATGGTTCCCATGGGGCAGAAGGCACACCATGTACGGGGCTTGTAGAGCACCATGACGATGAGGCCGATGAGCAGCGAGGTCAGCATGAGGCTGTAAAAGCCGAAGCTGAATTGGGCTACCCAGTCTGTCACCGTTCCGGCAGTGTAGGCCCAGCCCCACGGCACACGGAAGGTCCAGAACAGCTTAATGGCCTCCCGCAGGGACGAAGTACCCGCAGCGACCAGATATGTCTGAAACACCATGTTGCCGAACATCGTCAGGAAAAAGATCAAAAAGCCATAACGGAACCACTTGGAGGACATCCAGCGGGGCGTGGGCTTGCAGCGGGAGCATTTAAGGTCTGTCCCCAGCTTGCTGAACAGTTGACCCCGTCCGCAGAGGTGGTTGCAAAAGTATTTGTTCCCACCAAAGATGGCTAAGAACAGCGGCAGAAGAAAATCGATCATGCCCAGCCACGCGAACAGGATATTGAAAAAGCCCAGTGCAAAATAGATGATTGCATATACCCACAGGTAATCGTACCAATGCTTTACTTTCATGCGTCAGCCCTCACTTTCACCTCAATGCAGCCGACGGGACAGATCTTTGCGCACTTGCCGCAGCCTACGCATCGTTCCGCCTCCACAGCGGCGTAGCAGCCGCGGCGCACCTTGACGGCCCCCAGTGGACAGGTATTTTCACACACGCCGCAGGCGACGCACCGCGTCTTATCTATGGCGGCCAGTTTCTTTGACAGCATAGCGTTCCTCCCTTAATCCTGCAAGGATTTGTAATAGAGCATACAGTGGCAGAATCCCTCGAAGCCCGGATCTGCAATTTGATCCTTAAACTCCTGGCACATACATTTGGTCGCCTCTGTGCTCTCCCTGCGGCAGGGGCAGTACCCGCCGGTGCGCTTGAGTCCTTCTCTGATGGTGCTGACAATCTCCTGATCGGAATTGAGCTTGATTTTCATGTTCGCCACCTCTTTCTTGTTGATTGATTGTGGCTTTATCATACCGCAGTACAAAGCATTTTTCTGTGACGAGGTTACGTTACGGCAAATTTTTATATAAGTGAGAAAGAGCCGTGAAGCGGTATCTTACATACTGCTTCACGGCTCTTTGTTTATAGGTTTTGTTGTGCTTCCTTACTCAGCCACAGAAAACTGGTCTTTGCCAACAAAACATAAGGGGCATTCAAAATCATCCGGAATATCTTCCCATTTTGTACCCGGTGCAATGCCGCCTTCCGGATAGCCATTTTCTTCGTCGTATTCCCAACCACACACATCGCATACATATTTCATAATGAAATTCTTCTTTCTTGTTTTTTATTTCGCACACAACATTAGCCCGACTTTATCGTCATCAGAAACAATAACGATTCCTATCTTACTCAAAGAATATCCACAGCTTCCGCTTGTTTTACTCTCTTTGTTTTCTTATTCCCTGAAATCATTTTATGACCCGTATATACTGCCATAACCATGCAGATCAAGGAACTAAGCGCAAGGTACTTATGCGTTGTTTTTGAGCCTTTATATCCAGTGCAAAAAGTTCCAAACATGGTAATTACCGCTCCGATTGACCAATATTTATGTGCTTTCATGACTTGTTTGCCTCCTGCCTGCAATACATGACATTCAGTTCTCTATGTTGGTTCTAAGATACCATGCGCGGAACGATCACGCTTTCCACAGACTGTGGAGGTTGCAGTAGGCGTAGACCGCCTCGACTTCGTCGCCCTCGCAGAGCGCAAAGCAGACCTCCGGCTTCTCGCCCGGGTGCAGTTCCTTGCGCTGGTTGCCCTGCTTGGTGTGGAGGGACACCCACTCGATGTAGTGCTCCGGCAGCATGGGATGCTCTACGGAGCCGACCTTGACATGAACGATGCCGTTTTCCACAGTCCAGACAGGGACGTGCTTCTCCACGGCGGCGTCGGTGGTACCGGGGATGATCTCGCTCATCGGCTCACCGCAACAGATGACGGGAACGCCCGTGTCCTTGACCTTGGCAATGATGTTGCCGCAATGCTTGCAAATGTAAAACTTCTGCTCCATGATTCGTTCTCCTTTTCTCTTTAATAGTTTTCTGCGTGAATTTCAAAGTAGCTCTGGGGATGGTTACAGGTCGGGCAGACCTCCGGTGCTTTCTCACCGATCACGATATGCCCGCAGTTGCGGCACTCCCATACCTTGACCTCACTCTTGGCGAAGACCTCCGCCATCTCCACATTGTGCAGCAGGGCACGGTAGCGCTCCTCATGATGCTTTTCAATGGCGGCTACCAGGCGGAAACGCTGGGCCAGCTCATGGAAACCCTCCTCGTCGGCGGTTTTGGCAAAGCCGTCGTACATATCCGTCCACTCGTAGTTCTCGCCCTCAGCGGCGGAGAGAAGGTTTTCGGCGGTGTCGCCAATGCCGTTCAGCTCTTTGAACCACAGCTTGGCGTGTTCCTTCTCATTATCAGCGGTTTTGAGGAACAGCGCCGCGATCTGCTCGTAGCCTTCCTTCTTGGCCTTGGATGCAAAATAGGTGTATTTGTTGCGCGCCTCGGACTCACCGGCAAAGGCAGCCATCAGGTTTTTTTCGGTTTGAGTTCCTGCGTATTTCGTTTCTTTCATGGCGGATACTCCTTCCTGTTTTTCTGCTTTTATTGTAGCAAATCTATGATTTTCTTCTGTAACGAAGTCACATTTCTTTTTATTTTAGACGATTTAGTCTGTTCTTATCCCGCAGCGTGATTGCACCACGCTTCAGCTCCACCAGCCCGTCCTCCGAGAAGCTTTTGAGCATCCGTGCCACTGCCTCCCGTGCCGAGCTGATGTGCTGGGCGATCTGCTCATGGGTCATGCGTATCGTGTCGGAGCCGGTACGTTCCGCTTCGGCAAAGAGAAATTCTGCCAGCCGCTGATCCAATCCCTTGAACATAATCTGCTGCATCGCCCACATCACATCAGAAAACCGTTTCGTTGCCAGTTCATAAAGAAAACAGCGGACATGGAGATTTTTCTCCTTGAGTGCAGCAATGACATTTGCAGAGATAATCAGAATGTCCGTATCCATTCCGGCAGTCATTTGTGTATCAAAGGTGATCTGACTGATCACGCAGGAGGCGGAAAGCACGCATAGTTCGCCCGGATACAGGCGGAACAGCGTTACCTCCCGCCCCTCATCAGAGAGAAGATAGGTGCGGATCTCGCCGGAAAGAATAAACAGCATTCCGAGACATTCATTGTCGCTGCTGTGAACGAACGCACCCTTTTTATAATGACGGACAAAGGCACTTCGGCGTAGTGTGTCCATTTCGCGTTCGGTCAAGGATGACCAGAACGGAAGTTGTGTCAGTGTGCGTTCCATATCAATGGCAGCTATGCTTGCCGCAGCCGTGGTCACCGCAGGAGTGACCAGCCTCGCCGTGTTCATGGTCATGGTGGTCACAGTGAACATTGGGATCGTAGCCCAAACTTCCGTTGAGCAATGCGCTCACCGCCGCGTCAGCGTCCCCGCTGACACCGCCGTAGAGCTTGATGCCCGCTTCGGCGAGTGCTGCCTGCGCACCGCCGCCGATGCCTCCGCAAATCAAAGTGTCCACGCCGTTCTGCATCAGGAATCCTGCCAGTGCGCCGTGACCGCTGCCGTTGGTATCAACGACTTCCGCATGGACGATTTTGCCGTCCACAGATTCATAAAGCTTGAACTGCTCGGTGTGACCGAAATGCTGAAAGATCTGACCGTTGTCATAGGTAACTGCAATTTTCATAATGGAATCTCCTTTGCAAGTTTTGCCTGATTTTTCCATGTTGGCTCTCTGCATCCGGCAGCAACGGCCGCAGTGAGCTGCCTCCTGTCCTCCGCAGATGCGGTAGTTTCCCCCGGTGATGTGCAGCGGTTTCCCGTAGACAAGACACGCTACGATCTTGCTCCGTGCGCTTTCGTAAATCTCCTGCACGGTAGAGCGGGAAATCTCCATTTGAGCGGCACACTGCTCGTGGGTTTGCTGCTCCAAGTCAACCAGCCGAATGACCTCGTATTCGTCCAGCGTCAGCAGGATCGGCTCGGTATTCTCGCACCCGTTAGGACAGAATGTATCGACCTGTGGTACGCCACAAATTCGACGGCACCGTGGCGGTCTTGGCATGGGAGCTTTCCTCCCTTTGTATTCGGTATATTCCGATTATAGCACTTTGAGCAGAAAAAGCAATTTTTCAAAAGCTGCTACATTTTCCGTCCTCATATGTGTGCTGGCTGATATTCGGTGTCGAAGACTACGTGTGAGCCATGTTCGTATTGTCAGATTATCTACATTTGACAGAACTTCGCAGGGTATCCTCTTCCGAATAGTTCGCATTGATGTCCATCGGGTTGATATACTGCGCGCTGGAAGGGCTGATTTTAATGACCTGCCCCTCAAATTTCTTCACCAGTGCCGTGTACTCGGCTTCCGGATCGCACACAATTACATCGTCATCCGTCACCAGAAACGCATTGGCGATTTCTCGCTTGGCAGAGAAGGATTTACCGGAACCGGGAGTACCCAGAATCAGCCCGTTGGGGTTTTTGAGCTTTTTCCGGTCAACCATAATCAGGTTGTTGGACAGAGCATTCAGCCCATAGTACAGAGCCTCTTTCCCGGTCTGAAACAGTTCCTGGGTGGTAAACGGAACGAAAATTGCCGTGCTGCTGGTAGTCATGCTGCGCTGAATCTCAATCAGGTTCTGTGCCAGCGGCAGACAGCTCATCAGCCCCTGCTCCTGCTGAAAGTCCAGACGGCGCAGGTTGCAGTTGTACTTCTGCGCGATACTGGAAGCTTGAAACACATTGGTTTCCAGCTCCTGCTCCGTCTCGCCGGTATTCATCACCAGAAAGGTCAGCAGGAACATACGCTCATTCTGGCTCTGCAATTCCTTCAGCAGTGCCTTTGCGTCCCTGCCGTAAGTTGCCAAATCTGACGGAATGATGTCCATATCGTATCCGGAACGGACAGCTTTCTTCTGTTCCTCAATCTTGGAACGATCCAGCTCCGTAATGGTGTGCTTGATGGATTTGATTGCTTTGTTCTGGTCTACCGACTGAATGTGCATGGTCACAATCTGGCTGGATTCCATATCCAGAAAGTCCTTCAGCAGCTGATCCGACAGGTCGGAAGCCGTAATCTGGAGATAGGACATGGAACCATACATCCCACCCATCTGAAAAACACGGTTCTTCGGAAAGGCAAACCCGGTCGGGGCAATAAAGTCCTTTACCGACAGCCCGCTCTCCGGCAGCCACTTCCAATCGAAATTGAATCGGTCATGGTCACCCATGTGGAACATATCGTGCATCAGATGAAGCCGTTCCTTACCGTTCAGCAATTTTGCCCGGACACCCAAGCGTTTGAAGTTGTTCATCAGGTCGATCTCAATGTGATTGAGCCTCGGCTTTGCCTGTTTCATGGATTCTGCTTCAATGCCAAACGTCAGGTACTTCGTCTTGGTCAGGCCGTTGTTGCCCTGGGCAAGCTGGCGGCGCAGCATGGTGCTGTACTCCGTGCGCACCGGATTGAAATGATCCTTCTGGTACGGGATGCGCACCATCTTCTCAAAATTCGAGGCATCCGTAGCCATATTCATAAAAGAAAGCTCAAAGCGGATACTCAGAGAGCCGTTCCACCCGCATCTGATAATCTCCTGGGAACTCCTGCCGGAGCTTGCCGTATTCCGTGTCAGAGAGAAGGACATTTTCGTATGAGCCATACCGGTGCTGGATTTCCTTCTTCTCTCTTTTATTGATTGTTTCAGTACTTGTTCTATTAGTACTTAATTGCGCGGGATTTTCCGTAACCGGTGTGTCCGTATCCGGATTTACCGTATACGGCTTTTCCGTACACGGCTTTTTCCTTGGCATCTCATAGATCACATACTCCGCTCTGCCCATCCGACCGTTACTCTCACGCTGCTGGTTCCTTTCCAGATATCCAAGACGTTCCAGTTCTTTCAGAGCTGTAAGCACCCCATCTACGCCATCCGGTGTAATCGAAGATAATCCCCGTACCGAATAGTTCCATGTGTCCGGTAAACTAAGCAGCATAGAGAGAAGTCCTTTTCCTTTCAGGCTGAGACCCTGATCCCGCAGGTGGTAATTGCACATCGTTGTGTAATTGCTGTTTTTCTCAACCCTGAATACCGGCATGGTGCTCACCATCCTTTTTCGCAGGCTCCGTTTTTTTCTTCGGACATTTGCGCGGACGATCTTCGCTGTCCTCCCGTCGATGGTATTTGCCGGTATCCTGCATCATGCGTTCAAACGCCTGAAGGCGTCCCTCTGTAAAAAGCGTCATTCGATCACACCCCATTTCTTAAACAACTTGAAGAGATGATTCTTTCCCTTGCAGGTCACTCTCGTCTGCTGCACCAGTTTTCCGCTTCTGCCGTAGCAATCCCGGACAATAAAATAGCCCCTTGCAGATTTGTCTGCAAAAGGCATCAGCCAGCCGCTTGGACTGCGGTACAGATAGCGATGATCCAGTAAGAGAGCTACTGCCGTCTTCTCCGGGATTCCGATTTCCTTACAGAAATTCCGGATGCAGGTACAATCCTCCGAATTCACAAAGGTGTCGAAGTAGTCTGCCTTGGGCTGTGCCGCATCCAGCTGTTTGCGGATACCCTCAAGCTGCTCTCTCTCGGCCACAAGCTCCTTCGCCAGGGTGTAGATGACCTCCGGATGCTGAATCTGCTGAATCACCTGATCCAAAATAGAATCGCTCATATACACACCATGCTTTCGGATGGACGGGAGAACTTCATCAAACACCCAGTGTTCAAACCGTTCTGCCGATGGCAGCTTGCTGTGAACGATCAGCCGGTAAACATCACCTTCCGTGATAAAGGAGATTTCAACGACCTGCTCTCCAGCATCTCCATACTGATTCACCTTCTGAACGACCCCCTCGCGTTTCGTTAGGGGGCCTCTACAATGGCGTTTCACTGCGGCGTAGGGATTCACATATCCCAACGCTTTCGCCACGTCGCTTGCACAGAAGAAGGTCTTGCCTGCCTCCTGTAACAACCGGATCGAACCAAACTCCTGGTTCTCAAACACCTCCATCATCTGCCTCGACTGTCCGCCATGACTGCCCACATCGGTGTCATGGGTCTTCTGATTGAAATCCGTCATACCTGTTACCTCCTGCTCAAATTTGTCTCGCCGGATTTCGGGCGAAAAAAATAGAGCCTCGACCCATTCTCGTTTTCAAAGAATGAGCCAAGGCTCTATGTAACAGGATACCTGATATTATTTTTTTGCAGAATTCGTCAGAACTCGCCAAACGAACCTGACACTGTTTTTCATTCCGTTTCAGCCAGATGTTTGCCGAAAATCTGTCAAGGATATGGGGCGAATTTCCCCTCCAAAATGGCCTTCTGTAAACCCATTTTCCCACCCATTAGGCTCAAAAATAGGCCGTAAACCCATGGTAAACCCATCAAAATGGACTAATTTGAAGTCAAATTTTCTCAAATTTCACCATCGGAATCAGGTGATTTCAGGCATAGAAAAAGCCCGGAAAATGCCATATTTCCGGGCTTTTTTAGCATTTTTAAGTTGTAGATTATCGCTTGCTGAACTGCGGAGCGCGACGAGCTGCTTTGAGACCGTACTTCTTACGCTCTTTCATTCTCGGGTCACGAGTTAAGAAGCCTGCTTTCTTCAGTACCGGACGGTAATCAGCGTCTGCCTGAAGAAGTGCTCTGGAGATACCGTGTCTTACAGCACCTGCCTGGCCTGTAAAACCACCACCACGTACGTTTACAAGTACATCGAACTTATCAACAGTCTCGGTTGCTACGAGCGGCTGACGTACAACTACCTTCAGGGTCTCAAGACCAAAGTACTCGTCGATGTCTCTTTTATTGATTGTAATCTTGCCGGTTCCCGGTACAAGGTATACTCTAGCGATAGATTTTTTTCTTCTGCCTGTTCCGTAAAATTTGTTAGCCATTATTGTTTCCTCCTTCCAGTGCCTTTAATTAAAACTTGATTTCTAAAACTTCCGGCTTCTGAGCTGCCTGCTCGTGCTCCGGACCTGCGTATACATGAAGTTTCGTAATCATGCTTCTTCCTAAAGGTCCCTTTGGAAGCATACCCTTAACTGCTAACTCAACAACCTTCTCCGGCTTCTTAGCCATCATTTCACGAAGGGTTGTCTCTCTCATACCACCTACATAATCAGAGTGATTGTAGTAGATCTTCTGATCCAGTTTCTTACCAGTTACTTTGATCTTCTCTGCGTTTACTACGATTACGTAATCGCCGCAATCCATGTGCGGGGTGAAGATCGGTTTGTTCTTACCTCTTAATACTTTTGCTACCTCAGATGCAAGACGACCTAATGTATATCCTGTAGCGTCAACTACATACCATTTTCTCTCGATTGTTGCTGGACTAGCCATAAAACTCTTCATTGGTTGACCTCCTGTTTTACTTCCTATAATTGAGATTAACTATATCATGAAATGCCTGCTCCGGGGCTTTGGTGCCGGCATATCCCGACTCACGTCATACTGACATATTATATTACACCGTCCCGGACGTGTCAAGCGGTTTTTCCTTGAAAATACAAGGTTTTTTCAACGATTTTCTCAAGGAATTTACAAGGTAAGTGCATTTCATCCCAAGCGTATGATATACGCATGAGATACACATGAAAAAGGAAGACTTCCTCCTCTCAGATTCCATCTTCCCTTTTCGCCGCTTTTTAGGTTGGTAATGAACTTTTTCTCTTTTCTCAAGAGAATTTATTTGAAGGAGACTGGGAAATCTCCGTCAAACCTTATTTTTCGATAAAACCGTTCCTGCAATGGAAGAACCGATTCTGCCTATTTCTGCTTCTTCGCTTCCAGATAATCATTCAGCTCCGTATTCAGGACATTGGTAATGAACATATGTCCCGGTGCGTGGGTAATGACTAACGGAAGTTTTGCATTTTCAATCGCTGCCTGAGGGGTAACGCCGCAAGCCCAGAATACCGGGATCTCACCCTCGCGGATCTCGACTGGATCGCCATAGTCTGGTTTGGAAATATCCTTGATACCGATCGCTGCCGGATCGCCGATCTGGACCGGACCGCCGTGTACGTTTGGATAACGGTCTGTGATCTCTTTGGCTTTCTGTGCGTTTTCTGGGGTCATGGGACGCATGCTGACAACCATCGGTCCCTTGAACACGCCGGCGCTCTCACACTGGATGTTAGTCTTGTACATGGAAACATTGCAGCCCTGCGCGATATGGCGCACTTCAATGCCGGCTTTCATAAGCGCCTCCTCAAAGGAGAAGCTGCAGCCAATCAGGAATGCAACCGAATCTTCTTTCCAATAAGAAGAAACATCTGTCACCTCATCGACTTTCACACCGTCGCGGTAAATGAAATATTTCGGGATGTCCGTCACGATGCTCGCGCCCTCGCCCATATCGTGGATATCCGGTGTGCCCTCTACGACTTCCAGGATTGGACACGGTTTCGGGTTCTTTCTTGCAAATTCTTTAAAATCATCCGCGTACTTCTTCGGCAGGATAACCAGATTTGCCTGTGCATATCCGGCACACATGCCAGCCGTCGGGCGGGTAATCTCGCCAGTCCGAATCAGTTTCCATACTTCCGGTGGTGTCATTTTGCTATAATCTGCCATATACGTTCCCTCCATATCTTTCAATACATCTGAGGTTTATCTGAATCTTTCAGTCTCTTCCTCTAATTCAACCATATATTCAGTTCCATCGATCACAACCCGGTAGGTTCCAATCGGATTCCAGTATCTCTTCGATTCACATCCAACCGCTACCTGAATCACCGCATCGAGTTCTCCGCACGGTTCCGGTACTTTTGCCAATTCTTCTTTGAGTGCCTTGAGTTTTTCCACCTGCTCAATGTAGAGCTTCTGTGCTTCCTCAACCGTTACTTTCTGGAAATGTACTTTATAACCCGGTCTGGACTGTGCAACCAGCGGAAGATCCACAGAGATAACGCCAGCAATCTTCGTATAACCGCCGGTGGTCTGATGATCCGCCATCATGATAATCGGTTGTCCGTGGGACGGCACCTGAATCGCACCAAAGGCGATACCGTCTGTGATAATATCGCCGCCATTTTTATGCTCGATGACCTCGCCCTCGAGACGGCAGCCCATACGGTCGGACTCATTCGTAAATGCATATGTGCTGCTTAAGAAAGTCTCTACACCTTTCTCGGTAAAGCAGTCATCCTGCGGTCCCATGACAACGCGGATGGTTTTCTCCGTCTGGGAGAAGTCCTCCGGCGTCACTTTTCTCTTTCTCATATTTGGAAGGGTCGTCTTCGGAGCGGCAAAACCAATCTCGTCCCCGCCACCGATCTTTCTTCCCTGATAACCGCCTACTTTCAGCTTTAAGTTGGTGGATTTGCTGCCCATCTGTACCGGGATATCCAGCCCGCCTGCTACTGCAATGTACACGCGGCTTCCACTTGTCATACCGGCAAAGTTCATGGAATCGCCCTTATGTACTAAAACTGCCTGATACATCGGAAGATCTTTTCCATTTACCTTTGGAACCAGATTGCCGCCGGTTACTGCGATAATATTGTCTTCTGTAAATTCCATCATCGGTCCCATCAGGGTTACTTCCAGAACCGCCTCGTTTTCATCATTTCCCACTAAAATATTCGCGATCGCTGCGGAACGCTGATCCATAACGCCTGATACAGACATACCGGACTCCTGATAGCCGGTGCGTCCCATGTCCTGTACGGTTGTGAGGAATCCGCCGCTTGCAAACTTAATGCCCATCTTTATACCTCCTTATCGTACACAACGTATTTGTAGGTTCCATCTTCGACTTCTTTTTCGATCTTTTTATACTCTTCCTCGGTTACTGCAGCAAACTTGATATACTGTCCCGCTTCCAGAAGCACTGGTTTCTCGCGGTCTGCATCATAGAGTTTTAACGGAGTCCGTCCAATTAACTGCCAGCCTCCCGGAGATGCTACCGGGTAGATACCGGTCTGCTCACCGGCAATACCGACGGAGCCGCCCTCAATCTTCACTCTCGGGCTCTTCAGACGCGGGGTTGCGATCTCTTTGCTCATGCCGCCCAGATATGGGAATCCAGCGATGAATCCAATCATGTAGATTAGATATTCTTCAGATGTATGAATCTTGATGACCTCTTCCACGGTCTTGTGATTGTGCTCCGCAACATTTTCAATATCCGGACCCATCTCTCCGCCGTAGAGAACCGGAATTTCGATAACGGTTGGCGGCGGGATCGGAATGCTGGATAAGGAACCCATCAATTTATCAAATTTTTCTGTGAGTGCCTTGAATCCGATCACTTCCGGATGATAATGTACTAATAAGGAGCGGTATGTCGGAACCGTCTCCACAATTCCCGGTATATCGCTTTTTTCAACCGCAATCTTGAATGCGCGGATTTTCTTGTTGATCTCCGGGCTGATTTCATTGCCAAACTCAACGCACACAGCGCTGTCGCCCGCTACAAGGTATCTTACCTCGCTCATATATACCTCCTGTCAGATAAACGAAGCCCCCGCCTGCCTGTTCTGCTTTTCTTCGAAAAACCTAAAAACTGCTTCCGACCCAACAAGCCAGTTACAGGGAAACGCCCGGCAGACCTGCTGCCATAAGCCAGCCATCTGCGTGCTCATCCAGCCAGTCCGCCGGGCGCCTGTCCGTTTAATCGTTTTTTATTATTTTACCACATTTTTTGCATTTTTTCATTCATTAACCAAAGATGGTAAGAATCTTCGGCAGAGCCTTGATTCCTGAGTAACCGGTCAGAAGAACAACGCATACACCAAGTACGATGAGTACGGTCGGATGTTTGTAATTTTCACCGACGATATCTTTCCTGCGGCTTGCCAGAAGAATGACAAGCAGTGTAATCGGAAGAATCAGTCCGTTTACGGAACCTGCCAGAACCAGAAGAGTTGCCGGCTGTCCAAGTAATGTCATGATAACGGTCGATACAGCGATGAAGCCGATAACGAACCATTTCTCATTCTCCATGATGAACGGATGCAGGGTCTTTAAGAAGGATACGGATGTATACGCTGCACCGATGATGGAGGTGATAGCTGCAAACAGGATAACCAGACCGAAGATCTTGTAACCGATGATGCCTGCGCCTGCCTTAAAAGCTGCTGCTGGCGGGCTTGCTACCCATGCTTCGCTTCCAACTACTTCCGGAGTTGCTGTAACAACGCCTAAAACTGCGAGGAACAGTAAAATTCTCATAACACCCGATACGCTGACGCCCATTAATACGGAGCGGCGAACGTGCGGAAGATCCTTGGTTCCGGAGAAACCTGCATCCAGAAGACGATGGGCACCGGAGAATGTGATGTAACCGCCGCAGCTTCCGCCAAGCAGGGTAATAATCGGGAATACCAGGTTCGGGAATTCGTTCAGATGTCCAACGCTGCTGATTGCCTCAACAACCGGAGGTTTGGAACGGAATGCTACATAAAGTACGGTAACAATCATGATGCTTCCTAAGTATTTGGTCAGCTTATCCATGAAGTTTTTCGCATCCTTGGATAAGAAGATCAGGATACCGATGACACCGGCTACAACGGTTCCGACTTTCAGTGGGAAACCGAATACGATATTAAAACCGGTTGCGGCGCCGCCGACGTTACCGATATTGAATACCAGACCGCCGAGAGACACAAGAAACGCAATGAAATATCCGAGTCCCGGAACAACTTTATTTGCGATATCCTGTCCACGCATACCGGACACACCGATGATGGACCAGATATTTAACTGGGTTGTAACATCCAGAAGAATGGTGCAGATGATTGCCAGTGCGAAAATAGAGCCATACTGACCGGTAAAGGTTGCAGTCTGCGTCAGGAAACCAGGTCCGATCGCAGACGTTGCCATCAGGAACGCGGCGCCAATCAGGGCTGTCGTGTTCGCATTACTTTTTTTCTTTTCTCCCATATTTTTCTTCTCCTTATATACGTATTAGCGGAACAGATTTTTAATCTCCACTCCCTCGGCTACCAGGGTCTCACGAATGTTCTTTACGAACTCCAGCGCTTTTGGGTTGTCTCCGTGTACACAGATGGAATCTGCCTTGATGGAAATGTCGTTTCCGTTGATGCTCTCAACTTTTCCTTCTTTTACCATTCTTACGACACGTTTGATTGCCAGGTCTTTATCTTTGATGACTGCTCCCGGAAGTTTTCTGGAAACCAGGGTTCCGTCATCGTTGTATGCACGGTCTGCGAACACCTCGCTCGCTGCCTGTAAACCAACCTCCTCGGCTGCCTTGATCATCTGGGATCCTGCCAGACCCATGAAGATGATATCTTTATCTACTTCATAGACTGCTTCACACATCGCTCTCGCCAGCTTCTCATCAACAGCTGCCATGTTGTAGAATGCGCCGTGCGGTTTTACGTGCTGGATTTTTACGCCCTGGCTCTTAGTAAATGCGCTCAATGCGCCGAGCTGGTATTTCAGATATGCTTTCGCTTCTTCCGGAGTTACCACCATGTTTCTTCGACCGAAGCCCATCAGATCCGGAAATCCCGGATGTGCTCCTACTGCGGTTCCGTATTTCTTTGCCAGTGCGATGGTCTTATCCATAACCATCGGATCACCTGCATGCCATCCACAGGCTACGTTGGCGGAAGACACGTACTGAAGAATTTCTTCATCCATACCAATCGTATAGTTACCGAAGCTCTCACCTAAATCACTGTTTAAATCGACATAAAACATGGTTCATTCCTCCCTTTCTTAGCTCACACATCTCATTTTTGCGGCTTAGCGTTTCTTCTGTCTGTTTTCAACAACCATCGGAAACTATTTTTAAGATGAGATGTTTTTTGTATGTTCCCCTTGTTTTTTTGCTTCTAATGATATTTTATCTGACTTTTATGTATTTTTCAATCATAATTTTAATATTTTTTAAAATAATTTAATTTATATACAA